>JAUSCY010000017.1 GCA_030650995.1 Sheuella sp. | reverse complement strand
ACTCCTTCTTGAGGAGTTTGGAGCCAATACGACGGCTGACGATAGGATAAAACCCGGAAGCCAAAGTCGGTTTGAAAACGTAAAACTCATCAGGATTGACAGCACCCTGCACAACCGTTTCACCCAGACCATATGAGGAAGTGATGAAGACGACTCCATCAAAACCGGATTCGGTGTCGAGGGTAAACATGACACCAGCGCTCCCTGTATCGGAGCGCACCATCCGCTGAATACCTGCTGAGAGGGCGACATCACCGTGCGCATAGCCTTTATGGACACGATAAGAAATGGCGCGATCGTTGTAGAGTGAGGCAAAAACATGACGAATTTTGTCGATCACATCATCGATGCCGACGACATTAAGGAAGGTTTCCTGCTGACCAGCAAACGAAGCGTCAGGTAGATCTTCAGCCGTGGCTGAAGAGCGTACGGCAAAGGAACCCTTTCCGTCAGCATCTAGCTCAGCAAACGCGGCAGTAATTTCGTCATGCAGTCTCTGGGGCAATGGTGCCTCAACAATCCACTGACGAATTTGACCGCCGGCAACGGCGAGTTCACGGACGTCATCAGGATTAAGCGTCAGCAAACGATCAGCAATACGCTTATCCAGGCCTGTCCCTGACAAAAAGTCACGAAAAGCCTCCGCAGTTGTGGCAAAACCACCTGGTACACGAACACCCGCGTGAGCGAGTTGGCTGATCATTTCGCCTAGAGAAGCGTTTTTACCCCCGACTGAGTCAACATCCGTCATGCGGAGCTGCTCGAATGGAACGACATATGACATGAAAGTCACCCTTTACAATGTGAGAAAGCGAGTTTGGTCAAGATACGCGCAGTATTAGCGCAAACTCTGACCAAACTGGCCTCAACTGAACAAGTTATCGCACTGACAGCCTCGCGGTTGCCTGCTTTAGTCTTGTTGCAATGTATGCCGGGCGAACTTTTTTGTTGCACCGCATTATACTACCCGTGATTGGTTGGCAGAACATTTTTTGTGAGCATACCCGCGATGGATCGAATCGTTTTTATCATTTCAGATGGCACAGGCATTACAGCTGAAACTTTCAGCCATTCTGTACTTTCGCAGTTTGAATCCGTGACGTTTAAGCAGGTACGCGTGCCCTTCATCGACTCTGTCGAAAAAGCAGATGGCGTCGTCCAGCGGATAAACCGTTGTGCAGCCGACCAGGGATTTCAACCGATTGTTTTTACTACACTGGTGAATCAGGAGGTCCTCTGCCGGATCAAGCTGGCAAACGCCTTATTTCTTGATTTGTTCGGTGCTTTTGTAGAGCCTCTTGAACATAATCTGGGTATGAAATCCAGCCATTCGATCGGCAAGTCTCATAACGCTGTCAGCTCCACACAGTACCGCAATCGGATAGAGGCTATTAATTTCAGCTTATCCCATGATGACGGTCAGTTTGTCTCTGGGCTCGCTCAGGCAGATGTCATTCTGGTGGGTGTTTCGAGATGTGGCAAAACCCCAACAAGTCTGTATTTAGCGATGCAGTACGGCGTGAAGGCAGCTAACTTTCCCTTAATACCTGAGGATTTCGAGCGTGGCGCTCTGCCCTCGACTATTACCCCTTTCAAACAAAAACTGTTTGGCCTGACTATTCAGCCTGAACGCCTGACTGAAGTCCGCCACGAGCGCAGACCAGACAGCAAGTACGCATCCCTGGAACAGTGCCGCTACGAAGTGGCGGAGGCCGAACGTCTGATGCGACGCGATGGTATTCCAATGCTGTCGACAACGACCAAGTCAATTGAAGAGATTTCGACGACCGTCTTGCAGGAAGTCGGTCTCGACAAACATTCAGCCTATTAATACGGCCATTCTGATGCGGCCGCTCTGATACGGCCGCTCAGATCAAGCGATTATGGCTTGACTGCTGACATCGCCTGACGACGCTGTTCAAACAGACAAATTGCTGCAGCAGCCGTAACATTGAGCGACTCAATGGGGCCGAGCTCGTGATTAATTTTTACTTTGAGATCAGCACGGCGCAGCAACTGAACGTCTACGCCCTGCCCCTCATGTCCAAAGACCCAGGCGCATTGCGCGGGCAGTGCTGTTGTGAATAAATCCTGTGCATCGTCCAGCGTAGTCACAACTAATGGCATTTCCAGCGTCGACGCAACGGCCATGAGGTCAACCTGCTCATGTAATTGCAAAGCGAAATGCGCACCCTGACCACTGCGTAAAACCTTGGGTGACCAGAGTGAGGCGGTACCTGTCGCTGCAAGTACACGACGAATACCCGCCGCCGCACAGGTACGTAAAATTGCGCCAACATTGCCAGGATCCTGAATGCGATCCAGCATGACAACGGAGTCTTTGAGCCGCAAGGGGACCGTATTGACCTTAGGCTGAATAACAAACAGTACGCCTTGATCAGTATCGACACTGGTCAGACTGCGTAACAGAGTTCCTGGCATTGAAATACAGACTTCGACATTGAGTTTTTCAATCAATTGACTCAGACCTGGCTGATTGATCCGGTCCATATCAAAAATAGCATGTGTAGGCTGACCTTTGGCAGTCAGCCAGGATTCACAAAGATTGATTCCATCAAGCAGAACAGGTTCGCCACGGCGACCTGCTGAGGACTGCCATTTATATAATTGTTTGAATAAAGGATTTGCACGGGATTCGATTAATTTCATTTATTTGGACTCCAGTAAAACGCGCACGGGTGCAAAACTGCGGCGGTGCACAGCGCTTGGGCCAAATTGTTTTAGCCTTGCCATATGTAATGCAGTGCCATAGCCTTTATGCAGATCAAATCCGTATTCTGGATACAGCGCGTGCAATCTAAATAAGTCGTGATCTCTGGCGGTTTTAGCGAGAATGGATGCGGCAGAGATCGACTCGATCAAAGAGTCTCCCTTGACCACTGTCTGGATTTTGCAAGCGAGACGAGGCGGCTGATTGCCATCAACGAGTGCAAGCTCAGGTGCAATATGCAAACCTTCAACAGCGCGCTTCATTGCAAGCAGTGTTGCCTGCAAAATATTAATCTGATCAATTTCTTCTACTGTCGCAAACGCAATAGACCAGGAGAGTGCTTTTTCTTGAATCTCAATGGCCAGCGCATCGCGTCGGGCTGGTGTCAGCACTTTGGAATCCGCGAGCCCTGAGATGGGTTTTAATGGATCAAGTATAACGGCGGCCGCGAACACATCTCCCGCGAGTGGCCCCCTGCCCGCTTCATCAACCCCAGCTACAAGCTCGGCGTCTTGTGAAAGGCTGGCAAATAAATCAGGCTGATGTGTGGACAGTCGCTTACTGCGAGGAATTTTAGCGGTGCTCATCGAGTACTTGCAAAATTGCATGGGCGGTGCGAGTGGGTGTGTCGCACTGAAGGGTGCGATGCATCTCCGTAAATCTGCGTTTTATCTGCTCGGAGCGGTGATCATTCGTTAATAAATCCCACACTTCTGCAGCGAGCTGCGTGGGTGTTGCCTCATCCTGAAGTAACTCAGGGACAACAAAATCGTTATTCAGCACATTGGGCAAGCCGACCCAGGGCAGATACGGGCGTTGCTGACCAGATTTCCAGGCCATAATTTTCCGCATGAGAGGACTCAGCACATAAGAAATAACCATTGGACACTTGAACAGTGCTGCCTCAAGTGTGGCTGTGCCGCTTGTCACAAGACTGACATTACAGGACTCAAGTACGTCCCACGCGACAGGTCGTCCAGCAGACTGCTCTGGTGTAGCGGTGATGCAGCGTAAATTAGGTACTGGGTACTGATTCAGATACTTCTTAAATTCTTTCTCACGCTGGGCATTGACCATGGGCACAACGCAAATCAGCTTTGGATCGCGTTTTACAAGCTGTTGTGCCGCCTGTAAAAAACGAGGTGCCATGAGGTTGATCTCAGACGACCTGCTGCCTGGCAAGATGGCCAGTACGCGGCAGTCGATATCCAGGCCGATTCGCAGACGCGCAGCAGTTTGATCAGGCTCAATTTCGATCGCGTCCGCAAGCGGATGCCCGACATAGGTAACAGGAATATTTTCTTTTCGGTAGATCGCTTCTTCGAAAGGAAAAAGCACAAGCATGTGGGAAACAGCTTGTTTAATAAAATGAATCCGTTCGTATCTCCACGCCCAAATTGACGGCCCAACAAAATGAATGGTTGGAATTCCTGCGGACTTTAGACGATGCTCCAGACGCAAATTAAAGTCCGGTGCATCAACACCAAGAAAGATTGCTGGGTGATCAGACAACCATCTGTTTTTAACGTTCTGATAGGTCCTGATCAGTGTTGGCAAACGTTTGAACGCATCAACATAACCGAAGACCGAAAGCGCGTGCATCGGGTGCCAGATATTGACGCCCTGACCCGCAAGTTGGGGACCACCAATACCTTCAGCCTGAACACTGGGGTCCGCTTGTTTGAGACCTGCCAGAACCCTTGCCGCGATCAGATCACCCGAAGGCTCGCCAGCAACGATTCCAAGACGCCACGTCATGGTCGTATGATGCCCCGTTCGCTTTTATCCAGAAACTCCAGCAAAGGCTGCAAAGCCTCCGATACAGTAGGCTCTGAAAGCTGGCGTGCACGGATCTCTGCTTTTGCATCGTCGAGTGAAAGACCGCGGCGATAAATGATTTTGTAGGCGTCGCGTAGCGCGGATATGGATTCTGCTGAAAAGCCACGTCGCTTGAGTCCTTCGCTGTTTATGCCGACAGGCACGCAAGGATTGCCTGCACTCATTACATAGGGAGGTATGTCTTTATGCACAGCGCTCTGCCCCCCGGTCATGGAGTGCGCACCGATACGGCCAAACTGATGTACAGCTGCCAGTCCACCAACAATCGCCCAGTCACCGATATGCACATGGCCGCCCATCTGGACACCATTTGCAAGAATGACCTGGCTACCGATCTGGCAGTCATGCGCGACATGGACGTATGCCATGATCCAGTTATCTGAACCTAGTCTGGTCGTGGCACCATCTTGAATCGTACCGGTGTTGATCGTGACATATTCACGGACCATATTGCGGTCGCCCATCACTAGCTTGGTTAGCTCACCAGCGTATTTTTTGTCCTGAGGCATTCCACCGATTGAACAAAAGCGGTAAAACTGATTGTTCTCACCGATGGTTGTGTAACCGTCGATCACACAATGCGAGCCCACTACGGTCTGGGCACCAATTATGACGTTTGGTCCGATGATGGAATAAGCACCAACTTCGACGCTGGAATGCAGTTCAGCCTTAGGATCGATCAGCGCTGTAGGATGAATCAAGGCAGTCATTTACTTTTCCATTGGCCGAATTGCGCACATGAGTTTTGCTTGTGCAACGTTCTCACCATCGACAAAAGCATGGGCCTGGTATTTACATATTTTGCGGCTTAAGCGCTCTGCGACAACTTCAATCAGCAATTGATCGCCAGGCACAACCGGGCGTCGGAAACGCGCTTCATCAATGCCAACAAAGTAATACAGAATTTCTTCGTTTTTAGGCTTGAGTCCTGTTTCGTCAGCAAAGGAAAAAATGGCAGCCGCCTGAGCCATTGCTTCCAGAATCAGGACGCCAGGCATGACAGGATGATGCGGAAAGTGTCCGGTAAAAAAGGGTTCATTGATCGAGACATTTTTTAATGCCTTGATCGACTTGCCGGGAACCATTTCAATCACACGGTCAATTAGCAGCATCGGGTAACGATGGGGCAGACTCTCGAGAATACCTTTAATGTCTAATTCCATGGCTAATTCCTGTCGTGCAAAAGTGAATTCATCGTTCCGGGTGCAATATGTCCGAAATGTCTGATGTTGGATTAATCTTTTTCAAGTTTGCGCAAGCGTTTGCGCAAAGATGACAACTGCTGAAGAACAGCGGCATTTTTTTGCCAGTCAACATGTTCTGCAAAAGGGAAGACGCCCGTGTAACGACCGGGTTTGCTGACATTGGCCGTAATCGCCGTGCCGCCAGACACGTGCACATCGTCACCAATCGTAAGATGACCTGAGATCATTGACGCGCCACCAATTGTGCAACGTGCGCCAATCGTGGTTGAACCTGCCACCCCTACACAGGCAGCCATTGCCGTATGTGCACCGATATGACAGTTGTGAGCAATCATGATCTGGTTGTCGAGCTTTACACCATCCTCAAGAATGGTGTTCTCAAGCGCACCGCGATCAACTGTCGTATTGGCTCCGATTTCAACATCATTACCAATGATGAGGCTTCCAAGCTGGGGGATCTTGCCCCAGGCACCACGAGCAAGAGTCGGATCAGGTGCAAAACCAAAACCATCCGCACCGAGTACTGCACCACTGTGAATAATGGCGCGCGCACCAATTTTGACGCCGTCATAAATGGAAACACGCGGATGCAACAAACTGGAGGGACCGATTTCAATATCCGCTCCCAGCACGCAGCCGGCAGCAATCTGCGTCATCGCATCAATTTTGCATCGTGGCCCGATGACCACGTGCGGTCCGACCGTTACGCTCTTGGCAATCACTGCCGAAGGATCAATCACCGCTGTCGGATGAATAGCCGTTTCACGCGCAGACTGTCTTGCCCAGTCAAACCACTGAGCAATCCGCGCATAGAGCAGATATGGGTGTTTACATACAACCCGGGCAAAAGGCGCGGCGCCTGGATCAAGTGAAAGTTGCTCATCTATCTCGGGCAGCACAATGACCGCGCAGGCTTTTGTCTGTGCCAGCTGATCGAGATATTTTGGATGAACAATAAAGGAAATTTCACCACTACCAGCGTTCGCCAGAGAGCCAATCCCAGAAATGACGGGATTATCCCACTGGCCAGTGCCTGGTACAATTTTCTGAACGAGACCACCAGGAATGGCGCGCAACAATTCAGAAAGCGAGGGCGCCCGGTCGGGGTTTAACAGAACGGGCATACTTGATACTGGATTACTTACCGAGCGACTGGATCACCTTGTCGGTGATATCAATGCGCGGGTTAACTGTGACAGCATCCTGAATGATGACGTCGTAGTTTTCCTGTTCGGCGATACGCTTGATAGCGATGTTCGCTTTTTCAACAATTGAAGCAAACTCTTCGTTGCGACGACGGTTGAAATCTTCCTGGAATTCACGGCGCTTACGCTGAAGATCTGCATCAATATTGGCGAGTTCGCGCTGACGCTTGTTACGGTCTGATTCAGAAAGAACAGGTGCGTCTTTTTCAAACTTCTGAGCGGAGCTACGCAGATTATTAGCTAAGCGCTCAAGATCATCGTTGCGCTTTTTGAATTCGCCTTCAATTTTTGATTGTGCTGCTTTAGCGGGAGCTGAATCACGCAAAATACGCTCAGTATTCACAAAGCCTAACTTTGTGCCTTGAGCCTGTGCAGATCCAAAACCTACTGCAGTGCAAGCAATAGCCGCAGACGCAAGCATCCAGGCAAGACGTTTTGATACAGAAGAAGTGCGAATTGCTTTGATAGATACAGACATTATTTAAGTCCTACGTAAAAACAAAATTTCAGCTTGCTATTGTGCCATTAAATGACACTTAGAAACCGGTTCCGATCTGGAACTGGAAAACCTGAGTATTGTCAGATTCCTGAGCATTCAGTGGCTTTGCATAAGACAGCTGCAAAGGACCAAGTGGTGAAATCCAAGTCAAACCTATACCGGCAGAATAACGAAGCTGGCTAAAGTTCATAGCAGTGTCGTTACCGTAACCGTCCGTTCCAAACACCTGACCACCGTCAGCAAACACAAACCAGCGTAAGGTGCGATCCTGATTGGTACCTGGGAATGGCAGGTAGAACTGTACGTTACCCACAACACGCTTGGAACCACCCAGATAGGTT
>JAUSCY010000013.1 GCA_030650995.1 Sheuella sp. | reverse complement strand
CCAGACAGTGCGTCAACTCGAGCACCTCGCACGCGTGCAAGGCACAACCCTATTTACCGTGGTACTGGCTGCCTATGCTGCAACCTTGAGCAGATTAGCCGGACAAAATGAAATCGTCATCGGCGCTCCCGTTGCTGGACGTAATCACGCATCAGTTGAAAATCTTGTTGGTTTTTTACTTAATACACTGGCATTACCAATCTCCGTCCAGGGCGAATGCTCTGGGCTTTCTCTGATTGCACGGACACGCCAAAGCGTTGAAGATGCACTCGAAGATCAGGATCTTCCTTTTGAACGATTATTAGAGGGATTAAACCTGAGTCGCTCAATGGTTAATACTCCTGTTTTTCAGGCGATGTTTGCATTTCAAAGCGATGCAACGCCTTCATTTTCGTTTCAAAACATTGCCTGTCAATCACAAGCAGTGGATTTACCCACTTCCAAATTTGATCTGACGCTTCACCTGAGCAAAGAGCAGGATGGAACGTTAAAAGGAGATTTTGAATTTGATCAGGACTTATTTGATCAAGCAAGTGTAGCTAATTGGGTCAAGGCTTTTTGCACGCTCACTTCGGCACTTTGTCAGTATCCTGAACAGCCCATTGCGTTATTACCTATTATGGATAGCGAGACACAAGCCTGCCTGATTCGCTCAAGCGCGGGTGACTGCCTTTCAGTTGAGCCCAGTTATCTTGTCTTTACACAAGCGTTTGAGGAACAAGTTAAACGAACACCTGGTGCAACAGCACTCATATCCGATGGTGAAGTCATCAGTTATAGAGAACTCGATGAAGCGTCCAATCAACTCGCGAGATATATTCTCAACCAAGGTACACAAACTGATCAAATCGTTGGAATCCTGATTGACCGTTCACCCGCGATGATTATTGCAATTATTGCGACCATCAAAGCGGGCGCAGCATACCTGCCTCTTGATACAAACTACCCAACTGCTCGCCTGTCTTACATGCTGTCCGATAGTCGTGCTGTGGCCTTTCTCTGCACACGCAACAGATATGAAGCATTCAATGCCGACATAAATGTTGAGAGCCTGCCACAAGCATGGATCATCGATGATGTCATGGTGGCTCAAAATATTCGATCTCTTCCAGTGCATAGTATTTCAGACACTGAACGTTCATCTCCTGTCACTCCAGATAATCTTGTCTATGTAATGTATACCTCAGGAAGCACAGGAAAGCCGAAAGGCGTGAGTTTCTTACATGGCGCACTCGGTAATCTGGTCAAGTGGAAAGAACATCACCTCCCGGCTGACACCCCACGCGTTTTACAGTACTCGCCGGTTGGTTTTGATGCATCTGCCCAGGAAATTGCTTCTGCACTCACGAGTGGTGCCGCGCTAGTGCTTGTCGATGAGCAATGCCGTCGGGATAGCCGCACACTGCTTGAGCATATGCATGCTCAACAGGTCCAACATTTATTCGCACCATTCGTCGTTTTATCGAGCCTTGCTGAAGCCCGTAATAGTTTTGATCACCCTGGCTGGCCTGATCAAGTTTTTACTGCTGGAGAACAATTGCAAATTACTCCAGAAATACGTTCCGCATTCATCACGCATCCGGAATCTAGACTACACAACTTTTACGGCCCAACAGAAGCTCATGTAGTCAGTAATTTTTCAATGCCTGACGATCCCAAAGAATGGGCCGAGTTTCCCCCGATCGGTAAACCAATCAGCAACACTCAACTTTATATTCTTGATCAGTCCTTAAATCTCGTTCCTGACGGGATTGTAGGAGAACTCTACATTGCTGGTATTGGATTGGCACGTGGCTACTTAGGTAAACCAGGCATGACAGCTGAAAAATTTATTGCCTGTCCATTTACTGAGTCAGGTGCACGCATGTACCGCAGCGGTGATCTTGCGCGCAAACGGAATGATCAGATTGATTATCTTGGCCGCGTAGACGAGCAAGTCAAGTTACGCGGATTCAGAATCGAAATGGGTGAGATTGAGTCTGCACTTTTGAAATATTTTGAATGTTTCGCTCAAGTTGCTGTGATTGCCCGCGATGTAAATGGCATTAAGAGTTTAGTCACTTATTTTGTAACCTACCCTCAGCAAACAGCCCCCCAGCGTGCTGCACTCAGAACAACTCTGGCTGCACATTTGCCTGAATATATGGTCCCTAGCTATTTTCTTGAAGTAGTGAGTTTGCCTCTTACACCAAATGGAAAACTGGATCGTCGGGCACTGCCACTTCCAGAAGCACGAAGTAGTGAAAATATTTATCGTGCACCATCAACAGAAAACGAAACACTGCTTTGTGAGTTGTTCAGCGAAGTCACGGGAACAGAACTTGTAAGTGTGGATGACAGTTTCTTTTCAATTGGCGGTCACTCTTTGCTGGCTATGCGATTGATTGCAAGGATGCGCACTCTTAACGGTACTGTGCTCCCATTGCGCACGCTTTTTGAATTCACCACACCAGAGACACTTGCTCCACACCTTGAATCGTTGGAAGACGATGATGAGCCAATGCTCACCCGAGGTTTTGGTCGTATTACTGAGAATTGAAAATTGACTACTAAAATCAGCCTATCTTACGGACAACGCAGACTCTGGACACTGGACAGAATCGAGCAAAGTGCATCGACCTATAACATGCCGATTGCCATGCGACTGCATGGCGAATTAAATACGGATGCGTTGACGCACGCACTAAGATCAATTATCGAACGCCACGAGTCTTTGCGTACGTTGATCACGGAAAGTGAAAATGGCCATCCTGCAGGTATTTTGGCTGACGTACCCAATCTTCAAGATGTTCTGCGTATTACTGACTTATGTTCCGAGCACACGACACAGCCAGATCAATGTGTAGAACGCGTCAACAGATTGATTCGTGAAGAAGCGTCCACTGCGTTTAACCTTGCCATCGATATACCATTTCGTGCATCTCTGATCGTAATTAGTCCAGACGAACACATACTGATGCTTACCATGCATCATCATGCTGGAGATGGGAGATCCTGGGCCATTATCGGACAAGAATTAAAGCTCGCCTATGCTGCTTTGATCCAGGACTTATCACCTGCTTTGCCTGAATTACAGATTCAATACAGCGATTGGGCACACTGGCAAGAAGCCGTTCTTAAAAAGAAACTCGCAGATAAACTTTCTCGATCCAGAGAAAGATTATCCGGGATTCCCGAAAAACTCACATTACCTCTGGACCATACTCGTCACCCTGACCGCGCACACCAGGCTGGATATGTAAAGGTCGATATTCCCGCAAAAATAGTACAAGGCCTAGAAAATCTCGCTCGAGAATCGCACACCACTTTCTTTACCGTTCTTCTTGCAGCTTATGGCGCATTACTTTGTCGAATTGCAGGACAGTCAACTGTTGTAATTGGCTCGCCGATCTCCGGACGAACGCGCACCGAAACCGAGCAAATCGTTGGTTTTTTCCTCAATACACTGGCCATTCCTGTTTTAACGAGCAACCAAAGCACGACGCGAGAGTTGATCACACAAACCAAAAAACAAGTCGAATCAGCAATCGTTGATCAAGATCTACCTTTTGAACTATTAGTCGAAGAAATTGGTGTTGCTCGCTCTCTAGATCACACACCGATATTTCAAACGATGCTTTCCTATCAAAATCATGGAAATTCTGATTTTGCGTTGGCAGGTACAACCGTAGAAACAGTTCCCGTCGGGCTGGCAACCACTAAGTTTGACCTGACACTCGCGCTCGAACCACTTGCATCGGGTAATGTCTGCGGAGTGTTTGAGTACGACGCAGATCTATTTAATGAAAGTAGTGTTTCAAACTGGTCTGCATGCTTGATTGATTTAACCGAAGCGATGCTCGGTGCACCAGACATGCCAGTCATGTCATTGCCAATGATCAGCAAGACGCAACGCGCGACAGTATTGAAAGATTCTTGCGGTCCATTGGTTGACTTATCTGTTCAGCCGCAGAGCCTGCCCGCGCTGTTTGCTGCACAAGTCGCAGCCAGCCCGGATAACCCAGCGCTCATCTTCGAGCTCAGCGCAGACTCCTCCTCAAGCATGCGCTATGACGAG
>JAUSCY010000012.1 GCA_030650995.1 Sheuella sp. | reverse complement strand
AGCTGCTCAACGATGTCCATCGTCATCCAGTTTCCACAGGCCAGGAATATCGCATCGGCGTCATCACGGTCAGCCTCGCGTCCCAGATCATATGCTGTCTGGGAATCAAGCAGGCCAACCTCGAGGTTGCTGACGATACCCATTGCATGCTGGCTTACTACTTTGATGCCGCTGGCTTCGATAAAAGCGGCCACGGTTTGATTTGTCTGTGCAGCCCAGGGGGCTGCAAGTGCAATGCGTTTGATACCAAGCACATCGAAAGCCTGCATCATAGCGGTCGCCGCAGTCGTGGCAGGCTTACCACTGACATGTTCGATACGTCGGCATAATTCCTGGTCGTAGCCCTTACCCATTCGCGTCGAAGGCGCTGTGGCCGACAACACGATCGCATCTACCGCGACGTCAGCCAGTTTTTGCACCTCAGCATCGAGTTCGGCAACGATGCGCACCGTTGACTCAGGATCAATCGTCCTGAGTGACAAACGGGCACAGTGAAGAGAAACATTGGCAGGTAAAACCTGAACAAACTCTGGTTCCTGAGTGGAATTTGAGGAAGGTGCCAACAAACCAAAGCGTTGAGTTTTTTTAATAGTCATTAGGCGAAATCGCTGTCATCCGAACCGAAATCATCACTCTCGAAACTGTCGCTTGCATCGGCATAGGACGTACCGCCATCCGTATAAGCCTGATCAGCGGACGGATCGTTAGCATAGTAATTATTGACTGTCGTTTCATTAACTGTTGCAGGCGCGGTGGGCGTGTTTGTGGCTTGATTACCAAACCCACCACCCGGGCTGTGATTACCCATCAGATTCTGGATTCCCTGAAACAGGAATGAACCCGCAACAACACCCGCAGCCGTCGTTGCTACAGTTCCCATGACACTTGAACCCCAGGGAGCAGGCGCGGCAGCTGCAGCGGGTGCAGTCGTTGCAGCCGCGGTTGCAGGTTGTGATGGAACAGCCGACATCTGTGCAGCGGGACGCACACCACCTGCAGCGGGATGGACGCCCGAACCGACGCCTGCAACAGGCGCTGCGGGTCCACGTCCCCAGGCATACGCATCGCCTAGAAAGCTCGTTTGGTTGCCTGCTTTGGCACGCGCCAGTTCAGCCTGTAACTCAGCGACTTTGGCTTGCGATTGTTGCAGTACATAATCCAGCTGCATAGCTCGTTGCACAAGTAAATAACCAGCGTCAGGCTGGGCAGTTATCGTTTTGGCAATCAATGCATCAGCTTCCGGTTCCTTTTGGGGAGCGGGAGCCTGCGCGAGTTGCTGTAAGAAAAGATTTAGTGCGTCACGTTCCTGGCTATTCATTTGATGAATCCTTTCCTTGAAGACCGCAGTTAAGTACTCACGACCTACGCTTTCAGCGCATGAAAACTCACTCAAGGTCAGAAAATCTGCTGATCAAGACGTCCTGACCTGAAAAATATCCAAATCTATATGGGTTTGATTCTTCAATTTTCAAGCAGCGCTTGAGTGATGCAGTCTGATGTTAAGCGTTCTCTGTAGATTGTAGTGTGCTCTTGTGGTAATTTGCTCTGATTACAAAGACTGGAATTCCCATGATCAAGCTCGACTTTCATCCGACCGGCCGCCATTTCCTGCAAATCCCAGGCCCAAGTCCCGTTCCAGATCGTATTTTGCGTGCAATCAGCTACCCCACGATCGATCACCGTGGCCCGGAGTTCGGCGCGCTTGGACTGAAAGTTATTGCCGGGATGCAAAAGGTTTTTAAAACTAAACACCCCGTAGTGATCTATCCCGCCTCAGGCACGGGCGCATGGGAAGCCGCGCTGGTCAATACGCTCAGCCCGGGCGATCACGTTCTGATGTTCGAGACAGGTCAGTTTGCATCACTGTGGAATAAGCTCGCAACCCGGATGGGACTGAAAACGGAAATTCTGAGCTATCAGGGCTCTGACGCTGTTCTTCCTCAGGCGGCTGGCTGGCGACAGGGTGTGCAGGCAGACATGATTCTTGAGCGCCTCAAGCAGGACACGGGGCATGCCATCAAGGCGGTCTGTGTTGTGCATAATGAAACCTCTACAGGGGTGACCTCTGACATTGCTGCAGTGCGCAAAGCAATGGATGCGGCTAAACACCCGGCCTTGCTTTTAGTCGACACGATTTCCGGTCTGGGCAGTGCGGATTTCAGACATGACGAGTGGGGAATTGACGTGTCCATCAGCGGATCACAAAAGGGTCTGATGTTGCCGCCAGGTATTTCATTCAATGCGTTATCCCCCAAAGCAATTGAAGCATCAAAAACAGCAAAAATGCCACGCGCATTCTGGGGTTGGGATGAGATCATTGAAATGAACAAGGGTGGATACTGGCCCTATACTTCCAGCACGAACTTGCTGTATGGTCTGTCAGAAGCACTCGACATGTTCGATGAAGAAGGCATGGACAATGTCTTCGCACGTCACCAGCGCTGGGCAGCGGGCGTACGCGCTGCGGTCAATGCCTGGGGCCTGCCAATCCAGTGTGCCGACACCTCACTCTACTCCCCTATTCTCACAGGCGTCATCACACCCGAGGGTGTGGATGCAGACGAGATACGTAAACTCATTCAGAAACGTTTTGATCTGTCACTCGGGACAGGCCTGGGCAAACTGAAAGGCCGGATGTTCCGCATTGGTCACCTTGGTGACAGCAACGACCTGACACTGATGGCGACTCTTGCCGGCGTCGAAATGGGACTTAAGCTTTCGGGCGTAAAGCTTGCTGGCAGCGGTGTTCAGGCAGCTATGGATTATTTCTCAGCATAATTATGAGCCTTTCTCGCCTCGCACCCGGCATCAAGCCATTACATTTCACCCCACAGGCATCCGCCGCCCAGTCACCACTGGCCAGGATGCTGCATAAAGAGTTGCGTGGTGACGTGTTGTTTGATGCAGCCAGTCGCGGTCGCTATTCAACCGATGCATCGATCTATCAGATCATGCCAACTGGCGTGGTGGTGCCGCGCGACCAGGCCGATGTCTTGCGCGCCCTTGATATCGCTCGCGACCAGAAGGTACCCGTGCTTTCTCGCGGAGCAGGTACCAGTCAGTGTGGCCAGACCGTTGGCGAAGCACTCATCATAGACAACAGTAAATGGCTGTGTAATGTGATCGACTTTGATCCTGTTGCACGGACTGTGACCGTTGAACCCGGAATCGTGCTTGACCATCTGAATGCCTGGCTCAAGCCCCACGGTTTATGGTTTGCAGTCGATGTATCGACGAGCGCTCAATGTACGATTGGTGGCATGGCAGGTAACAACTCCTGTGGCTCACGCTCGATCGAATATGGCAACATGGTCCATAACGTTGACTCGATTGATGCGGTCCTTGCAGATGGTACGCAAGCACGGTTTGGCTCGTTAAACCAGCCTGTATCAGGTGAACGTCTGCTAGGCATACTCGCTCAGCTCAAACTGATCGCGACCCGTGAACGTGGTGAGCTTGCCGAGAGAATTCCAAAAGTCTTGCGACGTGTTGCAGGCTACAACCTGGATATTTTTGATTGTCAGAACCCGCGAGCCTATACAGATGACGGCGTCGCAAACCTCGCTCATCTGTTGGTAGGCTCCGAGGGTACCCTCGCCTACAGCCGGCAGCTCACTCTCAAACTGAGTGCATTACCTGTGCATAAAACACTGGGTGTTGTGAATTTTGAGAGTTTCTATAAAGCGATGCAAACCGCTCAGCATCTCGTCAAACTCCAGCCTACAGCTGTTGAGCTAGTCGATCGCACGATGATTGATCTGGCAATGGAAAATCCTGCCTTCAGACCTGTCATTAAAAAGGCACTGGTGGGTCAGCCTGCAGCAATCCTGCTGGTAGAGTTTGCTGGTGAAGAACATGCAGCACTGATTAAGAAGCTTGACGAACTGGATGCGATGCTAAGTGATCTGGGTCTGCCAGGTTGTGTAGTCAAAATGCCAGAGGCCTCTGCACAAAAAGCACTATGGGATGTGCGTAAAGCTGGCTTGAATATCATGATGAGTATGAAAGGTGATGGTAAGCCCGTTTCCTTTGTAGAAGACTGTGCCGTTCCGCTAGAACACCTGGCCGAATACACCAGCCGGCTGACTGAAGTATTTCACCAGTACGGTACCGAGGGTACCTGGTATGCCCACGCAAGCGTCGGCACGCTACACGTGCGCCCTATTCTGGATATGCGTCGAGATGGCGCTGCCAAAATGCGAGAGATCGCCGAAAAAACCAGTCAGCTTGTCCGGGAATATAAAGGGGCATTTTCTGGCGAGCACGGTGATGGACTGTGTCGTGGAGAATGGGTCCAGTGGCAGTACGGTCCTCGCATTCATCAGGCCTTTACTGAAATCAAAACACTGTTTGATCCAGACAATCGTTTTAATCCGGACAAGATGATCAATCCACCCAAAATGGATGATCGCAGCAACTTCCGTTTCGGTCCAGACTATGCCGTCCCAGAAATGAAAACAGCGCTCGACTGGTCTGCATGGAATGTCCTGAGGGATCCTTTAACGGGTCTGGAAACAAAACCCGGCACAGGTATGGATGCAAGCAATGGCTTAGCCTCCGCCGTCGAGATGTGTAACAACAATGGACACTGCAGAAAATTTGATGCGGGGACCATGTGTCCGAGCTACCGGGTGACGAAGGACGAACAGCATGTGACGCGCGGACGTGCAAACACTTTGCGACTGGCGTTATCCGGACAACTTGGTACTGAAGGACTCGCGAGTCAGGAAGTCAAGGATGTACTGGATCTCTGCGTGTCGTGTAAGGGGTGCAAACGGGACTGTCCAACAGGTGTGGATATGGCCAAGATGAAAATCGAAGCCCGTGCAGCCTGGTCAGATAAACACGGCAGCTCCATGCGCGAGCGCCTGATCGCATTTATGCCGCGTTATGCACCCTGGGCGAGCAAAGTCGGCGGCTTGCTCAATGCGGCCGAACGCACCCCGGTTATCGGAGCCTGGATCAAGCACAGAATCGGACTTGCCAGCGAACGCACCTTACCCCTATTCCACAAACCTTTCTTACAGTCTCACGACGCGACTACACCTGCCATTCAAACCAAAGAGGTTCTACTCTTTGTGGATACCTTTAATAATTACCTCGATCAGGGCAGCGCACTGGCAGCGCAACGCGTGCTGGAGGCTGCAGGCTACAAGGTTCATTTCAATACGCGTGCGGGAGAACGCCCACTATGCTGTGGCCGTACATTCCTGTCTGCGGGCTTGATCTACGAAGCAAAAACCGAAGCACGTCGCACACTGGATACACTGATGCCTTTTGTACAGCGCGGTGTGGAGATTGTGGGTCTTGAGCCCTCTTGCCTGCTGACCTTGCGTGATGAATTCCTGCAGTATGGTTATGGTCAAGAGGCCGAGCAACTCTCAAAGCACGCCTTTCTGTTTGAAGAATTCCTCGTCAAAGAAAAAAAGGCGGGACGTTTTGAACTTTCGCTCAAACCCATTGAAGCCAAAATAGCCATGCTGCATGGACATTGCCACCAAAAAGCATTTGATGCGCTCTCGCCCGTTCAAACCGTACTTGGCTGGATCCCTGAACTGAAAGTATCAACAATCGAATCATCTTGCTGTGGAATGGCAGGCAGTTTTGGTTATGAAGCAGAACATTACGAAACATCTATCGCGATGGCAGAACTCAGCCTGCTACCCGCTGTGCGCAAACGTCCTGACGGTTCAGTCGTCGTAGCAGACGGTACTAGTTGCAGGCATCAGATCAAAGATGGTGCGCAGACCGAGGCGATTCATAGTGCAGAATTACTCGCACTCGCGCTCTGATTATGAAGCTGCATAATCGCTACCTTGGAGCAGCCACGAGCACAGCGGCAGCATTATTGCTTGTGGCGTGCACCACGGCCACGACCAGTCCTGAGACTATTCAGATCAGGCTTTTGCCGGATCAGACACAAACTGTTGAAATCAACGCGCACCAGACGCTGATAGCCGAAATCGAAGGAAACCTCACAACAGGTTATCACTGGGAGCTCATGGCACTCACGCGCGAACGTCGTTGCTATATTTTTAAAGAGCTTGCGCCAGAATCCATAGTCGGCAATTCTGGCCAGCCGGAATTGATGGGGGCGCCTTCCATACAAAAATGGTCAATTAAAATGGACCCAGACTTCCCGTGCAGAAAGGATCAACCCATCAGTTGGACGTATCGCAGATCCTGGGAACCACTGAACAGTCAAGATAAAACGACGCGGATTATTCTAAAGCCCGTGCCAGAATCACTTTCAACACTCCGGTAAAATTTATGAAATCAGCTATCACTACCCTGCTTGAACAACGCATCTCCGCGAATCAGTTTGATACAACCAAGACACTGAGCGTTGCAGATATTGAAGAGCTCACCCGTCTGGCAACGCTCGCACCAACAGCCTTCAATTTTCAAAACTGGAAATTCATCGCGGTCCATACTCCTGCGGCAAAGGAGCGACTGAAAGCGGTGGCCTATGGTCAGCAAAAAATTGCTGATGCAGCCGTGACATTTATTATTTGCGGCAAGCTCGAAGCGCACAAAGGCTTGGCACATGCGATCAAACCCTCTATCGATGCAGGCATTGTGCCTCAAGAGATGGCTGATAGCTGGGTGGCGATGGCAGCCAGCGGTCACGAAGGCAATCCAGAGCGCCAGCGCGATGAGGCGATCCGCTCAGCCTCTCTGGGCTCCATGGCATTGATGATGGCTGCACAAGGCATGGGTTTAGTCAGCGGTCCGATGATTGGTTTTGATCCCGTAGGCGTCTCAAAGGAATTCAATCTTTCAGCAAATGACATTCCTGCAATGCTCGTGGCAGTCGGTTATGCAGCACCTGGCAACTGGCCACAAAAACCACGCCTCCCAGTCAAAGAGATTCTGACAATTGTCTGAGTATTTTCAAATGACCTGAGTGCTAAAAATATGCGACTGCAATCATGTTGTAGTCGCATTTTCATTTCTAAGAACTGATCGACATCGCATATGTCAGCTCAGCCAGGAAGAGACAAAATGAATCTGACACCCATGCTTGACTACGCGCAGACCGCGAGGGAGTTCAAGCTCGAAGTGCCAAGACACTTTAATTTTGGACGCGACGTCATTGATGAGCAGGCCAATCGACGCGACAAACCCGCATTGATCTGGTGCGATGCCACAGGTCAGGAAAGACTATTTAATTTTTCAGATATTTCTCGACTGAGTAGCCAGCTTGCCAATCTATTAACTGCGCAAGGCATCACCAAAGGTGATCGCGTACTCATACTGCTCCCCCGCATTCCAGAGTGGCAAATAGCCATGGTCGCCTGTCTTAAAATGGGTGCAATCCCCATCCCTTGCGTTGAAATGCTGACGACTAAAGATGTTGAATTCAGACTGAAGGACTCAAGCGCCAAAGCTGCAATCACCACGCCAGCAAATATTGATAAATTTTTAAACGCATTTAATTTACAAACACGCATTGTTGTAGGATCAGCTACAGATAGCTGGATATCTATCCATGATAGTCAACAGCAATCAGAGCAATTTGAATGTGTTGAAATGGCTGCTGAAGATCCTGCGTTGCTCTATTACACGTCGGGCTCATCGGGCAATCCCAAAGGGGTCCTACACGCAAGCCGCGGCATTTACGCCTGGCGCCTATCAGCGGCCTGGTGGCAGACCCTTCAGGAGTCAGATATTAAATGGTGTACTGCTGATACGGGATGGGCCAAGGCAGGGACGGGTATTTTATTTGGCCCCTGGAGTCAGGGTAGCTGCGTGCTTTTTTATGACGGAAAATTTGACGCAGCAGAGCGTCTGCGTCTTCTGGCACATTACAAGGTCACGGTATTTTGCGCGCCCGCTACGGAATTCAGACATCTGGTGAACCTCTCACAGGCGGGTTTTGATCTCTCCGCATTGAGACTCAATGTCTCGGCTGGAGAATCTGTCAATCCAGAAATCGTCAAACGCTGGAACGACATGACTGGCGCACAATTATTAGATGGCTATGGACAGACTGAAACACTGATGACTGTTCTGAACTACCCTTGCCTTCCAGTCAAACCAGGATCCATGGGCAAACCTATACCTGGCAGCGCGTTCAAGATATTGAGCGATTCCGGTCAGGTTCTGAATGTCAAAGAAGTAGGTCACCTTGCGATGGAGTTACCCAATCCGCAATTCATGCTGGGCTATTGGAACAATCCACAACGCACTGAAGAAAACATTAAGTCTGTAGAGGGCGTGAATTACTGGATCACAGGCGACCTGGCATATCTTGATGAAGAGGGGTATGTTTTTTACGCTGGTAGAAATGATGACATTATCAGTTCAGCTGGATACAGGATCGGACCCACAGAAGTCGAAAATGTTTTAATTGAACACCCTGCTGTATTGGAGAGCGCGGTAGTCGCCAGTCCGGATGCTGAGCGCGGTGAAATCGTCAAGGCGTTCATTGTGCTGCGATCAGGATATCAAGCATCAGAAGAGTTGATTCAGACGCTTCAACGCCATGTCAAAGACCTCACAGCACCTTACAAATACCCAAGAAAAATTGAGTTTGTTGAAAGTCTGCCGAAAAATCCTTCTGGCAAGCTCATGCGCAAGGTATTACGCGATCTCGAATTTATTCCATCCTCATCCAAGGTGTGATGTAGGACGAGGCTCGCCGTGACTTATATTCATACACATTAAATACATATAAAAATAATTAAAGTTATCCAACGGAGACAAAGCATGCACCAGGAGCTACAAGCGTTGCAGCCTTTACTGGAAGTCAAAGGCGTCACGCTTCAATACAAAACCAGTGAGTTGCTGGTGACTGCCACCTATCGCGTTGATTTCAACGTATATAACTCCGAGCGTTTTGTATTGCTGGGTCCCTCTGGTTGCGGCAAATCCTCTTTACTGAAAGCGGTTGGGGGCTACATGCCGCCAGTGGAGGGGACAATTACACTAAATAACGAACGCGTGACCAAACCAGGTCCAGACCGGATGATGGTGTTTCAGGAGTTCGATCAGTTGTTGCCATGGAAAACCGTCGTGGAAAACGTCATGTTTCCCCTGGTGGCCAGCGGCAAGATGCGTCCCACAGCTGCACGCACGCAAGCCTTGTATTACATCGACAAAGTCAATCTCACCAAGTTTGCAGACAACTACCCTCACACCTTATCCGGTGGCATGAAACAACGTGTCTCGATCGCACGAGGGATGGCCATGGAACCCTCCATTTTGCTAATGGACGAACCGTTTGCAGCACTCGATGCTCTAACCCGACGGAAAATGCAGGATGAGTTATTGCAACTCTGGGATGACACACACTTCACTGTACTTTTTGTCACACACTCCATCGCGGAAGCAATCAAGATAGGCAGCAGAATTTTGTTGCTCACACCCCACCCCGGACAAGTCAAAGCCGAACTCAATAGTCTGCCTCGTGCACTACAAAATACCGCAGAGCAACAAGTACTCGAAGACAAAATCAACAATATGCTTTTTATAGAACAACAAGCTACGGCAGAGGTATTTCATGGATAAAGCGACACATGATTTACCTGCGCGCACAGAAATTTATCTGCAACCTGAGCCCTATAGTGCGGTAGGCATTGTAGAAAAACGCCTTTCCAACTGGGAACGCCTGAGTAACAACACGGCCTTAAGAAGAATCATTCTCTTAACAGTACTCGCCGGGATCTGGCAAATTTACGCCACGGTATTGAATAACGGCTTGTTGTTCCCGACATTTTCAGACACGATGATTGCGCTTTATCACGGCATTCTATCCGGCGGTTTGCTTGAAAAAGCCTGGACGTCAATTAGCGTCTTGCTCATTGGTTATGCCTGTGGCATCGTGCTTGCCACCTTATTGACTGTATTTGCGATTACCACCCGTGTTGGCAACGATATCCTTGAGACACTGACATCGATGTTTAACCCCTTGCCGGCTATTGCGCTATTACCATTGGCGCTGATCTGGTTCGGGTTAGGTGAAGGCAGTCTGATTTTTGTACTGATCCACTCGGTGCTCTGGGCAGTTGCACTCAACACCCACTCCGGCTTCATGTCGGTATCCATGACAATGCGGATGGTAGGTCGCAATTACGGTCTGACGGGATTTTCTTATGTATCGAAGATTTTGATCCCGGCTGCATTTCCCAGTATTCTTGCCGGATTAAAAATCGGCTGGGCATTCGCCTGGCGTACCCTGATCGCCGCTGAGCTCGTTTTCGGTGTGAGCTCGGGCTCTGGTGGCCTGGGGTGGTTTATTTATCAAAATAAAAATCAACTTGAAATTCCGAGCGTATTTGCTGGACTATTCATGGTGATTTTTATCGGACTGATTGTGGAAAACTTTATATTCAAGGTGATTGAACGCATGACTATACGCAAATGGGGCATGCAAACCTGATCGAATCACGCTCTGCCCCTCTGATTCAAGAACTGAACAGAGGGCAGCTGCGTCACGCAGATCAGTTACCGCCAGCGATGTCCGTTCCTTTAAAAAATAGTTCATCGATTGTGGCGGGTTTGTTTTTCAAAGAGCCAATGCTATTCATGAACGTTGCATATTTCATGACATTTTCAGGTTTGATCGTGTATTTGGTCGTCGGATCATTCAAAATTGCCATCATATCTTCAGCCGAACCAGCGTTGGCTCCCCCCATCGATTCAAGCAAAACCTTTACTGCTCCAGGTTTATCCTTCATGATCATTTCCTGCGCCTCTTTCAGGGCAGCGACGAACGCTGCATAGACCTTTGGGTTCTGATCGTAAAATTTTTGCGTCGTGGAAATCATGGTGAAGGTAGTGGACCCTCCCATTACGTCATCGCTATTCATGATGGTACGAACGCCCGGAGACTTCAGTTCACGCTGATCGAGTGGTGCCGAAGCATAGTGACCGGTAATTGTAGTGCCGGAGAGCAACGCAGCAGCGGCATCCGAGTGATTCATCGTGACGGTAAAGGGGTCAAACCTGAACGCCTGTTCACGACCGTATTTCTGCACAGCATACATCTGCATCACGATCGATGGGATCGATGACTTGACTGAGGTTACAGCAATTTTGTCACCCGCTTTCAGGCCATCAATAGTCTTGAGATGCTCAGCGCGCGTATTGAGTCGCATCGGCATCGAGCTCATCGAAGCTACTCCTTTGACATTCGCATTACCCTTAGTTTTATCCCAAAGAATTAAAAATGACGGTGGCCCAGCCGAAATAAAATCTGCCGAACCTGAAAGCAAAGCATCAATCATCCCTGCGGGTCCGCCGATATTAGACCAATTCACTTTCACCTTGACGCCAGCCTGCTCAGCATGCTTCTCAATCAGTTGATGTGCTTTCATCATATGCAGGGGTAAAAAACCAAAACCGCCTGCACCGAGCGGGACCTTGACTTCGCTCACTTCTGCGCGAGCGGACACGCCAGTCAAAGCTGAGAACATTAATGCTGTTGCGATGAATTTTTTCATTTTTATCTCCAATTAATTTTTTATTTTTTCATTAATACTGCTTCCAGCCATCGCCTCGCTCATCCATGCTATGGCAGTATGATCGACGTTAGGTCCAAGCATGTTAGAGGCACTGCTCCACATGTCACAACACAATTGTGCAAACGGAGTTGTCACACCGATTTGATGGCCCAAATCTGTCGCATTCATCAAATCTTTAAGCATCATATGTATTGGAAAGCCAGAATCAAACTTTCTTGACAATACATATTGAGCAAACTTTTTCAGCGTGCTGTTATTCATGCCGGTGGAACTATTCAATACTTCGAGCATTTTTTCAGGGTCCAGTCCAAATCGGGACCCTATCAATAACGCCTCAATGCCGATCAGGTAACCACCGCACGAAACTAAATTATTCAGTGCCTTCATTGCATCACCACTACCAATCTTGCCTGTGCGAGTCACATGCCCCATTGATTTTAAAATTGGCATGACAGGTTCGATTTCGTAATCATCACCTCCAGCCATGATAGTCAAATCACCAGACACTGCGCGGGCGACTGCCCCAGACACCGGCGCATCAAAAAAAATAACGCCTTGCTTAGCAAGCCTCTGGTTTAAATCAATTGAAACAGCTGGCACACCAGAAGTCATGTCAATGACAACAGTACCAGGCTTTAAATCACTTGCCATTCCATTTTCACCAAACAACACGTCTGTGACGACTGCGCTATTGGGCAAGATCATAATAATGACATCTGCTTGCTGACACCCGACAGAAATAGTTTGAGCAGTGCAACCACCAAATTTTGATACAAATTCATCCATTTTTGCTTTTGACAAGTCAAATACGGTGACGTCGTAACTCGCTCGCAACAAGCAAGCGGCCATAGGAGAACCCATTGCCCCAATACCAAGAAAAAAAATCTTTATAGACATGAGTGGGCTCAACTTCGTTAAGAAAGAATCAAACTTCTATTTTTAAATTTTTTGTTTTAAATGGAGAAAAAAGATTTGAGCTAAATGGCGCCAACAAGACTAAGCCAAGACCAACCAGCCATGGCGTAAAAAAAACAGACACTATCAAAATACCCCAGAAACCTAACCGGGTGTGTTTGCCATAAAAGGAAACAAGAACGCACATTAATAAATACAGGGGTAAATGCCACCACATAGGGGACTCCTTGTTACCTGAGAAGAATCATGCTCTACAAAACGACTTCTGCATGACCGTACAAACGCTCTGAGATCAAGCCCATCGCCTGACATTGTTCGACTAATTGTTTAGCATTCACCACCGGAGCAGTATTGGGATCAGGATCGATGCTCGTAATGAACTGCAACCAGGGTTCAGCACCCATCGCATAAACATAAACAGACTGACATCCCAGGCTTTTGACCACCTCAAGTCCACGCTGAAAATCAGAGCCATTTAAACGTCTGGACTGATCTTTTTTACGGTCTACGGCAACAGGCAACAAGGGGCCATACGTCCAACTAAAAGGTGCCCCCAAACACTCCATACCGATAAAAAGAGTATCGATCCGTCCAAACATAGCGCGCAGCATGTCATACATTCTGGGCTCTAGATTATTACTATCCGCTGCAAACAATAAGCTATGCTGACCAGCCTGAACATGCCAGGCAGCTTTTGAACGAATATCTAGGTCACCATGTTCGCCTAGGAAAGGCAAGGCGGTTAGCTTCAGGTCTGCGACTTCTATAGAACCAAGAGGACCAAGCTCAACTACTTTTTTAAAGCCAATCGACTCAAGCATCAGTTTAAGTGATGGGTCTGCCAGACCCCCACCACTTGCAGGTACAACAATGGTGTCAATCCTGTAACGTAATGCAAGCAAAGTCTCGATCAGCACATGATCAGCATGGTTATGCGTTAACACAACATAATCAATTGACTCTGGCAAATCACTCAACACAAAACGCTTGAGCGCAGGATCCGTTTCATAGGCGATAAGCGGATCAACCAGAACACTTTTACCATGTGCAGACTCAACCAACACGCACGCATGACCGAAGTACCTCCAGCGGGTTTGGCCGGGATGATGTTGGTGAACAGTCACAGGCGACTGCGTATCCGTCACCAGACTGCGGACCAGCTCAATATCCTGGGCTTTGACCTGCAGGCGTTCAAGAACAACAGACCATGGTTGAGGTTTAAACCTCAGTTGTGCAAGAAAGTCATAGATATCTGATGCAAAGGGGGCGTTGAGTTCAAAGGCATCCGCTCTGGGCATCCTGGGCGTGCTGAATGCAAAACTACGCTGGTCTCCTTTCGCACGGTAAACCATCGCTGTCTGGTGAGGGCTGCGGTTTAAGTCGCTCCGGTAAAGCATCGGCTCAATGACTCTTAGGTCAGGAAAACCACCCAAAGTGTAAAACAGCTCAACATAACCTTTGACTGGATCAGGCAAGCTTTGATAATGTTTTTCTAAAGAAAATCCATCTGCATTTTTCAGAATAAATCTAAATGCATCGCGTAAACTTTCACCAAATGCGATCAGCGAAGCCTGATTGAGCTGAGTATCTTTAATTAAAGATTGAACAGCGCCAACTTCACTGTTGGGCAAATCCACAAATGGCCCCCCACGCAAGCTGGGCGTCTGGCATGCCACCGCATGCACGTCTGGAGATGCGACAAACGATTGCAATAATGGAATATGTTGATAGGTCGTATTAAGTGCGGCGGTCGCCGGAGAGATCAGATGCGACCAGGCATACCAGCGCGCAATCAAAGGCTCAATCACGACATCCGGTAAAAGTGTAACGAGCGGATCCGACACAGTAATTATTCCTAATCTGAAACTTGAGTAAAAAAATTAAAAATCTAAATTATCTACGTGTATGTAAATGTTACTCAATTCATCCATTAACGTTTCGCCTAAACGACCTTGAAAAAGGATTTGATGCATTCTCAATACTTTGGGCAACTTAATTATTTCAAATTTCCAACCCGTAGGCAGATTCAGAACAGACGGGAGATGTGCCAGTTTTTTATTAATCTCATCTTCGCTAGTAATCTGATCTATATCTGATGGTGAAAAATATGCCATGACATATCTTTTACCTTTATCAGTCAGCAAGGTATAAACCGTACTGCCCTTGTACCAAACAAAGTGCATATTACGTTTGGTTGGAATAGGGTTATAAGAAGCATCAGCCTTACTCCACCTTAAAACGGATTTGGTATGAGTAAAAACATCTAAAAAATTGATTTCAGCGTACATCACAGGGGAGAAATTCAAATTCCCAATTGACACATACTCACTTTCAATCACGGAGTGATTTTCATCCATCAACTGGAAAGAAGGACCTACCATTGAGACAAGCGTAATAGGCGCAACTGTTTGCAACTGAGCAGCAACAGAAGAGGCAGTAATTTTATTAAATTCTGACTGAGGACAGCTACTGACTTTATAAGTTGACATATTAATAATATCAACCCGTAAAAACGATCTTAAATAAATAAAGATAGAGCAGGCTTTATAGAATTTTTTCTCATGGTTACCGATAGGTACAAAGCTATCAAACAGCAAATCATGATTTTTCTTTTTAGGTATCGCAATAATCTGATTCGGGTCTGACGACTGTGCGTAAACATCCAGGGCGCAAAAACCCATCAAAATACTGACAGATATCGTCGCAATCACGACGCGTGTAAGAATGAGCGGCTTATTGAAAAGCATACAAGTATTTACGTACTTCTCTATATTCAAGCTAATCATTAGCATCAGTATTCAATATTTATAAAAAAACAAACGTAATTATTTGGTTTGATGATTGGATGATGCAGCCTGACTCGGAACTGAGGGTGTTTCATCCTGTTTTGTTACGCCGCTGCGGTTCATACCTGAATCTCCCAAGATGAGGGGTAATCCGCCATTGGAAGTTCCAAAAACAACTACTTTTGCATTATTTGACTCAGCCAGTTTACGGGTTGCCTCAATCCCCTCATGCCTGAGGAAGTTATCAGTCATACCCGCATTGACTAACTCCTGAAACTTCTTAATGCCCTCACCCTCAATCACCTTGCGTGAAGCCTCTTGCTGAGTACTTTGAATTTTATAAACCATTGCTTGCGCATTATTTGACAGAACAATTTTATTTTCAATTGAAGCCTGCACATCGGGAGGAAACTCAATCCCTTCAACCTGAAAAGCACTTATACGAACCAAGCGGATCGTAGTCAAACCAGCCGGACTAAGATTATTAATCAGGAAATTATCAGTACTGAGAGAAATATCTTGGGCAACTTTCCGTAAATCAGTTGTAAACGCCTCATTGGAATTTAACTTACCAAACACCTCGCGAACAGATGCTGTCAACTCAGGAAGAATATATTTTTCCAGATAATCAGCACCAAGATAACGGTGGAGCATTGGCAGGGTTTGTTCATTAGCAGAATATTGAAAACTAAGTTTCAGTTTTGATTTTAGTAAGTCGGAGGTCAAAACATCCATTTCTAACTGATGAACATTCAGCACAATCGAATAAGTGGACATCACATTGAAGGGGAAAAGAAAATGAAATCCCTCACCATACACATGTCCCAAATCCACACCACCAGAGAATGGACGGAAAATGACGCCTTTATAGCCTGCAGGAATTTTTACGATCATTCTTGGGTAGAGGACTATCAGACCTCCTACAATCACAAAACTCAAAAAGAGAA
The DNA here is from genome assembly GCA_030650995.1 of Sheuella sp. GTDB lineage: Bacteria > Pseudomonadota > Gammaproteobacteria > Burkholderiales > Burkholderiaceae_B > Zwartia. The sequence goes on along the minus strand of JAUSCY010000012.1, from coordinate 10,393 downwards.
GGGCGAGTAAGTGTCTGTTACACCATTGACCTAATGTGACGGGCAGATGTCTCAAAAAAAGTGCTAGACGTTTGAAATATTTCATATTTGCTTAAACCCCTTCGATGGGCTTTCCATCCGCCATGTAAAGCACATGATCTGCCGTGTCGTAATACTGATCGTCATGGGTAATAGCAATCACACCCTTACCCATCTCTCTGAACATGGGAATAATATGCTCGTAGAACTCTTGACGAAACTCAGGGTCCTGATCGGCGGCCCACTCATCAAGAATAATAAAAGGCCTTTTTTCAAGAATGGCTACCAGCAAGGCAATTCGTTTTCTCTGTCCTGTTGAAAATGACAGATCTGAAAAATTACCGTGTTCGATAGAAAGTTTACCTTGCATCTTAAAAAGCTTTAACAGTGCATCTATTTCATCCTGACTATAGTTTGTCAGACCGTACATTTTTTTAAATAAATAAAAATCACTAAAAACTACCGCAAACATATCTCTAAAAGATTTGTCTACCGGCTGCTGTACAACGGTGCCGTTAACCAGTATCTGCCCATCGGAGGGCGCATATAAGCCCGTTAGCAAACGCATTAAAGTCGTTTTACCAGAACCGTTATTGCCGCGAATGTAGTAGACCTTACCAAGCTCAAATTTATAAGTCACGGGACCCAAAACAAAAGGTCTGCCCGAGTGACTAGTCGGATGATGATATTTGACATGATCCAAAGTAATATTTTGAACTACCCCGAAATCCTGATCATGTCTCTTGGCTGCAAACTGATCCATTCCAAATGAAAGACGACTCTCGAGATCACGCAAAATTTTGGCTGAAACGTTCGAAAGCGAAAGGACAGGAATGCTCTGAATCATCCCGGTCAATGACGCTGCGAGAAACAAAGCCGTGGTGGTGGTCTCTGTGACATGCTGAGAAAAACCGACAGAAAATACCGGTACGATGAAAATCATCGTACCAACAATGACATACATCATCACCGTCAGGTAATTAAAAAAATTCGTTGAAGAAATCAGCAATCCCTGTCGAATCGTATTGCTGTCTTTAGACATTTTTACGATGTCATGCGTCACATCCAGGGCCCGTTTGGAATTCATCTTGATTTCCTTATAACCATTGAGGAAATCTTCAAACAAGGCATTCGCAGCAATATCTTTATCCATGACATCGACATATTTACCAGTCACGGAGAGCAGCTGTCTTGCACCAAGAACAAAAATGAAAACACTAGATCCCAGCGTCAATGCAAAAGCAACCAGGGAGATGGTAGCCATATAGAGTGTCAGACAAATTAGTGTTGCAGCGGACTGGGCTAAATTGACCAACACCGCAACCGATTGCGATACTTGCTGAGCATCTCTGGCCAAAATCTGGAGTATCTCTCCGCGTCCAATCTGATCAAGCCGGGAAAGGTCTGATCGCAAAATATCGTGCATGATCCGCATCTTGAAGCGATGAATCAGTTCCTGCGAATTATGAATATTTTCCCTGTTTGCCCGGTTAGTAATTAACAAAAACGCCAGTAGTAAAAAACAAAAGAGGAAAAATTCCCACATCACGGATTTGCCATCGGTGACATCAGAAGCGCATTTATTAATTAAAGCAATCAGTAGCGTGTTGGTGACACCGACAAAAAATGACAGCCACACCAGACGCTTTAACTCGCGTGGACTTTCTCGTGTAAAAAACTGAACAAGATCAGATTTAAATTGTATTTGCATGTCTGCTATATGTGATCAGGCGTTTTGCGCGGGCGGATTCTTAAATTCATACTTGAACATCTTGCGACCACGCGCATATTGCTCCTTAAAATAAGTTGCAAGTTTTTTACTATCAATATCAGCCATCGTGCCGTTGTTTTCAAAATGCCGCATGAATACACGCCCTAAGGCGTAGGTCGAAGCATAGGATAAAGCAGGCTGAACAGTGTATTTCATCAACGAGCCGATAACGGGCAAGTGGCCAAGAATCATCGACCCCATCCCTGCAAGCGACGTTGTCAGCGTTCCACCGACCAGGCCACTTACGACAGCTAAAGCTGCTTCCTTCTTAAACTCTACGTTATATAAGCTGCATAACGCGTGGATCATTTTGATCTGTACACCGGTAATCGCAACCGTATCTACGACCGGTGTAGGAATCAGTCCGCCGAGCACCGCCCACTGTGACCAGGTTTTGACAGTATGCAGTGCATGGACATCTACCAACGGATCATCTTCCAGCAGACCTGCTGGAATCATGACCATTGCAGTTTTTGGACTGAACTCTCTCTCAAGGACTTCCTCAGCTGATAGTACTTTGTTAGTTGCTGAATTCGTTGCTGAATTCGCTGCTGAATCGGGGATACTTTTAGGAGATACTTTTTCAGTCTGGGTTGGCGATACGCTATCCATCGACTTGACCGGCGTATCCGTTCCAGCCGCAGGTAAAGATTTTTTAATAGGCACGCTTCTTTTTTGTCTGGCTTTAGACACATTCTCGATTAGTGCATCGACTCCAGATGCCACCACTTCAGGATCCGAACCAACAGTTTGTACAATATTTTCAGCCGCAGCGGCTTTGGTCCGTTTGGAAGTATTTTTTATATTCTGAACAGACGCTACATCATTTTTTCGACCTGAAACAATGCTGTCCAGAGGATTGCTTTTAACAGTTTTACGGGGTGTGGTTGCCATATCTTGTAGTCCAATTATTGAGTCAACGATATAACTTCAGCGGCTAATGCACGGTAATCATCAGCAGCAGACGACTTAGATCCGTATTGATTAATACTAAGCTGGAAAGACGGGGCCTCTGCCAGACGAATACTTTCCCTGATCGTTGATTTAAGTACTTTGTCGCCGAACTGATTAATCAATAACTCGAGAATTTCCTTGGAGTGTCGCGTGCGCGAGTCAACACGACAAGCAACAAAACCCAAAATATTAAGTGAAGGATTCAACACTTCTTTCACCTCCTCCAGTGTTTCAACTAACTGGGCAACACCAGATAAACTTAATACGTGCGTGGTGACGGGAACAATTAATTCTTTGGCGCAGCTCAAGGCATTTAATGTAATCAATCCTAGAGTTGGAGGCGTGTCCACCAAGACAAAATCCCATTTTGACGAATCTAGCCCGATTAGCCTGCGCTTGAGTCGCGTCTCCACTGCAATTTCGCCTGCAACAGCCTTTTCAAAATTGGCTAACTCTCTGGAACCGCTTACGATAGAAACCCCATCTAAATTAGTGGGAGCAATTAAATCTTCCAAAGAAGTCTTAGTCGTCAATAGTTTAAAAGCATGACCAGTTGAGTGCTCTGCTCCAAGCCAGGTTGTCGCATTAGCCTGGGAATCCAAGTCAATCACCAGAACTTGTTTACCAAGTTCTGCGAGGCAGGCGGCGAGATTAACAACAGTTGTCGTTTTAGCGCATCCACCCTTCTGATTAGCCACTGCAATAATTTTCATATTTTTTGACTTGATCGTAAATGTAAGGATATTGATGTCACATGGTTCAGTTTAAGGCCTTTTGTAAAGAAGACTGATATGTTGAGTCAAAAATTCAACCAATTCACTGGTATGGTGATTTAAATAAAAATGATCGCCCGCAAACCATCTTTCAACAAACTTTCCGGTACTGACCTCACTCCAGCGCTTCACCGCATCGGTATCAAGCCAATCATCATCGTGGGATCCAAGCGCTAAAACCGGGCAATCGAGGACTATCTTTGAACGACCTGCATACTTCTCTGACATTGAAAAGTCGGCTTTGATCATTGGCAGTAACAATTCAAGTAATTCAGTATTTTCAAGCACCTGCGCAGGCGTTCCGTTGTACGTCGCCATTTGTCTGACGAACTCATCATCCTCTAGATGCGAGATATGTTTTCGCTTACTGGGTGTATCAGGATCTTGTCTGCCAGATACCACCAAACATGCGAGTGATCGCCCGCAATGAGAGAGTTCGACCGCAGTCTCGTAGGCTGCCAGAGCTCCCAAACTATGCCCAAACAAAATCAAGGGACGATCATCTGGCAGGCAAGCAATAGCAGCACTCGCATGTTTTGCATAGTCTCCTACACTAGTTAGTAACGCTTCAGAAAAACGCGTCTCACGTCCAGGTGGCTGCACTGCAAAGCACTCGAATTGAGAAGAAAGAAACTTTGACCAGGAGCGATAAATTGATGCCCCCGCACCCGCGTAGGGAAATAAAACCATTCTTATACCGCTCGTTCGAGGGGGGGTAATCGGTATCAGGAAACGATCAAAGGAGTGGTTCATTACAGTTTTCAATAAAAACTACGCCTACCCTTTCAAGGTAGGCGTACTTAACACTACAAAAGGCTGATTAGCGTTATCTAATCAGAACAGCTGGGGAGGCAGGAATTGAACCAGGTACCTTATTAAGCGTGAGCAGCTGGGACAGGGTCACCAAGACATCTCGCGTCCAGCTTCTAGTATCAACCGGCACAGAGTAAATTTCGCCTTCATATTTGACTGAGGAGATGGATCTCGAACGATCATTCTTTGCCACCTCGAAAATCGGATATTGAGGGGTGCTTGCATTTTTTGAACCAACCATGGCGGGATTTTCAATGGTTTTAATAGAAATGATCCGGGCAGGATTCTGATGCTGCAAATCTACTAAAGTACCGAGGTAATCGAAAACTGTCCGCGTGGATCGAAGGTGAATAAACAAACTGACTTTGGCTTGATCCTTAACCGCAGGACCTGAATTAGCCTCTAGCTTCTTAAGCTGTTCTTTGGTATTAATACCAACGTTTGCACAGTATGCAGAATCAGAGAAAACATGACCGAGCAATGCAGAACTGAGTTGTTTATTGAAACAAAACTGCATTTCAGGGACCATTCGTACGGCCTGATACATATCCTTTGAACCAGGTTTTTTAATAACGTCAATTGCAAAACCTGGTTGCGAATAGGCATTTGCCAGAACGCCAAACTGCTTATTGACCGTATCCGCATCCATGGGTGGCGACAACACCATTTTGTTGACAACCTGCTGAGTACTCAAACCAGCATCGATAAGCGTGTAAAGCGCTTTCTGGAAGTCCTCCGCGTAATTAGGCAAATTGGGATTGTTCTCAACCAAACTGACCACTTCATTTTTACTATTGCGAACTTCGATAGAGTCAATTACCAGTGAATAAAGGACCTCCTTGGGTGCAACGACGTTATTCGTCAGCGCCGCAACAGTCTCAACTTTAATGTTGGAAAGAAAGGAGTTCATAAAAGCAGCATTATCCATCGACGACTGCGTGAAGTTAAAGCCGTTATTCACACTCAGCGACAGATTAGGACTATAGTAAGAAGTCCCTGCAAGATTATTCGCACTGAAAAATCCGCCTAAAGTCGTGGGTGCCGCGCTATAAACAGTTCCACCAATGCCTGCACCTGCGCTGACGTTACCAGTTCCTACCACAGAAGGCATTTCAAGGAAACTGACGGGCATGCGCTTGGATGCTCTCACTATGTTCAACAAAACATTATCGTTAGCATAACCCTCTAGCACATCACGATAGGCTGAAGACATATCACGAAAACTCGAAGAGTTAATGGGTGAACAGCCACCCAAAACTATTACGCCCGATAAGGCGAGCATGGTTTTAAAACTACTCATATATCTTTATCCTGTGATCTAAGGTGTACAGAGATGAAATCAGTGCTTTAAATCAGTGCTTTGCGCCCTGCATCGCTACCTGAAGACTAATTGGCCGCATATCTGTCCACTCACGATCAACATACTCAGAGCATTCGACTTTAGATCCCGTAAAACCTGTTTCCTTCCAACCTGCAGGCGCATCTTTTTTCGCTGGCCAAACCGAATATTGACCTTCGCTGTTGATAAGAACTTTTAAAAGATCTCCGTCAATCGTGTAAGCATCTACATGGATCTTGGTTGATTCAGTCATCGTCTAATACCCGCAAAATATGTTGCATAAAGTCGAAATAAGCCATTTCGCCTATAAAATCATAATGTCTATGCATGCACTTGGCCTCATACTTCGCAAGAAGACGGGATAATAAGAATTTAATGTTGTTTTTTTTAAACGAAATGAAAGATTCAGAAAGCTTATATAAATAAAATGAAAGATTCAGAAAGGTTTTGTGGATTTTTAAAACTAAAAAATTGAAAACTGCATCATCTGAAGATTTCATTGTCTCGAGGCATTCATGCGTGTAATGCTCATAGCATTTCTTTTTTTGGCAAGTGGATGGCTCAACGCATCCACAGCCAATGGATTAAAGACATTTAATTATTTCGAGGACCCATCGAGTTCAATGTCAGCCCAGGACGTTGCATCTCAAGACTTCACTTTGGTAAGTGGAAATGTTTTCAACTACGGTTTCTCGGACTCCACTTTCTGGATTAAATTTGATCTGAAAGGACTGACAAAAGAAGATCTTTTTCTCTCCATTCTTCCGGCTAATCTTGTCAGTACGGATGCTTTTGAGTGGGATGGTCAAACATGGAGGAGAATGGATAGAGATAATCCCACGCTCGGAATCAATACAATCTTTAAAAAAGCGCACGAAATATACAAAATAGATACCCGCGAAAACAACGAAACCATACTCCTTAAGATAAATTCTAAAAACACTGTCATTGCTATTCTTTACTTACAGAACAAAACCGAGCTTATTAATCAGACAATAGAAATTGTAACCAGGCTAACGGTTTTCCTTGTTTTACTTTCCATCTTTTGCTTAGTCTTGTTAGTGACAGGAATCTATAAAAAAGATATTTTTTTTCTTGCTGTTTTGCTATGGTCCCTACAACTCGGTATTGCACGATTATTGTTGGGAGGGATGATTTTCCCTAGCTATTTTTTTAGTGGTGCCTCGGTATTCCTAACACTGACCGCAGTCGGTTTACCTTTAACGATCAGCTTATTTATCCTAGCGCTTTTTCAAACGCACGCCATACGCGGAAAATTAAAATCTTGCTCGGTTGGATTGACATTCATTGCCATTGCAATGCTAATTTATTACTTTTTCAGCCTAACATTTTTATCTCAAAAAATACTCACCTATTGGTCTCTGGTCCCCATATTTTTTCTAATTATTGTTCCCTGTATACCTTATGTATTCAAACGCCTGGGCATAGCACTTGCAACGTGTATTTTCTTGCTGGGTACTATCGTACTCATTTTTCGCAGCACACAGTTAGGCTTAATGCCAACGGCTTTCAATTCCATACTCAGTCCGAGTATGCATGTGCCATTTTTGGTTTTATTTATTGTTGCCGCACTTTCCAAAATCAAAAGAGCACAGGAACAATCAGGGCTCATTCAGAAAAACTCTCTGATTAAGGCCCAACAAGAAACAGAAAAAGAAAAACTTCGTCAAGTCCAACAGCATAAATTTATGCTGATGCTCACGCATGAATTAAAAAACAGCCTCTCTGTTATCAGGTTTTATATTCAGGTAGCCAAAGCGCAACAGGAGTTCAGCACTCTTGCAGAACAGAGTGTGAACGATATGGATGCCATCATCGAACGCTGCAGTCAACTAGATCAACTTGAACGAGAAGAAATTAAACTGAACTTCAAACCTGTTGATTTGAATGAACTCACAACTCAGCTAGTCAGTCAAAACAGCCAGAAACATCGCATTCAATTCGAATATCAAAGCTCAAAACGGGTGTTACAAACGGATGTAATTTTACTGCGAACCATTATCGCTAATCTCTTGGACAACGCACTTAAATACTCTCCCCCGGCCTCTCGAATCACACTCTCGATTAGACACACGACCGATGAGCTAAGACAGTCAAATAAAATTCAAGGCCTCACAGTTACCATTCAAAACAGTGTCGCGGCCCAAGATGTTCCAGACAAAGATCTTATCTTTACAAAATACTATCGCGGAACGATGGCGAATCGTGTTTCAGGCTCGGGGCTTGGACTTTATCTTGTTCAATCAATGTCACAGCTTCTAGGTGCTGAATTATCTTTCTCCTGTCATGATGACTACGTTACATTCAAGATATGGATACCCAGTTAAAAATTGTGATTATCGAGGACCATGATGCCTTAAGGGTCATGATGGTTGCGCATCTTTCTTCGAAAGGCTATTTGGTTGAGGGGGTTGATTCTGGTGCGGCTCTTGACAGCCATCTCACAACATCAAAGCCGGATATTTTAGTACTAGATCTCACCCTCCCGATCGAGGATGGTTTAAGCATCGCTAAGCGTATCCGAACCGCCTACCCCCAAATACACATCATTATGCTGACCGCAAGAATTGCTGAGTCTGATCGTGTAGAGGGGTATGAAAGTGGTGCAGATATTTATTTGACTAAACCAGTATCCGTTGCGGAGCTTGAGGCTTCTATCCGGAGTATTACACGTCGTCAGATGGGTACTCGAACGCATACAAATGAATTATGGCTAGACGTCATTTCAATGCGTTTAGAGAAAGGGTCCCGCATAACAGAACTTACTCGTCAGGAAACACAGCTACTGAGAGCTCTCAACGAAGCTCCGATGCAATTTCTTCCGGCCTGGGCACTCCTAGAAAAACTTGGCAAGGATACAGATAATAAAAACCGCTCCAATCTAGACGTTGCCATCACAAGATTGCGCAAAAAACTGCTCTCTGCAACAGGTCAGGAAGGCACATTAAAAGTTGCAAGAAACGCCGGTTACCAGCTCACAATTCGCCTGAGAATGAAGTAATCACAAAAAACTGTTGTTTTTTACGCAAAATGTAAGTTTAAGAAAGATTAGGGTCATGTCCATTTGGTCAAATAGATCTATTGGCTTATTTTTCGTCCATTCTCCTGTGGACGATATACATATTTATTGATTCGATTTTTCAAAACTAAGCATTACTTTTCTTAATAAATGCGAATTAGCCTACTTAATTAACTGAATGGATGCATTAAAAGATGCCGAGGGAAATGACTGACCAGGCGCATGAAGTTTTATATCCCTTGACAGGCGCACAGCGCAATGTCTGGTTTCATCAGAAAATAGATTTAACCGCTACCCCATACAACGCCGGTCAGCATATCCTGATCGAAGGTAAGCTCGACATCCAGAGACTTGATTTCATCCAGCAAAAGCTGATTGAAGACACCGAGATTCTGGGCATACGCTTTGTAGAGCTTGACCATGAACCATACCAAGCATTTTTCGCAGTCTCTCCATCGGCACTTTCCCAATGGGATTTGAGAAAAGACCTTAACCCTGAACTTGCAAGCGAAAAGCTGCTAAGTGCTCAGCAACATCTTCATTTTGATCTTGAAAAAGGACCGCTTTTTCGATTTGGGCTGATCAGGATTGAAGATGAACGATGGATTTGGTTCTGGTTTTACCACCACATTATTATGGACGGAGCGGGTGTGGCGAGTATGCTGACTCGCTTAGTCGAGTCGTATCGTTCAAATACACTCGTTCCATCGGAAGTTGCTCTTTCATGGTCGCAAGCAGTTCAAGAAGATAATAACTATAGACAAAGTCCTCAGTGGAAAGACGATAGTGAATATTGGAGACAAACACTTGACGGCATCCTCACGCCTGCCAGCTTAACCAGCCATCCACCAACAATTGGTGATCTCCAGACTTGCGAGACAACGAGCATAGAGCTGGAAAGAATCGATTTTGATCGTATCGCGTCTTGGGGAAAACAACACAATCTAAGTCTATATCCCTGCTTTGCCGCCGCGGTGGCGGCATACCTGTCTCGGATGACGGGCGAGAAAGATCTCTGCCTGGGTTGTCCCACGGATGGTCGCAATCGAAAGACGCGCGCAACGCCGGGCATGCTGACGAATATTCTTTCGCTGCGTATCCAAATATCTTCCGATGAAAATCTGCTCGCGATTGCGCGTCAATTTTCCATTCAACTTAAACAAGCACTGAGGCACAGACAATACCCCCTTGGCGAGATCGTTAAACAGCGCCTGACGCAAAACCTTTCAGAGCCTTTTTCCGTGCTGGTGAATCTGGAGAGCTTTGACCACCACGCAGATTTCGGCACCGCACAGGGTACGCTCTACACGAGAGCCTCCGAACCTGTCGCAGACCTACAGTTATTCATATTTGACCGACGTGACAATGGTTCTGTTGAGCTCCGTTTGGCTTACAACTCAAGGCGTTACTCTGCCAAGCAGGCAAATACGCACTTAATAAAAATTTCGCAACTGATTCAGCTCCTTGCGTCTTCGGGCGAACAAAGTATCGCTACGCTATCGATACTGGATCATGCGCAACGCGCGACAGTATTGAAAGACTCCTGCGGTCCATTGGTTGACTTATCTGTTCAGCCGCAGAGCCTGCCCGCGCTGTTTGCTGCACAAGTCGCAGCCAGCCCGGATAACCCAGCGCTCATCTTCGAGCTCAGCGCAGACTCCTCCTCAAGCATGCGCTATGACGAG
>JAUSCY010000004.1 GCA_030650995.1 Sheuella sp. | reverse complement strand
TGGTGCGACAGACAAGATGTATCAATCCCTTGGCGATTGGTTGAAAAGAATGCCAGGAGGCCTGCTTCATACCAATATTGGTGCATCGGCGCTGTTTTCAGCCGTATCTGGATCTTCAGTTGCGACTGCGGCGACTATTGCAACTGTGGCCTTACCAGCGTTCAAGAATAGAGGCTATGACGACAGGATGGTTCTTGGATCTATCGCGGCTGGAGCAAGCCTTGGAAATCTGATTCCACCCGGAGTTGCCTTCATTATTTACGGGTCGATGACCAATACATCGGCATCGCGGTTGTACATGGCCGGAATTATTCCTGGTGCGATTATGACGGTCTTGTTTTTACTGACCATTCTTGCTATCTGTGTTTGGAAACCTTCTGTTGCGGGTCGACGCGAAGCGGCAACGGAGTGGTCCGAAAAGTTACGTCATTCAATTCACCTGGCCGGACCCTTACTGGTTTTTGGCGTAGTGATGGGAGGAATTTATTCTGGATGGGCTACCGTCACAGAAAGTGCTGCCATCGGTGTGATTGTTTGCCTACCCATTGCCGCTGCATACGGAAAACTCAGTATCAAAATGCTGCATGAATGTTTCAGATCAACGATTCGCCTGACTTCAATGACTGCGCTCATCTTGGTTGCAGCATTATTTTTAAATTTTGTTCTGTCCATGCTGGGTGTGCCCCAGGCACTAGCGACACTGATCAAGTCTCTTGATGTATCGCCGATCGTCCTTTTATGGGCATTGGCGATCATGTATTTGATTTTGGGAATAGCGCTTGAAACGATGCCAATGATGGTGGGTACGCTGCCTGTTGTCTTTCCGATCACGCAGGCAGCAGGTATCGATCCTGTCTTTTTTGGTGTGTTCATGGTGTTGATGTGTGAGATTTCATTGATTAGCCCGCCAATCGGTATGACGCTTTATGTCATTCAGGGCGTCCGAGGGGAGGGGACGATTAATGAGGTATTTCAGGGAACACTGCCATTTTTTGTAGCTATGGTCGTGATGACAGGAATTCTGATTCACTTCCCGTCCATCGCAACCTTTTTACCTAATCTGATGTTCGGTAACTAACTTTTAACATTTGGGGTCTTGTATGAAAGCATTCAAATTAGCGTGGCCATTGCTCATTGCGGCACTATCTCTCGTGGGATTTGCAAGTCACGCGCAGGAGAAAACAGTTAAATATCGCGCTGCGGGTAATCTCGTTGCAACAGGATTAATTCAGCAAACAAAAGAACAGCCATTTTTTGAAAATTTTGCCAAAACAACGGGCTTACCTGTGGAGTTTGATTACAAGCCCATGGATGTGCTGGGTATCAAGGATTCAGATGGACTGCGTGTTCTGAAATCTGGTCTGTTTGATTTGGTGACTTTGCGTCTGGCTCAAGTCTCCAGGGATGAACCTTTCTTTCTGGGACCTGATATTGTTGGTTTATCCACTGATTATGATCGCGCACGAAAAGTCTCCGATGCGTATCGCGAGGTTTTTGATAAACGTCTGCAGGAAAAATATGGTGGAAAACTTTTGGGATTCTATCCCTTCGGACCGCAGGTCCTCTTTTGTAAAGTACCAATTGGCGGTTTGTCAGATCTTAAAGGCAAGAAGGTACGTGTCTACGATCAATCATTGGCAAAATTTATCGAAAAACTTGGCGGCATTCCTGTCACATTATCCTTTGGTGAGACACAGCAAGCGCTTGAGCGTGGTGTGACGGATTGTGCGATTACTGGTCCCAGTTCAGCCAACTCGGCAGGATGGCCAGAAGTCACGTCCCATTTCATGCCAATCGGATTTCAGGTTGCCTTTAATGCATATGCGATGAACTTGGCAAAGTGGAATGCATTGACTCCAGAGCAGCAAACAAAAATGCTTGCAGCATTCAAAAAGTTCGAAGATGAAGTCTGGACATACTCTCAAGAGTTGTTTGACGATGCCTCACGCTGCAACGTTGGTAAAGAGCCCTGCAAGACAGGTAAGAAATTTTCAATGACGGATGTCTCTGTGAAAGATGCAGATAAACAACTTATTCAGGATGCCTTGACTACAGTTTCTTTTCCCACCTGGAGCGAGGTGTGTGATAAATCATTCGATAAATGTTCAACTATCTGGAAACAGGTTGTCGGACCCGTTATTGGATTTAAGTAAATGATGAAGTTGTTGTGGAAACTCTCGGCCATTGAGCTTGCTCAGGGTTACAGGTCGGGTGCATACACGCCAGCACAAGTCGCTCAAGCTTGTTTAGAGCGGCTTGATGCTGTAAATCCTGCAATGAATGCCGTGATATCAAGGCGCGATGCTGAGTTTTTAGCTGATGCCCAGGCGTCCACGCTCAGGTTTGAGCAGGGTGTTCCTCTTTCCATGCTTGACGGGATTCCTCTGTCAATTAAAGACAATATTCCCATGGCGGATTTGCCCACTACGTGGGGAACACTTTCGTTAAAGGATTATTTTCCCCTGGAGGATGAGTGGGTCGTTAGTCGTGCGCGTCGCGCAGGTGCGTTGTTGATTGGCAAAACTAATGTGCCTGAGTTCACCCTGGAGGGTTATACAGATAACCCTGTATTTGGTCCGACTCGTAATCCCTGGAGTCTTGACTTGACACCGGGCGGATCGAGTGGCGGCGCTGTTGCTTCGGTTGCTGCCGGAATCACACCTCTTGCGATTGGCACGGATGGTGGCGGTTCAATTCGCAGACCTGCCTCGCACGCGGGAGTGGTTGGGCTTAAACCTTCTATCGGGGCGATTGCGCGTGGTCATATGTTGCCGCCGCTACTGTTGGATTTTGAAGTCGTGGGCCCCATCGGACGTACGGTGGCTGATGTGACGTTTTTGTTCAATATGCTCTGTGGCCCGCAGTCAGGTGACCGTACATCGCTGGCGGCTGCTCAGGCAATGGAAGATACCTCAAAAAAGTTACCCGCTAAAAAAAGAATTTTGTACGTTGAACATTTCTCGGACTCCCCTCTGGACCCTGAAATTGCTAGCAGTGTACGGGCGAGTATTGATGTCTTAAAGAGTTTGGGACATGCGGTTCAAGAGGGTGATTTGCCACTTGATCTAAGTTTTTTTACACAAGCCTGGTCCGACGTGGGTGCGATCGGACTGAGTAGTTTGTTCGAACAAAAACCTGAGTGGGGTGAAGAAGCCTCATCCAAGTATTTGGATATGGCGGCTCGAGCGCTTGAAATGCCAGCTTCTCATTTGCTTTCTATTATCGAGAAAGCGGATACCTTGCGTCGACAGGCTGTGAGTCTGTTCGAAGCGTTTGATATTGTTATCACGCCTGCTGCTGCAGCGCTGCCGTGGCCTGCAACGACCCCATACCCCCCGATCATTGATGGACAGAATGTAGGCCCCAGAGGACATGCCGTTTACACCGGATGGGTAAATGTGGCGGGATTACCTGCCATAGCATTGCCGTGTCAGCCATCCTGCAAAGGGTTACCTATTGGTTTACAGATGATCGCAGGTTATGGTCGTGATCTTGATTTACTTGATTTTGCGAGTGTTTTCGAAGCGGCCCAACCCTGGTCGGACCGCTGGCCTGAGCTTTGACGCTAGAGCTGTACTGAAGTTTTACTTATGCCGTCAAACTCAGCAACGATCAGGTCTCCCTTATTTGCAAAAGGCATTCCACACCAGCTGCCGGTTGTAATGATCGTGCCTGCTGGCAAGGTCTGGCCTTTGGATGTCGCGTGTTTGAGCCAGGCGGGCAATACATAGGTAGGGTCTTGCAAAGTATGTGTACCCATAAAACTGACAACTGGCTGTTCACCAATTTTCAGGCTACACCTTTGTTTCGACCAGTCTCGCTCGGCATCGGATTGTGTATAGGGCGTCCAGTCGCCTAAAACAAGTGTTCCGTGTGACTGCATGTCAGCCAACTTAAGTAAAGCTTGCGCCTGACCTGCCTGTTGCCAACGGGAGTCTACGATCTCAATAGAAACGGTTTTGGCCGCAATGAGTTTTTTGCTGCTTTCATGGTCGATAGCTGCGGCTTGCTCATGGGTGATGTCACAACCGATTCTGAAGGCAATTTCTATTTCAACAATCCGAATATTCAGTGGCCAGTTACGCATTTCTGCACCATTCTGGAGTATGCCTTGAGCAAGCAGTGCAGAGTGGGTTTGTTCGCTTGAACGGTTGGGCCCCCCCGATTTCCAGGCTTGTGCGACCGGAGCTGTTTCGCCCTCCAATGCCTTGTAGACCAAATCCTGGACCTCGTAAGCCTCTGCAGTCGTAGAAAGTTGATCCGTGAATTGGCTTGCATCTGCCGGGAGATGGTTTTTTCGGGCATTCACAAGGGCAAGAGCAATCCTTGAAACAGCGGCTTGGGTCATCGCATCACGCTTAAAAGATAGGAATAAACGATAATCCCCTATCTGCAGCCCAAGACGCAAGTCTTAATTTAATATTTTCCTTATGGCCCTCAAAGCAACAATCTACAAAGCCGAACTCAATGTCGCTGATTCTGATCGGCATTATTACGCAACGCATGTATTGACTCTCGCGCGACACCCGTCAGAGACTGACGAAAGAATGATGGTCAGGCTATTGGCATTTGCGCTGAACGCGCACGAGGATCTTGCATTTACTAAAGGCTTGAGCGATGTCGATGAGCCCGATGTATGGCTCAAGGATCTGACTGGTGCAATTGACTTATGGATTGATGTCGGACAGCCAGAGGAGCGCCGCATTCTTCGCGCCTGTGGCCGGGCAAAGAAAGTTGTGATCTATTGCTATGCTGGACATGCCAGTAAACTCTGGTGGGATGGCGTCAAGAACAAGGTCGAACGCGCACGTAATCTAACGGTCATTTGCCTGCCCTCTGAGCAAACCAAAGAGTTGGCCAAGCAGGCCGAAAGAACCATGCAGTTACATGTCAACATCCAGGATAGTGAGATTTTTGCCTCGAACGATAAGGGACAGGTGACAATTGAGCAGGAGATCTGGCGCTAAGCTTTAAAATAATCAGTCATTGAAAAAAATAAAAAATCAGGACGAGACAACATGAATACATATAAAAATAGTATTGGTAAGTGGTTGACAGGTGTTTTATTAACAGGTGTGTTGCACTCCGCTGCAATCGCGGCCTACCCGGATCGCCCCATTACGCTGGTTGTTCCTTTTCCACCGGGCGGGTCAACAGATGTGGTGGCACGCATTCTTGCTAATAAAGCTTCCGCGCTACTCGGTCAGAAAATGATTGTAGAAAATCGGCCTGGAGCAGGCACGGTGATTGGATCCAAGCTAGTTGCCAAAGCCGCACCTGATGGCTATACCCTTTTGATGGGTAATACCTCTTTAACAGTGAATGCTTCGTTGCTTAAGGACTTACCTTACGACACAGTGAAAGATTTCACACCGATTGCTTTCATTGCCAGCACGCCAGGCGCCTTTCTTGCTCAAGCACAAA
>JAUSCY010000003.1 GCA_030650995.1 Sheuella sp. | reverse complement strand
TGATTTCGTTTGCAACATAGTGTGCTTTTACCCACACCATGCCTGCGCACTCATTCCAAGCGCCCACACTTATCGGTTGTCAAATTTTTAAAGAACAAGGTATTCGGTTACTCAACTACGAATTCTGTACCGCTTTTCTGCTACTTCCGGACATTTCGCTTTCGCGTTTTGTTTCAGAAGCAGAGCAAAAGATTATGCATGAGTATTTCCCCTCTGTCAAACAGGATTGGGGAAATATCAGTAAAAACCGCATATTTTTTGAAAATAATTTGATATTTACGCCCACATTATTGCGATTTCTCGAATAGTGGGTATTTATGATTATTTTAAAAGGATTTAATTAGTAATTAATTAGCAATTAATTAGTCATATCCCAGACATATTCCCAATGGACTATTTTTTACGCGCAACCTCAGCCGCGAGTGCCGCCATAACCGTCTGTACCTGCACCTCTACAGTGGTATTGATATCTACCCCATACCCACCCGCCATGGTGACCGCGATAGGAACGTTATGTTTCTGTGCAATATCAAAGACTTGCTTGTCCCTAGCCAACATACCTGCCTTGGTGAGCTTTAATCTCCCCAGCCGGTCACCTTCGTGAGGATCTGCCCCCGCTAAGTAAATGATGAAATCAAAGTTAAACGTGCTCTCCACTATATATAGAGCATGCGTTAATGCCTCCAGGTACTCTTCATCCCCGCATCCGTCTGGTAAACCGACGTCCAGATCGCTCGGTTCCTTACGAAAAGGGAAGTTCTTTTCCCCATGAAGAGAGAGCGTATATATAGAGGAGTCATTTTTCAGGATTGAGGCTGTCCCATTGCCCTGATGCACATCCAGATCGATTACTGCGACCTGATAGCCACGAGCATGCTGACGCTGCAATACTCTGGCTGCGATCACAATATCGTTGAATACGCAGTATCCACTGCCCTTATCCCTATAGGCGTGGTGCGTCCCACCGGCCATATTGAGTCCAATCCCATCTCTCAGTGCCGAGTCACAGGCTGCCAGTGTTGCCCCGACCGAACGACGGGAGCGCTCCAGCATGGCCGGACTCCAGGGAAAGCCGATCTCCCTCTGCTCAGCAGGACTTAAGGTGCCGTGGATCACGCGCTGTATATATATAGGGTCATGTGCAAGGAGCAGCTCCGTATCGGTCGCAGCCCTGGCTTCTTTTAAGTGAAGGCTGGATAAATTCTGTACAGCCTGACGCAGGAGGCCGTATTTAGCACTCGGAAATCTATGCCCCTCGGGCAATGGCAAGGTGTAGTGATCGGTATAGAACGCGTCCAAGGATGACTCGAATTAAATATGCGTTATTTGATGTGCATTGTTTTATCACATCAATGAAGTCGCGTAGCAATGAAAATACTTGTTGCTGTCGACATCGCGAACACACCAGTTACCCAAGCGATTATTTTCCACGTTTGTTGATTGATTGCGGCCTGCGTCGCCGTCTCGTGTTTTGCCAAGTCCTCACGCGTTGCTAGCATTGGGATAATAACTTCTAAGGCAGATACTCGTGTTTCCATTTGATCCACTCAATGCACTCGCGTCACGATAAGAAACTTGAACCGTAAACCAAGCTAACCAGTCCTGTTGCCCAGACGAGAACTTTCCAGGTTTGCGAATTGAGGTCTTTTTGAAGTAACAACTGGGTAGCAAGTAATGCTGCTTGAAAATTCTGTTCTTGACGCTCAAATCCCGCCTGCATCGTCATTTCAAGTTGCATGATTGCCTGACGAGTGATCCCCTCGTGCTTAGCCAGATCCTCGCGTGTAGCGAGCATCGGAATGATTGCTTCGATTTTGGATATACGTGATTCCATTTGCCATATCACCCGAAGTATTAAAGCGATATTTTACAAAGCGAACGATCACATAGATATAGAATTTACCGCTGAAAGTGGCTATTTGATTAGGAAAATTGTTAGCAAAAGTAACTGCGCTTAGTTAATAGACAGGCGCTTAAATAGACAGCCGCTTCAATTCACAGGCGCTTCAATCGGCGAGCCCTTCGATGAGCAAGCAACTCCACAAGCGAGCGCTCAATACAAAGCCGTCATCTTTTTCAAAGTCTCTTTTACTTTGACTCGCAGCTGCTCTGGTGCGATCACCTCAACATCAGAGCCCTGTTTCAAAATATCCTGGATCAACTCCCAGTCCTCACCGTAGGGGACTTCGAGTTCGTAGCTTCCATCTGACAACATTTTGCTGACCTGCTCCGGGTGCCACATCTCTTGTGCGACCCATTGCGCACGGAACGGCGTGAATTTTAACTTTGCGACCTGACGATTTTTTCCATTGAAAATACCGTAGCTCGTCTCAAACATATCCTTTAATTCTTTATCCTCGATATCCTGCGCAGGCTGCTCGCTCATCTGCGCACTTGTAATCGCATCCACGGCAAAGCTACGCAGATCGTTGCGCAAATGGCAATACGCATCCAGATACCAATTGTCACGGTAATAAACCAAATGTTGCGGCGAGACCTCGCGCTCGGTTGTTGTGCCATGCTGACGAGCATAGTGATGGATCTTGATGCGCTTACGGTTAATCAACGCCTGCGCGAGCAATTGAAAATATTCGTTCTTAACCTTGCGCTGCCCCATAGGTACGATACGAATTCTGCTCGAGGCCTCCGCAGCGCTGCCGGTGCCCTCTTCAAGCAACCCCTCCAGTCGAGCCTTGAAGGGCTTCACATGGGGCGCGAGCAATCCTCCGGGTTCAAGCTTTGAAATCATCTCGAGCATCGTCAGGACAGAATGGATTTCCTGCTCACTAAACCATATGCCGGGCAACTCAAAGGTTCGGGCGTTTGCAGGTTGTTGCGTCAGCGCATATCCACGTAATGAGGCATCCCACGCAAAAGGCACACCCAACCGATCTCGCATATAGGCAAGATCGCGATTCAGCGTTGCGCGCGATACTTCCAAAGCCTCCTGCATTTGTTTCATTGTGACCGAGGGCTTAGCCATCAGCATTGTCTGGATCTTGTAGAAACGCTCGGTACGATCCATATTCCAGTTACCTTGTTATGTGCGGGTTCTGTCTCATCAGCGACAAAAGCACAACCCGCTAAGTTCTTTTTATCACAAATGCTTGTAGTTCTGGAAATGATTGACTTGAGGCGGGCGACGCCATCATCCGCTTGACCCACGTCTTGACGCTGTATTTTTTTGACCTGTATTCCAGGAGCGCGAGTTTCAGGTCATGTATCACTATGCTGAACGAGGTCGCAGAATGCGGCTCAAAGGCGAACTCATACCCGCTCGCGACGAGCAGACTTAACATCACACCAACAAACGCTGCGCCCAGGCGCACTCGCAATTTCATCTGTGAGCTCACTAGCCATACATTTAGTTACTAATTATTGATGGCTAGATGGCTCAGGAGGTGATACAGGCCCAACGTTTTTGGCAACGCGATCGTTGCGCTCTATGCAATATCGTTGATGTCGGCAGCCTTACCAGCAATAGATTTTTTAGCCACGATATAACCCTCGGGTAACAGAACATGTGATGTCCGCATCTCGGGCGCATAAATCAGCCGGTATCGCGCCAGACGAAACTAACCAAAAGACCAAAACAAACAAAAATGGAATAGTTTTTAAATTCATGCCGCCTCCCCTTAAAACCCTATTGATGTAAGGTATAGGTACAGTATGCAAGGAGCAGTGCCTCACAGGATGAGCCACTGAAAAAGATGGCTGGATCGATCAAAAAAACCATGAAAAATATCATCACCCAGGACCCCAAAACCTCTGGCTCTGGGTTAGAGCGCTTTATCGCCGCACAAGACCCTGTCATAGAGCAGGTCTATAAAGAACTCGGGGCTGGGTGTAAGACATCGCACTGGATGTGGTTCGTCTTTCCGCAATTACGCTGCCTTGGCAGGAGTAACTATGCCGTACATTTTGGTATTGAAAATCTGGAAGAGGCTCGTGCGTATCTAGCGCACACAGTACTCAGGACGAGGCTCATGCACTGCCTAGAAATACTGTTGAATTTAGAAAATAGATCCGCTTTGGAAATATTTGGCAAAGTCGACACGAGAAAACTGCAATCGTGTCTGACTTTATTTGAAATAGCAGAGGGAAAGAACAACTCCGTATTTAGCCAGGTGCTAGATAAATATTATGCAGGGGAGCGAGACAATTGCACCAAAGACAATATTCAGCCCCGTAACGCTAATTAATATAGCGTGCAATAAAAAAAGCACCGCTAAAAGAAATAGTAACTACACCTATCGCCCAAATAATCATGCGCCAACTCGCTGCAGCAATCTCTTTATGGATCAAAGCGGTGAGTTTCCCCTCTACAGCGGTAATCTTTGTATCAAAAGCATTTAACTTAGTCTCAACCTTAATTTCAAAGGCATTGAGCTTAGCCTCAACTTTAAATTCCAAATTAGATATTTTTTCGCTCAACTTGCAGTCGAGCAAAGCTAAATCTTCTTTCCTTGCGAGCGTGGGCAATATCGCCTCAATCCGACTCATCCTGCTTTCCATCCCAGCCCCCTAAAAATCCTTCATATATAGATTTTAGTTTTTAAGCCTAAGGTTTTGGACATCAGCCAGGACAAAATTGTGTAAGCATATGTACGAAACCGAACAGTAAAAGTATCCACCTTCAACTAAGATCAGAGATATCAACAAAGAAGCACCAAGGACACCACAATAAAACCATGATCACCAGAGCCTTATTCGCACTACTGTTATCCCTTAACGTCTACGGATCACTCGCCATGGCTACAGAAGAACCACCCTACACTGCCATACTCAAAGAAGGTGATTTTGAGATACGCGAATATCCACCTTTGATTGCGGCAGAGGTCACCGTCACTGGCGAACGCAGTGACGCAATCAGTGCAGGCTTTCGCCTGCTCGCGGGATATATATTTGGCGGCAATACCAAAAAACAAAGTATCGCGATGACAGCACCTGTCACACAAGCACCAGCAGAGAGCGAGAAAATCGCCATGACAGCACCCGTCACACAAAGCGGGAGTGAAGCTGAATGGACGGTACGGTTCATCATGCCGCAGAGCTATACCCTCGATACGCTCCCAGCGCCCAATGACCCAAAGGTGAAGCTGGTCCCTCTGGCCCCCGCCCGCTTTGCTGTGGTGAAGTTTTCAGGTCTGGCCAAAGAGCCAGAGATCATTGAGCAAACTCAGCTACTCAATGAATTTATGACAAAACAAAAATTAACCGCCACAGGCCCAGCGACACTCGCGCGCTACGATCCGCCCTGGACATTATGGTTTTTACGGCGAAACGAAGTGATGATCCCTGTTGGGAATTAAAGGAAAAGCCTCGAAAAAGAGTAACCTCGAGCTATTCGACACGTTGCCTCCCGGCATTAAATCCAATTAAATTCCCGGCATTAAATCCAATTGAAGCCTTTGGCAAGCAATCCGGCGATACTTGCATATAAACCACCAAATCCAGCCAGCATCCAATAAAAAAGGGTATCTATTTTTTTATGTAACGCTCTTGAATCTTGCTCGGCCAGTGCCAATCTCGTGTCAACGCCCATTAATTTTTCCTCCAGTCTAATCAATCTTTCAAACATCCCAAAACCTTTTGTTCAAACGTTTCGACCTTAGTCGATCAAAACTTTATCCAAGAACAAAAGCTTAGACATTATGGCGATTATTTTCTATTCGTAAAGATACGAGAGGCGTTTTTTACAATTAGAAACAAAAGTACTATGCAACCTGCACGGTCAGTACTATGCAACATGCGCCGCTGCATTCAATCCTCTCCTCACCTCATGACGCACCACGTGATGATCTCTATTTAAAAGATAAACATGTACATTCTGACAAAATCAAAAATCGCCTCTGGACTCCAGTGTCGCAAGAAGCTATGGTTTGATGTCAATCAGCCGATCAAGCAAGATGTCCATATCTTTTATATAGGCAATC
>JAUSCY010000054.1 GCA_030650995.1 Sheuella sp. | reverse complement strand
TTTTTTCGCTTGAATCGTTTAAAGATCACTTGGGTGCGTACCTGATTGGCGATGTGTAGACCCTCTCTTGCAGAGTCATCGTCGTGCCTCGCAGGGGCTTGATCCTAAACGACTCGCATCCTAAGCCGTCCAGCGAGATGTTGGAATTTCTATCACGCAGGCATAATAATCCGTTGGTGCCGTGTTCGACTCACGGGGAGGGCACCAGAATCCAAAAATGGACAGCAGAAATGTTGTCTATTTTTTTTCATCTGTTGCTTACACACTGAATTGATTGTCCTTTTTTGGGTTAGACACTACAGTAGTGTCATGCTCGAGAAAATCGAAACCACGCACGAACTACTTGAGAATGAGCTTGTTGTGTACCAACGCGAGCGCAGCTCAATCTGGCAGTGCCGATTCAAAGTCGGTGGTATTTGGCAACGAGCTTCAACCAAAGAGCGTGATTTAAAAAAAACCAAGCCGCACCTCCTAACGGATCATTTTAATTGGCCATTAACAGAATAACTATATTGATATTACCTACTGTACGCTAATGCGCACGTGCAATCGGCGTAGATGGCAACTCGCCAAAACGAAGTTTGTAATGACGAGAAAATGTTAATGAATCATTAAAGCCACAAAGAAATGCTATCGTAGCCACAGTTTAGGTTGCCCCTGGCCTCATTAACATGCATCACGCCGTTTTCGATACGTTATCAAAAGCCCCCTCATCCTCAGAGGAGGCTCTGTAAGTGACAGGCATATGTATTAGTTCAAACTCACAAGCAGAGGACGCCCTTGAATGGCCCACAGGTTGACCGCGCCATCGTACATTTTTGCTGATGGACTACCAAAAACTTCGTGCATGATAAACCAAGTGCTAGCAGCCTCGGTCCCTGTATTGCAATAACTGATAGAAGGGGCAATAGGATTAATGCCATTCGCATAAAAGTTAGCTTCGAGATCTTTTCTCGCTAAAAAATATATCGCACCGTTAGCTGAGCGTGTCATAAATTCGGGTGCAAAGTTTTTTGCACCTTCAATGCGACCGTATCCACGAACAACCTCTAATTTTGTCTCACCAGAGTATTGTGCAGGTATTCGCGCATCAACAAGTTGGGTCTTGTGCTTGGCTGAGGCCTTGGCATTGGCATTGGCAACATCCTCAGAGGTTGCGACAAATTCGCTGCGATAGCCCTTCGTTGCCCAATTGCCTTTTTGCCTAATGATATGCGCGTGCGTGGTGGCCTTACCTTCTGCTAGCCAGCCTGTCAGGCCTCCGTCAAGTATTGAAATATTATCTTCGCCATATACCTTGAATTGCCAGAGGATACGTAAGGCCTCGTCAATATCAGCACTGTTGAGTCCGAACGGAACAAGTACGATAGGTTTGCCAGTATTAACTCCTGCTGACTGGACTATTTTTTGAAAGTCAGCTTGGCTCGGAATCATGAAATTTACTTTTTTTCCACTAATGACTCGCTCAACTCGAGCAGTTGAAAAGTCCATCAAGATTGATCCTTCGATATGACCACCGAAATCAACCACAACTCTCTTAACAACTTGTGGAGTTTGATCCTTACCTGGCAGACTCATAAACGAGTCTAGATTATTGGCGACTTCAATAATCTGGACATGTGATTTGTTTTTGGCTAACCAATCTGCTGACACAATAGGGCCTGGTAGAGTGAATGCCTGAGCCAGACTGCATACGGCACTAAAGATTGTGAATAGAAGTATCAGTTTAATGTTTTGGCTAGTTCCGCTCAACATGCCAGTCGAAATACTCGAAGAAACTTCTTTATCAGCAAGTTTATGTGGCTTGAGGCTTGTGAATAGTGGCTCAGAAGAGGGAACTTGCTTGGTGGACGACTCGAACTGCGACATCATGATCATGATAGTTCCCCAGCATTTAAGTAAGGTAGCCGTTAACTGATAATGGTCTTTGTGTAATCGTTTGCATCAAATTTAACTTCCAACAATTACTTGTAACACCCTCCATGCAATTAATCTTGTAATAATTATAAGTTTGGATGTAACGACAAGCGCGTCCTTTCGAAAGGACAAAACCGAATCAAGCCAACTCCTCAGCAGCCATCGTGGCTGTCAATTTGGAATAATGCCACTCAATCATCAACACGCTATTTCCCATCTGCCGTGCCTTAGTGCGAATGTCAGTGTCATTCTCCAACAACTACAAAGTGGAGTATGCAAGTTACAGTGAATACAATATCCTTACGTACCATTCTTATCCCGAAGTAATAGATTAATCACACAATCTGATTTTGTTGGTTGATGTAGCTCAGATTTATTGCTTGCTGAGTTCTGTGTAACCCTCATGTTGAGCTCAGGCAAGTGGGTGAAGAAATCTAACGCCTACTGTCGAGCTAGGTTACTGCAAAGAAATTAGGCCACAGCAGGAGCAGGTGTAACGTGCATTGGCTTGATTTTGAATCGTTGCGCGGCCTGCCACATGTCGTATGTTGATTGTTGTGCCAGCCATAACCGCGCCTCACCCCCGCGCTCGATACCTAGCCATGCCTCAATGCGTAAGGCCATTTCTGGTGATATCGCTGCATGGCCGTTAATCATGCGAGAAAAGGCAACACGCGATACACCCAGTTGAGCCGCAGCTTGGGTAACGCTCAGGCTCAGTGCCGGTAAAACATCGTCGCGAAGAGTTAGGCCGGGGTGGGGCGGGTTGTACATGCGTGTCATTGTTATATTTCCTAGTGATAATCTTGATAATCGACCAGCACAGCATCGGGGCCATCAAAGGCAAATGTTATGCGCCAGTTTCCATTCACCCAAACAGAAAAATGTCCTTTCAATTCGCGCCCTTTGAGTGGGTGCAACTTCCAACCCGGCACATTCATGCCCTGCGCATCAGTTGCCTCGTTCAGTCGGGCAAGCATTCTGGAGAGTCGGGGTGCGTGCGCAGCTTGAATACCCGCCTTGGTGCCACTCTCAAAGAAAGCCTGAAGGCCTTTATGTTGGAATGATTTAATCATTAATATTGTATCGTGTAACGTTGCGCATTGCAATTGTTATGCGGTTAGACTTGGTGAGATTCAGCCAATTCAGTTCAAGTATCAGACCTGCCACATAAGGAGTCAAAGGGGTGGTGCGTGTTCCTTCCTTCCACCGTGGCGCGCAGACCTAAGCCCTCTGTAACCAAGTCCCAAAAAAAATACTTTTCAGAGCGATACGGATTTTTTCGTAACACTCAGCCGCCAGATAGTGAAGAGCGACGCATGAAGTTGGTTTGCACTTGGCAATTGAAGTAGTCCACCTTTTTTCGTCCATTTTTGAAATGGTAGCAAAAGCTACTAAAAAATATAGTTCACAAACGCGACTATTTTCTAGTTAACTATTCTTACAGTATTTGATGATGATATACCGCAGTTTCACGTAAGCGTTGCTTACGGTACCACCCGCGGCACCTGAGGGGTAGATACCTAATCTCGGCACTTTGCATGCCTCGCTAGTGCCGACGGTTCAGACGGCTTACCGTGCGGTGAAAGCCTGAGCCTGCTTAGGCTCTCGCACAAATACTCACACACCGATAACCCGACGGCATAACCTCTTGAAATTTTAATAGTTTTCTTTGGGTGTCTGCTCTTATAAGCCGCTGTCGCAGGCTTGTACTATCCGACGCAAACCGTGTTTCGCCCAGCATCTTTTGCCGCATACATTGCTTTGTCAACCCGCTGAATCCAGTTTGTCACTGACTCTTCAAGATGCCATTGCGCGACACCGAAACTCGCGGTGACATGACCCACTTCTGCGAAAACATGTTGCTCGAATCGCTGACGTAGTTTGTCGGCAATGTTTCGAGCATTATCCATACTGCAGTCGGGCAGTAGGATCAGGAACTCTTCGCCACCCCAGCAGCTGAACGTATCGCTTGCTCTCAAGGTGGATAACGCGATGCCGGATAACTCGATCAGTACCTTGTCTCCGACGAGGTGTCCATATCCGTCGTTGACTCGCTTGAAATGATCAATGTCGAACATCACAAGACACATGGGCTCATCACGGCGCTTGGCCAAAGCGATATGGTTTGACATCGTGTTTTCGAATTGACGCCTGTTTTCAGCGTGTGTCAGAGGATCCGTTGAAGCGAGCCTGATAAGTTCCGCATTGACGGCTTCCAGTTCCGAATTCGCTACCTCCAACGCGGCCTTGGCTGTCTGAGCTTCACCCCTTGCATGCGTCAGTTCCAAGTCGTGACGCTTGCGCTCGTCAATGTTACGGGTTACGCCGACTACTTCAACCAAGTGCCCGTGAGTATCTGTAATCGGATAGGCTAGGACCTCGATCCATAGGCATGAACCATCCTTGCGCCGCTGAAGAAGCTCGCCGCGGAAGTTGGGAGGTACCCTGCCATTTTCAATATCCTGGCGCATCCTGGTCAAATAGTCGTTTGCTACGACTATTGACTCCGGTTCAAGGAATTGATCGAAGCGCATGTGAGACGCCTCGACTACGCTATAGCCAAGTGTTTCCATCACAGGATGTCCGAAATGACCGAATGAACCATCTGGTTTAAGCGTCCAGATGACATCACTCGCGTTTTCAATCAGTAGACGATAGCGCTGCTCACTGACTCGCAGCTCCGACTCGACTTTTTTGCTCGCCGTTATGTCTTGCACATGGGATACAAAGAATTGTGGATTTCCTTGTTGATCATGTATGAGAGTTGACGACACAATGCCAAAAACGATATGGCCGTCATTGTGGCGATAGCGCTTTTCAAACATTGCCCGATCTGCATCACCATGCACCGCGTGCCTGATGAACTGAGGACTCAACATGGTGTCTTCATCAAGTGCGAGATCATTCACAGCCATCGTTTCCAGTTCAGCTTTGCCGAATCCAAAAATCTCAGACATTTTGTCGTTAACTTCGATCAGATTTCCTTCTAAATCGACAAGACACATTCCGGAGTTTGCGCTTTCAAATACCTGGCGAAATTTTCTATCGCTCCCAACGAGCGCCTCATTAAATTTCTGCAGTTCATGTTCTGCCTGCTTGAGTCTAGTGATATCGACTGACTATCCTAAAAGGCAGTCTTCTTTGCCTGCTCGCCGAAGCAGCATTTTCGTAGACCAGAAATGCAAAGTCCGGCCATCAAGAGTGACGGTGGTCTCTTGATCGCGGGATAGATTCAAACTCTCGATCATCTGTCGATTTGCATATAAATAGCGTAATTCAGCTGATTTCAGATAGACATGCGCTTCGATTCCGTCGAGGATAGTTTGCTCAATTTGCTGGGCATCGCTAAGGGCCACAAATGACTTTCGAAGTCGTTCGCTATCACTCATTGCGTCTGCCCTCTCGACGACTCATTGATTTTTAATATTTTTA
>JAUSCY010000128.1 GCA_030650995.1 Sheuella sp. | reverse complement strand
TGATCTGGCGAGCATCCGGACCCGCGCCCAACCAAATGAAAATGGCTGGTTGCTCAATGGCAGCAAAATCTGGACAACCAACGCGCATCACTGTCAGTACATGATCGCTCTGGTGCGTACGTCGGGTGAAACTGCCGATCGTCAAAAAGGACTCTCCCAACTCATTATTGACCTGAGTCTGCCTGGAGTCACAGTACGGCCGATCGTTGATATGGCAGGTGATGCCCATTTTTCAGAGGTATTTTTTGATAATGTTCAGCTGGCAGCCGATGCCTTAGTCGGCGTCGAGGGGCAAGGCTGGGATCAGGTCAATGCAGAGCTCGCATTCGAGCGCAGTGGCCCGGAGCGGGTTTACTCAAGTGTTGCGCTGCTGGAGTGCTGGATCAGTTTGCTCAGAGAGCAGCCTGCGCATGATCAGGAAACGACCGCTTTACTCGGCAGCCTGATTGCCGAAATGGCAGTCCTGAGAGCCTTGTCTCTGGCTGTGACACAAAAACTCGTCGAAGGTGAAAGCCCTGCGATTGATGCGTCGGTCGTCAAGGACTATGGAACCGATTTTGAACAAAAACTGATTCGACAGATTGCAGCCTGGCTGGGTGCACATCCCGATGTGGTTGTGTCGGGCGATATGCTCAGCACACTCGGGTATCTGGAACAAATGGGCGTGACCTTTACCCTGCGGGGTGGCACGCGTGAAATCCTGCGAGGCATCATTGCCCGCGGTCTTGGATTAAGGTAATCGCTATGCAAAGTTCATTTTTTGATTCAGCTGACCGACTTTTCTCACAAGAATGTACGCCTGCACAGATCCGTCAGATCGAGGCGGGAGGTGACACACAGGCGCTCTGGGAGTCGCTCGTGTCGGCAGGCTTCTCGGATGCCTTGCTGCCTGAGAGCGCCGATGGCGCTGGGCTGACTCTTTCAGAAGTCTGGCCAATCCTTTTTTGTATGGGGCGGCATGTTTTGCCCCTGCCTTACGCGCAGACCATGCTGGCGCGTGCCTGGCTGCAGCAACAGGGACAGGCTTTACCCGAGGGTTCAATCACATTTGCTCCTTTTCAGGTGCAGGCTGATTCAACGGGAGTGACGGCGCGCGCAGTGACTTTCGGCCTGACTGCGAACTGGGTCCTTGCACAACATGACAAACAGATCTGGTTGCTACCTGTCGGTGCTGCCAAGGTTACGCCTTCAGGCGGACATGGCTCGCTGGAT
The DNA here is from genome assembly GCA_030650995.1 of Sheuella sp. Classification (GTDB taxonomy): domain Bacteria; phylum Pseudomonadota; class Gammaproteobacteria; order Burkholderiales; family Burkholderiaceae_B; genus Zwartia. The sequence goes on along the minus strand of JAUSCY010000128.1, from coordinate 68,367 downwards.
GCCGATTTGCAGTGGCCAGCCGGAGTTACTCAATCCGCTTTACTTGGTGATTGGGCGACACCGCAGTTTCGTGAGCTGCTTGCCTTATCTCTTGCCGTGCTGATTGCCGGCGCTGCAGATCGTATATTTGAAATGACGCTTGCGCATGCGAATCAGCGCGTACAGTTTGGTAAACCGATCGGCAAGTTTCAGGCTGTGCAGCAGCAGATTAGCGAAATGGCTGAGCTCGCGTTTGGAGCACGTATGGCCACCGAAATGTCGTGTCGCAGTGCATCGTGGCAGCCAGCGCCCGCGCTAGCCGCATTGGCCAAGTGTCAGTCCAGTCAGTCGGTCGCACGCATGACCGCCTATGCACATGCGGTCCACGGTGCAATTGGAGTGACGCATGAATACGACTTGCAACTTTACACACGCCGCATGAACGAGTGGTCCAGGGCGGGAGGCGGTGCGAGTTACTGGGCGAGTGTAATCGGTGAGCAGGCACTCAAGTCAGGCGCCACGGCAGTCGATTTTGTCCGTACAGATTTGTTTGCCGAACCTGCTGTTTAACAGGGTTTTCCAACCAGCTCGTGTAGTGCGGCGATGTCCAGAATCCGCACTTCACGCTGGCTGACCCGAATCAGGCCTTCCCTCGCAAAGCGAGAAAACAGACGGCTCACTGTTTCAATGGTGAGTCCCAGATAGTTGCCGATTTCTTCGCGTCCCATGCGCATCACAAAGTCGGTGGACGAATAGCCAAGTGCAGCAAGTCGTTGAGACATGTTGATCAGAAAAGCAGCCAGTCTCTGTTCTGAGCGCATTGAGCCCAGAGCCAGTAACACCTGGTGTGAGCGCGCTATTTCCTTGCTCATGATGCGCCTGATCTGGTGTTGCAGGGACGGAACATAGCGGCTGACATCGTCGATATCTTCTATCCGCACAACGCAGACTTCAGAGTCTTCCATGGCAATGGCTGAAGAGCTATGTTCGCCCTCCATCATGCCGTCCAGACCGATGATTTCGCCAGGCAGGAAAAAGCCAGTGATCTGGTGCTGGCCATTTTCTTCTTCTAGCTGGGTTTTGATTGATCCAAGCCGCAAACCAAACAGAGCATTGAGTGTTTCACCCTGACGAAAAAGTGGCTGGCCTTTTTCGATGCGGATACGCTCTTTGACGAGGGTGTCGAGCTGTTCGATTTCGTGTGAGGGCATGCCTGTAGGCAGGCACACGTGTCCCATCATGCAAGTCGAGCAGTGTGCTGACTCGATGCCGACCGGAACGCGTTTTTGCATAGTTTTGTCACCATTAAATCCTTGCGATAACAAGAGCCGTCATCACAATTACCCTTTTCGCAATTACTAAAGTTACTAAAAATTTAATCTTTTAGGCCATCGACCAGGAATTTCAATCTGTTTTGATACAGGTCAACATCTTTCAGTCTTAAACACGGTCTAAACCGTATTTTACTGTCAATATGTTACTCAATAGAGATTAAGGATACTCTAGCCTCAGTTTTGCCGTTCTAGACTGTTTATAGCGTATTTCTGACTGAAATCTGAATAATTAAGTCAATTTCTATTGAAAAAACCACGATCGTCCGTATCTAATATACATTCGATACAGGCCTCGGCCGACAATACAGGAACACCATCATGCGTTTTGACAAACTGACAACTAAGTTTCAGCAAGCGATTGCAGATGCGCAGAGTCTGGCCGCGCGAAATGACAATCAGTACATAGAACCCATTCATGTTCTGTCTGCTCTGTTGACGGATAGCGAAAGTGGTGCGGGCAGTCTGCTCGCGCGTGCCGGCGTGGCCGTGAACCGTTTGCAGTCGACACTGGACACGGCACTCAAAGGCCTGCCGCAAGTAAAAGGCACGGATGACAACATCCAGGTCAGTCGTGACCTGCAAGGTGTTTTTACACGTACAGAAAAAGAAGCCACCAAACGTGGCGACACCTTTATCCCCAGTGAGCTTTTCTTATTAGCCCTGGCTGACGATAAAGGTGAGGCCGGTCGCGCGCTCAAAGAAGCTGGTTTGCAACGTCAGGCCCTCGAATCCGCGATTGACGCGGTGCGTGGCGGCTCCTCTGTCAACGACCAAGAGGGCGAATCTAACCGCGAAGCGCTCAAAAAGTACACCATGGATCTGACTGAGCGTGCGCGTCAGGGCAAGCTCGATCCGGTGATCGGTCGGGACGACGAGATTCGTCGTGCGATACAGATTCTCCAACGTCGTACCAAAAACAACCCCGTGCTGATTGGTGAGCCGGGCGTGGGTAAAACCGCAATTGTCGAGGGCTTGGCACAGCGTATCGTCAATGACGAAGTACCAGAATCACTACGCGGCAAAAAAGTGTTATCGCTCGATATGGCCAGCCTGCTTGCAGGTGCAAAATTCCGTGGTGAATTCGAAGAGCGCCTCAAATCCGTGCTCAAAGAACTCGCCATGGAGGAAGGTAAGGTCATCGTTTTTATCGACGAAATCCATACCATGGTCGGTGCAGGTAAGGCCGAAGGCGCGATGGACGCCGGTAACATGCTCAAGCCTGCGCTTGCGCGTGGCGAGTTGCATTGCATTGGCGCCACCACGCTTGACGAGTATCGCAAGTACATCGAAAAAGACGCCGCACTCGAGCGTCGTTTCCAGAAAGTACTGGTCGATGAGCCGGATGTCGAGTCCACCATTGCGATTCTGCGCGGTTTACAAGAGCGCTATGAACTGCATCACGGCGTCGATATTACCGATCCTGCGATTGTTGCAGCGGCTGAGTTGTCGCACCGTTACATTACCGATCGTTTCTTGCCTGACAAGGCCATTGATCTGATCGATGAGGCGGCTGCACGGATCCGCATGGAGATTGACTCCAAGCCTGAGGTGATGGACAAGCTCGACCGCCGCATCATTCAGCTCAAAATCGAACGCGAAGCCGTCAAGAGAGAAACCGATGAGGGTTCAAAGCGTCGTCTGCAGATTATTGAGGAAGAGCTCGAAAAACTGCAGCGTGAGTACAACGATTTTGAAGTGATCTGGAAAAGCGAAAAAGCTGCTGTGCAGGGTACGCAATCGATTAAAGAAGAGATCGAACGCGCACGCGGCGAAATGGCAGAGCTGCAGCGTAAGGGGCAATTCGATAAGCTCGCTGAGATTCAGTACAGTACCTTGCCACAGCTTGAGGCCCGCCTGAAAGCGGCCGAAAGTCAGAGCGATCAGCCCAGCGAAAAACCACGTCTCTTGCGCACACAGGTCGGTGCAGAGGAAATCGCTGAAGTCGTTTCGCGTGCGACGGGTATCCCTGTGTCCAAAATGATGCAGGGCGAACGTGACAAGTTACTCAAGATGGAAGAGCGCCTACATCAGCGACTGATTGGTCAGGACGAGGCTGTCGGCTTGGTTGCTGATGCAATCCGACGCTCGCGCGCCGGCTTATCTGATCCTTCCCGTCCTTACGGTTCCTTCCTTTTTCTGGGACCAACCGGGGTAGGTAAGACAGAGCTGACTAAATCGCTGGCGGACTTTTTGTTCGATTCGGATGAGCATCTGATCCGTATCGATATGAGCGAGTTCATGGAAAAACATTCCGTGGCGCGTCTGATCGGTGCTCCTCCAGGTTATGTGGGTTACGAAGAGGGCGGTTATTTAACCGAGGCCGTTCGTCGCAAACCCTATAGCGTGGTGTTGCTTGATGAGGTAGAGAAGGCGCACCCTGATGTCTTTAACGTTCTGTTGCAAGTACTTGATGATGGGCGTCTGACAGATGGTCAGGGACGTACGGTGGATTTCCGTAATACCGTGATTGTGATGACGTCGAATCTTGGCTCGCAACATATTCAGGCAATGGTCGGCAAGCCTTACGATGCGATCAAGGAAGTGGTGTGGGATGAACTTAAAACGCATTTCCGTCCAGAGTTCCTGAACCGCATTGACGAAGTGGTTGTATTCCATGCTCTGGAAAGCAAACACATTGAGAAAATTGCGGCGATTCAGATCCAGCGTCTGGCCAAGCGGATGTTGCAGCAAGAGATGGTGCTCGAAGTGTCTGACGCAGCCGTTGCAGAGTTGGCGCGCACAGGATTTGATCCTGTATTCGGAGCCAGACCGCTCAAGCGTTCGATTCAGCAGCAGTTGGAGAATCCGATCTCCAGGCTGATTCTCGAAGGCAAGTTTGGACCGAGAGATGTGGTGCCAGTGGATTTCCAGGATGGGAAATTTGAATTCACACGGGTACTTCAGTAATAGTATGTAGATTTACATGTAGATCTACTCCCCAGTTCCGTGCTGTTACTACGGTCAATAGTTTGTTGAAACCCTAGACGGGTTGAGACAACTATTGACCTTTGTTTGTGTGGGCCATTGATGGCAAAGGCTTACGTTTTAAACCACCCCCTAACGCCGGTACTGTCACAAAAATCAGCAAGCCACAGACTGCGCCAAAAGCTGAAAAAACAAAACTCGCAAGATAACCTCCCGTGAGGTCATACAAGTAACCGCTGCCCCAGCTGCCCAGTGCACCGCCCAGGCCCATTCCTAAAAGCACGGAACCATAAATGCCTGTTTGACGACCGCCCGCAAAATTCCGGGTCGACAGCACCGCAACCAGAGGTCCGCGCGAACCCTGCATCGTTCCAAAGAGCAGAATAAAAACAGCGATGACAGCAATTGACGGCGTTTGCGAAACCAGAGCTAAAGCGACTAAGCCGGCGATTGATAAACCATAGGAGATGATGGCTACACGCAGCTCGCCCATTTTTTCTGCAAGTATGCTGGAGACGATAATGCCAGCAATGGACGCCATACCCGCTACGCCGTAGATGGTGGCTGCCTGTATCGGCGATAGTCCGCAATGCACCAGGTAGGCGACCAGCTGTACCGTGACGGCATAGGTAGAGACCGAGGTAAAAAACATCACCCAGAATAATGCCCAAAAAACCAGCGTCCCAGTGGCCTGTCGTAATGTCCAGCGCACGCCTTGCATCGTGCGTTCGGCGTGCGTTGCAATATTCTCTGGTGAACCCCGGGTCATGTTGAGCCAAGGCAAAAACTGAATGCCGAGCATGATGGCGAGTAATAGAGCGCCAAGCAGCTGAAAACTTACTCGCCAGCCGAAATGATCGATGAGCCATTGGATAAGGGGAGAAAAAACAATCAGGCCAGTCCCGAGGGATGCTGAAATCACACCCAGAGCGGTGGTGAGTTTTTTGTGAAACCATCTGCTGACCAGACTGGATGCCGGTAACATCCCAACCATCGCGACACCGATCGCACCGCCTAGCCCCGTCGAAAAATACAGATGCCAGAGCGCACTAGCTTGAGATGCAATCAAATAAGCAGAACCCATGACCAGCAGCCCAATGCTGTAACAAAGTCGAGCACCGAGCCGGTCAAAGATCGTGCCAGCGATGGGTGACATCACACCAAGTGCGATCATGAAAATGGAGTAACTGGCAGTCGTTGCCGCGCGATCTGAATTGAACTCTTGCGTAATAGGAAGTAAAAAAACCGCGAAGCTTTCGCTGACTCCGCGGGAGATTGCGCTCACCAGGGTGCAAAATAACAAAACCCCCAAGGCTGTGCGCCGTACAGCTGTTGCTGATAATAGACTGGAGGGCAGCGACTCAGATCTGGTCAATGGACACCTAGATCGCAGCCATAGTCTGATCGAGTCTGAAACACCTCGCACTGTGATCTGGGCTAATTTCAGTGATCTCAGGTATGGATACTCTGCAAGCATCTTGCGCCAACGTACAACGATCCGCAAAAGAGCAACCTGCAGGCAGATTGCTCAGGTCCGGTGGTGAGCCTGGGATGGTTTCCAGGCGCGTGCCCTTAGCCACCGATCCGTGCGCAAGACTCTTGAGTAGTGCGCGCGTGTAAGGGTGGCGCGGTGAGCGAAGCAGCGTGCGGGTCGTGCCTTGTTCAACAATGCGGCCCGCGTACATGACAGCGATGCGGTCTGCGACCTCAACGGCTGCACCAATGTCATGCGTGACAAAAATGACGGATAGTCCGAGCTCACGTTGGAGTTCACGCAACAGCAGCAAAATCTGAATCTGTACGGTGGCATCCAGTGCGGTTGTGGGCTCATCGGCCAGCAATAATTGTGGATGACTAGCCAGCGCCAAAGAAATCATCGCACGCTGACGCATCCCGCCTGACATCTCATGCGGATAGGCATCCAGACGACGCTCGGGACTCGGAATGCGAACACGTTCAAACAGTGAGAGGGCACGTTGGCGCGCCTCGGTTTTGCTGATATTTTCATGGCGCAAGATGGCTTCGATGATTTGTTCGCCGACTGTATAAACTGGGTCAAGCGCGAGTAAAGGCTCCTGAAAAATCATCGAGGCGACTTTGCCCCGGAAACTCGAAAGCTTAGCGGCCGACATCGCTACGACATCTTCACCACCTACCAGTACCTGCCCACCAATTTTTGAGCGTACAGGATTATGTAGCCTCAACACCGAGCGCAGGGTCACGCTCTTGCCTGAGCCCGACTCCCCGATCAGCGCAACCACTTCACCACGTTTGACTTTCAGGTTGACGCCCGAGACCGCTTGAACTGGTTTGCGGCCTCCGGTAAAGGTCACGGTCAGATCACGAATATCAACATACGTCTCAACAGAGTGTTCAGTTGTCGTGGAATTTAACGTTTCAGCGCTGCTCATACTGCCTCCGGTGCAACAAGTGGGGCCTCTGTATGACCACTGCCTACGACATGCATCAAACAGGCTACGCCCTCGCCAAGCTTGTTCGTGACAAGTTTGGGCTCAACCTGGGAACATACGGCTTGCGCATGGACGCAGCGCGTATGGAACCGACAGCCTGAAGGCGGGTTAATCGGATTCGGTGGATCTCCGGAAAGAGGCGGCTCTTCTGTACGGTTATCTGGATCCATCGAGGGGACAGATGACAGCAGTGCACGCGTGTAAGGGTGCTTGGGTGACTCGAATAGCGTCTCGCAATCACCGATTTCAACCACTTGTCCCAGATACATCACCATCACACGGTCGGAGATGTAACGCACCACATTCAGATCATGGCTGATGAAAACATAAGTCAAACCAAAATCATCTTTCAGATCCTGAAGCAGGTTTAACACCTGTGCTTCAACTGATTTGTCCAGAGCAGAGACAGCCTCGTCCAGAATGATCAGGCGAGGTTGCAGTGCGAGCGCACGGGCGATATTGACCCGCTGGCGCTGACCGCCAGATAATTCATGGGGATAGCGTTCCGCAAAACGAACGGGATCGAGACCGACGCGGGTAAGCAGATCGCGGGCTCGGTTAATTGATTCTTGCTTGGGAACCCCATGGACTTGGGGCGCAAAGGCGACAGAGTCCTCGATGGTCAGGCGCGGGTTGAGCGAAGCATAACTATCCTGAAACACCATTTGTGCCTGACGCCGAAACTCTTTCAGGCTTAACTCTTTTGAACCTACTGACTGACCATCGAAAATAATGTCGCCGTGGTCTGGCACAGTAAGGTTCATGAGCAATCGTGCCGTGGTTGATTTTCCACAGCCGGATTCACCCACTACTCCGAGTGTTTCGCCTTTACGCACGGCAAAATCAATACCATCTACAGCCCGCACTACACCACCGCCGCGACCCAGCATGTCTTTGCTGAGCGCAAAATGCTTGACCAGGTCCTGGACCATCAGCAGAGGCTGGGTTGGACCACCGACATCCTGTTCGGAGTTGATTGTCGTATTCATCAGTTCTTGATCTCCATCGCAGTGCGCAGACCATCCGAGAGCAGGTTAAAAGCAATCGAAGTCATAAAGATCATCACACCAGGCAGGGCGGCAATCCATGGCTGAACATAAATGGCGGTACGCAGGGTATTCAACATCAAACCCCACTCTGGTTCAGGAGGTTTGACGCCCAGACCCAGAAAGGACAGTCCAGACGCCAGAATCATCGATACGGCAATCAGGCTGGTGGCATAAACAAAAATCGGACCAAGTACGTTACCCAGCACATGAACACGCACAATGGTGAAGGCGTTCGCACCAGATGCGCGTGCCGCATCGACAAAGTCGCGACTGCGGATTTGTGTCGTGACACTTTCCGATACCCGGGCGATCGGTGGGATAAAAACAATTGTCAGGGAAATAAGGGAGTTGGTAATGCCCGCACCCAGCACACCAGACAAAGCGATCGCCAGTAACACAGAGGGAAAAGCATAAAACACGTCAATCGTACGCATGATCATTGTGTTGACGATACCGCCCGCATAGCCGGCGGTGATGCCAATGACAGAGCCAATCACAAAGGCGCACACGACGGGTGTGATCCCCATGAATAATGACAATTTTGTACCAACAATCAGGCGGGTCAGCATGTCGCGACCGAGCTCATCGGTACCCAGTAAATGACCAGGGAACCCGATGGGCTTGAGGCGCTTCATGATCGAGCCGACAAACGGATCATAGGGCGCGAGCAGAGGGCCGAATAAGGCCATGGTAAAGAGAATCAGAATGACGATTGCGGCAAATACCGCAACGCGATCACGCATGAAACGCTGGCCAACATTCTTCCAGTAACCGGTTGATTTTTCAACGACCAGAGCAGGGACTTTCGCGGGGTTAACAGCGATATTCATCATGGTTGTAATCCTTTAGCTGCGCGCGATACGCGGATCAAGTAACGTCTGGATGACGTCTACGATCAGGTTGAGGATGACAAAAAACATTGCGAGCACGAGTATCGTGCCCTGTAGTAAGGGCAGGTCGCGTTGAAAGATTGCGGCGTTGAGCAAAAAGCCTGTGCCAGGCCACGAGAAGACAGTTTCAATCAGGATTGAACCACCGAGCAAGTAACCCAGCTGTAAACCCATCACTGCCAATGCGGTCGGAGCGGCGTTTTTAACAACATGCATGAATATACCGACGTCGGTCATGCCTTTCGCGCGCAGACCGACGATAAACTCCTGCGCCAGGATATCCGCAACGAGCGCACGCACTGTGCGGGCAATGATCCCCATCGGAATCACGCTCATGGTGACTGCCGGGAGAATCAGATGTTTCATGTGTTCCCAGTTCCATTGCCAATTGGCCGAACCGCCGGGCCCGGCACCACTTGGTGGCAACCACATCAGGGTTGAACTAAAAATAATGACCAGCACCATACCGAGCCAGTAATGGGGAACGCTGACACCCAGAACAGAGGTAAGCGATGCAGCCTTATCGACCCAGGAGTTTTGAAAGTAACCAGCAACAAAACCGAACAGACAGCCAAAAATAAAGCCGATCATTGTCGCGAAGATTGCTAGCCGCAGGGTATTGGCAACGGCTGTCATGACCTCTGTTGAAACAGGACGGCCTGAAGCGATCGATGTCCCCAGATCGCCATGCAGCGCACGCCAGACCCAACTGATAAATTGTTCGGGATAGGAACGATTAAAACCGTAGAGTTCCATCAGCTTGGCCTGAAGCTCCTGCGAGGCGTCGGGAGGCAGAATGGACACGAGTGGGTCGCCAGGCGCCAGATGTACCAGTGCAAAACAAACAAGCGCCACCCCCAGCATGATAGGTAAGGTGTAAATAATACGGCGCAGCAAAAAACTTAGCATGCTTTGTCTATCTCGGTAAAAGTGAGATCGACAGGTCCAGTAAATAGAACCTGTCGATTCGGAATTCAAAATAAAAGAGGCAGGTCGCACGGCAAAGCGCGCAACCTGCCAGTCAGAACTTACTCAATCGACATCGGTGCGATATCGATAAACCAGTTCTTAGGCTGGACAACACCCTTGACTTTTTTGCTCATGGCACGTGGACCCACGTCATGCGCGACCCAGATAAAGGGCGCCTCTTCAACAATCCGGGTGTGTAACTTGGCCAGAGCCTCGTCACGTGGCTTGTCTTCGAAGGTAGTCCGTGCTGTTGAGATCAGCTTGTCAAACTCTTCATTGCCAAACAGACCCCAGTTGTTCGATACAGGTGGGAAAGTCTTGGTGCTGGTGAAACGCACCATGCCAAAGAACGGATCCATCGCTGAGAAACTCACGTTGGTCGCTGAGGCACCGTTTGCCGAAGGATCTTTTGCGCCTTTGCGCCAGTTGTTGAACAAGGTGTTCCATTCGATGACGTCGAACTCGACGTCAATGAAACACTGCTTGAGCGACTGTTGCACAAACTCGTTCATGGGCAGAGGCATCATCTGGCCAGAGCCTGATGCGGAGATCTGAACCTTGGTTTTCAGTGGTTTTGCAGCAGAGTAGCCAGCCTCTGTCATCAGCTTTTTAGCGCCAGCGACATCGTATTTGATGTCAAAGGTCGGCGTGCCAAACCAGGGGTGACCTGGTTCCATGGTGCCTTTAGGAACGCCCATCAGGCCGCCCAGTAAGGTTTTCAGACCTGCACGGTCCACGCAAAGGTTTGCCGCATGGCGTACGCGCTTGTCGAGCCAGGGTGAACCCTCGGCAAAGGAAAGCTGCCAGGGCCAGACATGGGGCTGGGGGTTGCTGTAGAGCTCAAAACCACGCTGTTTGATTTGTGGCAGCGCATCGGGTGCGGGCGCTTCGATCCAGTCGACCTGACCTGACAGCAGTGCAGCAGTGCGGGCATTGGCCTCAGGGATTGGCAACAGGACTACGCGATCAAGCTTTGGTACGCGCTTTGGATCCCAGTAAGACTTGTTGGCGACCATTTCGAGACGCTCACGCGGTACGAACTTTGACATTTTGAATGGACCGCTGCCGGATGCGTCAGCAGCAAAGGCGGTCCAGGCTTGTTTGGAACGCTCGGCTGGATCTTTCACTGTTGCAGGAACTGCAGCAAGTTTGGCTCTCCATTGCGTAGGCGATGCAATGAACAAGTTAGTCAGGTTAATTGGCAAGAAGGCATCGGGTTCGCTGCTGGTCAGCTCAACCGTCATATCGTCGATTTTTTTTGCGCTGCGCAATGTTGGCATGCGCGAAGCGGTGACACCAACCTGGGAGGGATCAAACTGAGGTGCGTCTTTATCTAAAACTTTTTGAACGTTCCAGACGATTGCGTCGGCGTTGACGTCAGAGCCATCATGGAATTTCACTCCAGGACGCAATTTGAATATCCACTTGGTTTTGTCATTGGCATCTACGGCCCAGGACGTTGCCAGCCCAGGAATAATCACCGAGGCAACATCTGCTTTAGACAAGTCCCACTGGGTAAGTGAATCGTACATAGGGATGCCGGTGAAGCGGTTTCCCTCAAAACCTTGGTCAGGCTGACCCAGTGTGCGTGGGATATCAGCAGCCGTCATACCGATGCGCAAGACTTTTTCCTGTGCGGAGGCTGGAAATGCTGCGCCCAGAGCAATGGCGGCATACAGTACTGACAAGCCGAGAGGTTTGGACATCAGACGGGAAATCGACTTATGCTGTTTCATGTGTTCTCCAACGTTTTGGTTGAGGGTGGTATCGAAATGATTGATTTTTTACATCTGGAATCTAGTCGAATAGGATAAGCAAGTAGTATGCCAAACGTTTCGATTTGCTTCCGTGCTGTGCTGCTTCAGTATGGAGATTTGGGTATGCACGCTTTTGGAGCAAGATCACCATTCTGGGGCATTTTTATCCTGCCGTGTTTAAAATTTTGTTTCAAAATCTAACAAGATAAGATTAACAAGTTAAATCAAAGAAAATCTATGAAACTTCTACTCATAAACCCTAATACTTCCGCACCGATGACGGCGTCGATATCTAAAGGCGCATGTGCGGTCGCTGCAGCATCAACAGAAATAGTGGCTGTGCAACCTAGCTTTGGTCCGCTTTCAATTGAAGGCCACTATGACGAGGCATTTGCCGCTGCGGGTGTGGCCGAGCAAGTTCGTCTGGCAAGAGACTGGCATCCGGGAGCCGTTGTGATTGCCTGCTTTGGTGATCCCGGGCTTGAAGCTGCGCGCGAGGCAATTGATGCACCTGTTCTGGGCATTGCAGAGGCTGCTTTTCACGCAGCTTCAATGATCGCTACAGGATTTTCTGTCGTGACAACCATGACGCGCACCTGCATTATGGCTGAGCGACTTGTCCAACGTTACGGCTTCGAGCATCAGTGTCGCGGTGTGCATGGTACGGACATACCGGTTTTATCACTTGAGGATTGCGCAAATGAGACGATCGATCAGATCGAACAGAGCGCGCGCGAGGCGCTGAGCCGTGACAGAAGTGGCGCTATTGTGCTGGGTTGTGCTGGCATGACCTCTTTATGTCAGACCTTGACGCAGCGACTGGGCGTGCCGGTTATCGATGGCGTGGCCGTTGCTGTCAAATTTGCTGAAGCACTCGTATCCCTGAATCTTTCAACCAGTAAGTCGGGAGACTATGCGCAACCTCTGGCTAAAACCTACACTGGCTGGGCTGTGCCACTTGGCTGGCCCAGGTAAATGACGCGCTCGATGACACGTACGCAGGCTCTCTTTTCTGTTCACCTAGTGGGATTACTGTTCGGAACCTGTGGGATTCTTGGTGAACTGATTCAGGCTGATGCCTCCGTGATCACATGGGGGCGAGCCGCGTGTGCCATCGTTGTGCTGTCGATTGTGAGTCGGTTTGCTTCTGGCGCAGGACTCAGGGGACTGTTGCAGCACGGAAGGTGGTGGGCACTGATTGCCTCCGGAACAATGCTTGCGATCCACTGGGTGACTTTTTTTGTATCCGTCAAAGTCGGCGGGATTGCTGTCGCTACACTGGGTTTTGCGAGTTTTCCTGCTTTCATTACCTTGATTGAATGGGGGATTTTGCGTGAACGGGTGACCAGGCCTGAGTGGTTGCGTTTGATTTGCGTGACGCTGGGCTTGATTCTTGTGACGCCTTCCTTTGATTTTTCGGATGCAGGGACCGAAGGTTTGTTGTGGGGCTTGTTGTCCGGTGCGGGTTTTGGTGTCCTCGCGGTGCTTAACCGACGCTACCTTTCTAATGTTGATGCATTTTTTGTAGCCGGCTTGCAAAATTTAATAGTTTTTATATTGCTGTGCCCCTGGGCCTTGCCTCTTTTGCCTGAGGTGAGTATTTCGAGCTGGGGATGGATCCTGGTGCTTGGCGTGGCCTGCACGGGTCTCGCGCATTTGCTTTTTGTTGCAAGTTTACGGGTCTTGCATGCCAGAACTGCGGGACTCGTGGTCGCGCTTGAGCCTGTTTACGCGATCCTGTTCGCCTGGATATTATTTGCTCAGATACCTTCTTTGCGCACGATTCTGGGTGGGATCATCATGATCGCGGCTATTTTCAGCGCAAGTCTGGCAATCAGAAAGGCGTGATTGCGCTGAAAACAACCTCCTGGAGAGAGATGAAAGTTATGATGTACGGGCTTACCTCTTTCAATATTTGCGCATGACCACAAAAGCTTACGTCCAGTCCGTCACGAATCCTGCCACAGGTGCCACGCGTTTATTGCGCGATGCCATGATCAGTTGCGTCGTGCCCGCCTATAACGAGCACGAGAATCTTGCTTTGCTCTTGCCGCGCCTTCAGGCTGTGTTGACACAGACCGCAGCCAGCTGGGAGATCGTCGTAGTGGATGACGGCAGTCGTGATTCGACGCCTGTGCTCATGGCCTCATGGACGCGCAATCCTGGTTTCAGATACATACAGTTGTCCCGTAATTTTGGTAAAGAGCCTGCAATCACCGCAGGTCTTGAGGCAGCCCTCGGGGATGCCGTCATTATTCTTGATGCTGACCTGCAGCATCCGCCCGATTTGCTACCTACCATGCTGGCCCGTTGGGAAGCAGGCGTAGATATGGTCTACGCTGTTCGCGAAAACCGTGATGACGAAAGCTTTACAAAACGTTGGGGAACCAAGCTGTTTTATTCACTACTGGGGGGATCGCGCGGCGTGCATGTTCCACCCCATGCGGGTGATTTTCGTCTGATGGATCGAACCGTCGTCAATGCTTTGCTTCAGTTGCCGGAACGTAACCGATTCATGAAAGGTTTATACGCCTGGGTGGGGTTCCAGACTGAATCTATTACTTATTTGCCAGCCTCCAGACAGCACGGTGAAAGCCATTTCAATGCGTTCAAACTGCTGCGCCTTGCGCTGGCGGGCCTGACGGCTTTTACAACCTGGCCGTTGCGCGCGGTCAGCTTGATTGGTTTTGCGATTTCACTGTGTTCTTTTGCTTATGGGCTCTACATCGTTTGTGAATATCTGATGTTTCGCAATCCGGTCGATGGCTGGCCGACCATTGTCACAATTTTGTTATTTTTCTCCGGGATCAATCTTATTTCGCTTGGCATTGTCGGTGAGTACATCGCCAGAATTTTCGATGAGGTCAAAGGACGACCACTTTACATCGTGCGCCAGGCAGTTGGTCAGCCGTGCCTGAAGCCTGCACGGTCAAACGAACGGTCTGAGTGAAGGTTACCGGGATGCAGGAACCATTCACAACGCTTAAACACCCCATTGCAATTTGTGCGGATGACTTCGGCATTGAGCCTGGTGTGGATGAGGCGGTTGTTGAGCTCGTACGACATAATCGCCTGAGCGCGACGAGTTGCCTGACGATGGCACCTTGTTTTGCCGAGCATGCCTGCGAGCTCAAACCTCTGGCAATAGATGTCGGATTGCATGTGAATTTCACTGAGTCACTTGGCCAGCAGGGCATTTTCCTGCCATTGCCTAAATTGATCGCCTCTTGCTATTTTCATCAGTTGCCCGCAGCACACGTTCGCAAACAAATTGAGTTGCAACTCGATCACTTTGAACACGGCCTTGGGCGCGCACCGGATTTTGTGGACGGGCATCTGCACGTTCACCAGTTACCCGTTATTCGTAATCAGTTGATTCAGGTGCTGTCGGCGCGCTATCCGGATTGTATGCCCTGGTTGCGCAACACGCAGCCTGGATCCTTGTCCAACGGGTTGCCCTGGATGCAACGCGTGAAGGCACAGCTGATTGGTGCCCTGGGCGCACGTGCATTATCTAAAATGGCTCATCAGATTGGCGCCAGAGTCAATCGTGATTTTTTTGGCGCTTATGATTTTTCACATCCCCATCCGCCTTATGCGGCCATGCTCGATGCCTGGTTACAGCATGCAAGCTTCGGCTCCCTGATCATGGCTCATCCCGCCAAATATGTATCCGGGCAGGACTTGTTCGGCAGCGATCGCATTGAGGAATACCGTGTGCTTGCGAGTGAAGTTTTTACCGCTTTGCTCGACCAATACAACCTGGAGATCCGAAGACTTTCGGATCTCAGACTCGCTTAATCAGCAAAGAATACCGTCGAATTCAATCGGGACTTTTTAAGACTTGATCGCGTAGAGGTAAAGACTGTGCAAGATCCTTAGCGGGTGAGGGTACCTGCTGACGTTTGATTTCAGTCACCAGATCTTCTTTGCCATAAAACTTGACACCCAATGCAATACGTTCACGACCTTGCGAGCGTCGGTGGCGGTTGGTATCGCGCAGTGAATACACACAGCCGCAATATTCTTGCTGATAGAACTCCTCGCGTTTACTGATTTCTATCATGCGCGCCGAGCCGCCGTGCTTGCGCCAGTTATAGGTCCAGTAGAGCAGCTCGTCGTAGCGAGAGGCTGCGCGCTCACCACTCCCGTTGATCTGGTTCATGTCTTTCCAGCGCGAAATACCCAGAGAGCTGGTGATGGTATCGAAGCCATGCTCGTGCGCGTACAGAGCGGTGCGTTCAAAGCGCATGTCAAAGCATTGCGTACAGCGTTCACCGCGTTCAGGTTCGTTTTCAAGACCTTTGATTCGGTCAAACCAGTTATCCACGTCGTAATCCGCATCGATAAACTCAATGCCATGGGTCTGGGCAAAACGGATGTTTTCGTTTTTACGGATTTCGTATTCTTTAACAGGATGAATGTTCGGGTTGTAAAAGAATATGGAGTAATCAATACCAGCAACCACCATCGCCTCCATCACCTCGCCAGAACAGGGCGCGCAACAGGAATGCAGCAGAACTTTTGTTCTGCCTTCTGGTAAAGAAAGACTCGGGCGTAATGCGTCAGGCATGATAGTGACAGTCGTTAAAAGTGATGGGTATCGATTTGCAGGAATATTTCAATTTTAACGTCATGTTCTGGTTTTTCAGCTATTTCAGCAATTTTCGTTTTGGCTCATTCCTTCTTCGGCTCGCCCAGCACTGCATCCCAGAGGGTTCGGATGGTTTCGCGTTCCTGCGCAACCTGACCTGAGTCGATTCTGGCTTTTTCAGCGCCTTTGAGTCTGAGCGCATGCTGAAGTTTGCGTAAGGTGCGGTAGGCATCACCAGCTTTGACTGCAAGCTCCATATCAATCAGACCTTGCTGACCCGCGAGTTTGAGCAAGGCAATATTCCCCAGATTACCGATCAGTTCAGGATGTGCTTTTGCATGGAGCAGGACCAGGTATTGGGTGACGAATTCCAAGTCGACCATGCCACCATGATCATGTTTAATATCAAATTGTTGCGTGTTGTTTGGATGACCTTGCAGCATTTTTTCACGCATGGCCCGCACCTCCTGGGCAAAGCCCGAAGCATCGCGCGGCATCGTGAGCACTTTTTGACGAACATGTTCAAACATCACGCCAACACGGGCATCACCCGCGGCAAAACGGGCGCGCGTGAGTGCCTGATGTTCCCAGGGCCAAGCATGTTCTAGCTGGTAAGCTTCAAAGGCCTGGAGAGATACTGCGATGAGTCCTGCATCGCCATCCGGCCGCAGTCGCAGGTCAATCTCATACAGACGTCCAGAAGACGTCATGGTCGACAGCCATGAGCTGATGCGCTGACCCAGTTTGGCATAAATTTCTGCTGCATCTTCGCGCGTATCATCGAAGAGAAACACTAAATCCAGATCCGAGGAGTAACCGAGCTCCTTACCTCCCAATCGTCCATAAGCAATGATCGCTAACTGGGGGGCGGGTCTGTGACCCTTTGCGTCAGGTTTTGCCACGATAGGCCAGACGCGTTCGATGGTCTCGGCCAGCAGCATGTCGGCCAGCGCTGAAAGCTGATCAGCAAGTTTTTCAACACTCAATACGCCTTCAAGATCCTGAGCCAGTAATTGAAAACTGATTTGACGCTGTGTATCTCGCATCAGATTCATCTGTTGCTCGACGTCGGGCGTGCCATCACTGAGTACGCAGAGTTCCAGATCCGCATGCATCGTCTGGGCGAGCTGAGCGAAATCCAGTGGTTCCATCAGTGTTCGCCAGGCGATCAGGCTATCGAGTACGAGCGGGTGTTGAATCAGATACTGCGCCGCCCAGGGACTTGCAGCCATCATGCGTGCAATGCGCGCCATGGTTTCAGGGTATTCCGCCAACAAAGCCAGATATGCGCTGCGCTGGGCAATTGCTTCAACCAGATCCAGTAATTTGAGTGCAGCGATCATGGGTGAGGCTGTTTGTAACGCCGCACGAAAGGCGATTGGCAAAATAGTGTCTACGCGAGTGCGACTATTGACTGAAAGACTGCGTACGCGATGACTGTCTAAAAACGATTCAACGCGGCGGGTGAGCTCTGGCGTATCCTCGCCAAAGAATCCGATGACTTGTTCGAGGTTGCATGTAGGATCGATCTCGTTGCATCCAGCAGTTGTGGCGCCTGCACCCTCAGCATCCATCGCACCCGATGTAGGTGAGGTGTCCTGATTTTCAGAATCATCGTTAAGACCTGCGATGCGAAACGCATTTCGAAATGTTTCAGCAACAAATTTTCTGTGATCGGCAAGAGTCTGGTTGAACTGTTCAGGTTGCATGCCCATCGCTGCCCCAAGCGCTTGCAGACGTGCCGGATCATGCGGCAGCATATGGGTTTGTGCATCATCAAAATATTGCAGTGCATGCTCTGTTTTTCTTAAAAAACAGTAGGCATCAGCCAGTTGCTCGCATGTTCTGACTGGCATGATGCCCGCGCGCTGTTGCGCTTGCAACGCCTCCAGTAAACCCCGTTGCTGCAGCGCAGGCATTCTTCCACCCCGAATGAGTTGCGATAGCTGGACAACGAACTCAATTTCGCGGATACCGCCTTCACCGAGTTTGATGTTGTTTTTGGTATCCAGGCCAGGCCGGGCGAGTGCGCGACGTTGCCAGTCCTGACGGATTCTTTCACGCAGTACGCGCAAAGCCTGTAAGGCATCAAAATCAAAATATTTTCTGTATACAAACGGTAAACGCATACTTTCAACATGCTGGAGCGCTGGGCGTGAATCGCTGTCGACAAAAGCACGCGCAGGCATGACGCGAGCTTTGAGCCAGGCATAGCGCTCCCATTCGCGCCCCTGCGTAAACAAATACTGCTCAAACGCATCCAGGCTCCACGCCAGCGCCCCTGAATCACCATCGGGACGTAATCGCAAGTCTGTTCGAAAGACCTGACCATCGCCATCCGATTCAGAAAGCAGAGGCATCATATTGCGCGTTAATTTGGCATAAAACTCGTGATGACTGATGGGTCGTCTGCCGTCCGTTTCACCTTCCTCACCATAGAGCATAACCAGGTCAATATCGGAGGATACGTTGAGCTCGCGCCCACCAAGCTTGCCCATACCGATAATGATCATTTCCTGCGGTAACCCTGTTATGGGGTCACGTGGAGTGCCGTGCACAGGGATCAGATCCGCCATCATGCACCGGTAGGCTTGCTCGACACACAGGTCTGCAAGCTCCGACATTGCCTCGACAACTTCCTCCAGGGGGGCCAGCCCGGCGAGATCACGTACCATTAGCAGAAAAAATGTTCGTTTGCGTAGTTGTCTGAGCACTTTTCGACACGATGGGATGTCGAGCACTGTCAAGTCACTGGACTGGGAAGACAGTTCTTCGAACCACTCTTTCAGACGTTCAGGGGTGACGGGCGTGTGGCTGGCTGACTCAAGCCAGTCGGCAAAATCGGGATTTCCCTGAATAAGACGCTGTAAGCTGCCGGACCAGGCAAGGGCTGTGGATAAGTTTGATTCAGACATGGTGTTTACCTCCTACAGGACTGCCCAAGAGGATTAAAATAGAGAATTGAACAATACTGCATATTGTTTAACCTTTTTCACTACTTTAAGTCGACCATAGATTTGGATTTTCTCAAAAAACCACTCCGCGTATTGTTTATCTGTGCACTCATCATCTATTTCTCTATGGCGGGTACCATGCTTGTCGTGCGGTATATCGTTTTGCCCCACGTCAACGAGTGGCGGCCATTGATCGAACAGAGGCTTTCTTTAACCTTTGGCTCTCAGGTCACCATAGGTGACGTGGTAGCCAGCTGGTCGGGCCTGAATCCTACGCTGTCAGTCAATAATCTTAATATCAGCAATACACAGGGCAATACTCTGTTAAGTATTCCGAAAGCTGATGCCATTGTTTCCTGGCGGAGTCTGCTCGCTCTGGATCTGCGCTTGAGACATCTTGATATCAACGGGATTGATGTCTCGATTGTGAAGCAGGCCGATGGCAATATTTCCGTGGCTGGATATGTCCTGGATCCAATGGGTAAAACAGAGCTTACTCTTGACAGCGACACGCTCGCGATGCGCTGGTTACTTGGTCAGGGTGCTGTTGATGTGCATGACGCAACACTTCGCTGGAGTGATCTGCAGCGCGGAGCGCCGGAATTAAAGCTTTCAGGCGTGGATTTTGCACTCAAAAATGGTTTGTTCAGTCATAGTCTGTTAATTAGAGGTTCTGCTCCAGAGTCGATCGCCCAAGGTTTTGAACTGATTATCAAGACGGATCATTTGTTAGGCCCGCTCACTACCGAGTCAGGGCGTCACTCAGAAGTTTATCTTGAGGTGCAGGATATTTCACCGCTTGCGCTGGCTCCGTGGCTAGATTTACCGGAGGTCTATGGGCGGTTTGCAGGCCGGGCCTGGATCGACGTCCAAAAAGGAAAGCTCGCCTCGAGCGTGATTGAAATAGCTGGCGCGAAAATAGGCACCTCTTTGCCTGCTTCCCTAGGTACTTCTGTGTCTGCTCAACACGCTCAGGTGCGTTTGACCGGGCTGCTAAGTGACATGATGCCGATGGTCAAGTCTGGTTTACTTGCAGTGAACCCCGAGACCGGAGGAGAAGTCAGCATTCAGGCAAGTGCCGAGGGTGCGACATTCAATAGCGAATTGTTTGAGCCGACACTCATCGTCGCTGACAAAATCGCTTTAGGCATGAAGCTCTATAGTTCTAGTGAAAAGATCGCCTCGCAAATCTCAAACCTGGCGCTCAGTAACTCTCATCTAGAGTTGACGCTCAAGGGTGACTGGCACGGGGGCGGTGCGAGTGCCGCGGGTGTGGCGAATATGACCGGCACGATTGTCAGGTTAAGTGCGCCGGAGCTCTACCGCTATATGACGGTTAATACGACTCAGGATGTCAGGACCTGGTTACGTGAAGCGCTCGTGCAGGGAGAGTTTCGCCAGGCAGCCATTACCCTCCAGGGGGATTTATCAGAGTTTCCTTTTAATCTCCCTCACGAAAAGGGGGTCTTTAAAATCGATGGCCAGTATCAGAATCTGCTGCTGGACTACGCTGCTTCAAAGCCTGACGTGAAGGGTTGGCCTGCACTCGCTAATACGGACGGAACGATTCTGATCAGTCAGCTGGGATTGAAAATGCATTCAGACACCGGTACTTTGCTCGGTGCCCGTGGAGAAAGGCTCAAGCTCGAAAATCTGAATGTCAGTGTTCCGGATATGGGCAGGCAGCCATTGGTTTCGGTCGATATGTCGCTGAAATCAGAAGCAAGACTGTTTGTGGATGTCTTGCGAGAAACACCCTTGAACGAACGTGTCGGCAATGCATTCAGTGAGCTTGGTGCAACAGGGGACTGGAATGTTCCGTTATCGATCCGTGTGGATCTGGATCATATCGATAAACTCGAAGCTAAAGGTCGGGTCGAGTTTTCTGGAGGTAATCTGAGCTGGGGCGAATCATTTCCCGAGCTTGAAAATATTCAGGGAAATCTGATTTTTTCTAATGGACAGATTGATACGGACAAATTGCAAGCCAGGTTCCTGGGAGAACCATTGCTTATTCAGGGCGCTTTTGGTTCCGTGCGTTCCAAAGGGGTCTCAATCGAAGGTGTACTGCCTGTTGCGGCGCTCACTAAAGCGACCCAGGCACCAGCCATGACTATATTTGATGGCAAGGCTCGTTATCGTGCGCAAGTTACGCAAAATGACCGCGATGGTGTTGATGTTACGGTTAGCTCCTCACTGGAGGGTCTCTCCATTGGTTTACCTGCGCCGATCGGTAAAACTAAAGAGTCCTCACTACCTTTGAATCTGAAGTGGTCAAGCTCAAAACAGCGCAATACCAATCGCCAGTCTGTGAGCTTTAATCTCGGTGAAATTATTAATGGAAAACTTGAACGTGTGCCTGATGTGCACCGCAAGACTTTTTTCACTCAAGCGGCAATCGCGATGGGGCGTCCAGCTGTTTTGCCTGCCTCTGGAATGACCGTTGAGGCTAATCTCGGTGTGTTGAATTGGGATGACTGGAAGGATCTCGTCGACAAACTCACTGCTGAAAAGGTTGCAACGGCCAAGCGTACAAATAACGTGCTTCCTCAAGTCCAGAGTATTTCTGTACGTACACCACAACTAATTGTGGATGATTTGAACTTTACTGATTTGAGTGTATTGACAACACAATCCGAAAAAGGTCAGTGGATTGTCAAAATCGACTCAAAGGAAACTGCCGGCTCAGTTTCGTGGAAAGAGGCCTCTGGAACCGTGCAAGGTCGGATAGCTGCCAAATTTACCAAGCTTGCGCTGGGCAGCGCGCCAACGGATTCTGAAGAAATACCCAAAATAATAAGTATCGAGGAAAAACAATGGTCAGAAATTCCTGCGATGGATGTGAGCATTGATGATTTCACATTGTTTGGGAGTCGCCTTGGGTCTCTGCATTTGATCGGAGCCAATACTGACCGTGCCAACATATGGAATATTGACAAACTGGACATCAAAAATCCCCATGCAACGCTAAGTGCCAGTGGTCAGTGGCGCCTGAAAGGAACTTCCCGTGGAGTCAGGCTCAATGCGGATCTTGATATTGCCGACCTTGGTCAGTTAACAGGTTTTATGGGGTATCCAGGAAAAGTTCGCGAAGGTCGTGGCAAGGTGAATGCTGATATTGACTGGGTGAATTTCCCCTGGGTATTCAGTTATGAAGGAATGGCGGGCACGGCGGACGTCGACTTGAAAAGCGGCGTATTCGAGCACGTTAATTCACGCAGCGCGCGTTTGCTTGAGCTGCTTTCGCTCCAGTCATTACAACGCATTTTGAGTTTTAATTTCAGACCTTCCAATGAGTTTAAAAATGGCTTCCCATGGGAGTCCATCTCTGGCGCGTTCACCATTGACCAGGGCGTAGCCAAGACTGAGAATTTGACAATTGCGAGCCCGGTCGCGAGCATTTTACTTGTTGGGGATTCTGACTTGTCCAGGAAAACCTGGAATTTGAACGCTGACGTCAAGCCAATGTTTGATATGAGCGGCACAGCGCTTGCAACGGGTTTTGTTGTGAATCCACTTGTTGGCGTGAGCGCGCTGGTAACGCAGTTTTTACTGCGTAATCCGATTGAGCGCGCCATGACTGCCAAATACCAGGTCAGAGGGCCTTGGGATGACCCAACGCTGATACCTCTTGAGACTTCTGCACCGAAACGAGAAGGACTGACTATGCAACCTGAACCAGGGAATTAAATGAATTGTGCCGCTTGCGCGGCACAATAATTTATAGCCGATTACAGAATAAATTACTTCTTCATCATGTCGAAGAATTCATTATTGTTCTTAGTCGAACGCATCTTGTCCAGGATAAACTCCATTGAATCAACTTCATCCATATCATGAATAAATTTGCGTAAGACCCATACCTTTTGCAGGACATCGGGCTTGATCAGCAGCTCTTCGCGACGTGTGCCGGACTTGTTGAGGTTAATCGCAGGATATACGCGTTTCTCAGCCAGACGACGCTCCAGATGAATTTCTGAATTGCCCGTACCTTTGAACTCTTCGTAAATCACTTCATCCATGCGGCTACCTGTTTCAATCAGCGCTGTGCCGATGATGGTCAGTGAACCACCTTCCTCGAGATTACGCGCAGCACCAAAAAAGCGTTTTGGACGTTGCAGCGCATTCGCATCCACACCACCTGTCAGAACCTTACCGGAAGCAGGAACAACAGTGTTGTAGGCGCGGGCAAGGCGAGTAATGGAGTCAAGCAGGATGACGACATCCTTTTTCATTTCAACCAGGCGTTTGGCGCGCTCGATCACCATTTCCGCAACCTGAACGTGGCGTGTAGCGGGCTCGTCAAATGTTGACGCAACCACTTCACCGCGAACGGTGCGCTGCATTTCAGTCACTTCCTCGGGACGCTCGTCAACCAGCATGACAATCATGACTGCATCAGGGAAGTTGGCAGTAATCGCATGCGCAATATGCTGCATCATGACGGTCTTACCAGATTTCGGACTCGCGACAATCAGACCCCGCTGACCTTTGCCGATCGGAGCAAAGATATCCAAAATACGGCCTGTCAGATTCTCTTCACTTTTGATGTCACGCTCAAGAGGCATGACTTTGTCAGGATGCAGAGGTGTCAGGTTTTCAAACATGATGCGATGCTTGATCGCCTCAGGAGCGAAACCATTGACCTTGTCGACTTTGACCAGAGCAAAGTAACGCTCACCATCTTTGGGCGTGCGGACTTCGCCTTCGATCGAGTCGCCTGTGTGCAGGTTAAACCTGCGAATCTGAGACGGAGATATATAAATATCGTCCGTACTGGCCAGATAGGAGGTATCGGGTGAGCGCAGAAAGCCAAACCCGTCAGGCAGGACTTCGAGAACACCGTCGCCAAAAATCTGTTCGCCTTGTTTGGCGCGTTTTTTCATGATCGCAAACATCAGTTCCTGTTTGCGTAAGCGGTTGGCGTTTTCGATCTCGAGACCGGCGGCCAGTTCTAGCAGCTGCGAAACATGCTGCGCCTTCAGTTCATTAAGGTGCATTGATTTATTTGTATAAAAGTGACTTCAAAATTGAAGAGGTAGATTTTGGGGGCTGAGTGCAGATAGGTGCAAATTAGTGTCGAGCAGCTTCGCGTCAGGGCGAGCCAGTGGCGGGCCTCGGACGGGCCCGCGCGTGGTTGCGAATCAGATCGCGCTGTTCAGGAATTCGGTGAGTTGTGATTTTGATAAAGCTCCCACTTTGGTTGCTGCGACCTTTCCGTCCTTGAATAACATCAGGGTTGGAATGCCGCGAATACCAAAATCAGTAGCTGTTTTCTGATTTTCATCAACGTTAAGTTTTGCGACTGTGACCTTTCCAGCGTATTCTGCAGCGACTTCTTCGAGCATGGGTGCAATCATCTTGCAAGGACCACACCAGGCTGCCCAGTAGTCAACCAGAACAGGCTGGGAAGATTTCAGTACGTCCGCGTCAAAGCTATCATCGCTCACGGTTTTAATGTGTTCGCTCATTTTTTTCTCGGTAATTGGTGTATCCGGCCCTTGGGCGGGACTACTTTTCATGATTAAAGCATAACATCAATACTTGCGGTGCAGTATTTCATCAATCGATAAGTGCGCATTTTTTGCGCAATCTAGCTTATCGTCACGCCGGTATTAGCATTTTCCGTAAAATAGCATGCCTTTTCCACAGCAGTTGGGGATAACTTGAGTAATCAGTCATATAACGAATCGTCCATCCGGGTCCTCAAAGGACTCGAACCTGTACGCCAGCGTCCGGGTATGTACACCCGCACGGAAAACCCTTTGCACATTGTGCAAGAGGTCATTGATAACGCCGCCGATGAAGCGCTCGCCGGGCACGGTAAACATATTCAAGTCACGCTGCATGTTGATGGCAGCGTCACCGTGGAGGATGACGGTCGCGGGATTCCTGTCGGTATGCATCCTGAAGAAAAAGCTCCCGTCGCTGAGCTTGTTTTTACGCGCCTGCACGCTGGCGGTAAATTTGACAAGAAAGGTGGTGGTGCATATGCCTTTTCCGGAGGTTTGCACGGTGTCGGTGTTTCGGTGACCAATGCGCTCTCTAAAAGACTCGAGCTGGTTGTGTGGCGCGAGGGAAGTCACCGGATGGTCTTTGCCAATGGGGATGTGATTGAGCCCCTTGCGCTCGCTCCCGAACTTGCCCGCAAAAAATCTGGCACACGTGTGCGTGTCTGGCCAGACAATTCATTTTTTGATTCACCTGTCATTCCTCTAAGTGAGTTGACGCATTTGTTGCGCAGCAAAGCCGTATTGATGGCTGGCGTAAAAGTTTCGTTGATAAACGAAAAAACTGGTGATAACCGAAACTGGCAATATCAGGAAGGTTTGTCTGGTTATTTGTCTGAGGCCCTGGATGGTGTGGAGTTGCGTGTTCCCTTATTTGAAGGTGAGCAATTCGCAGGCAAGGACCACGAGAATTTTGCTGAGGGCGAGGGCGCACAGTGGGTTGTAGCCTGGGCCGATGAGGGGACCGTTGTGCGGGAGTCCTATGTCAACCTGATTCCGACGCCAGCAGGTGGTACGCACGAGTCCGGTCTGAGAGAAGGATTGTTTGCTGCAGTGAAAGGTTTCGCAGAAATGCACAGCTTGCTGCCAAAAGGCGTCAAACTATTACCCGAAGATGTTTTTGCACGTACCAGTTTTGTGCTGTCAGCTAAAGTCCTGGATCCCCAGTTTCAAGGTCAGATCAAAGAAAGGCTCAATAGCCGTGACGCGGTGCGTCTGGTGGGTGGATTTGTTAAAACCTCTCTGGATCTCTGGCTTAACTCAAACGTTGAATACGGCAAAAAACTCGCTGAACTCGCGATCCGTCAGGCGCAGGCGCGCGCCCGCTCCGCACAGAAAGTTGAGAAACGTAAAAGTTCAGGTGTGGCTGTACTGCCAGGTAAGCTGACCGATTGCGAGTCGACCGACATCACCCGTACCGAGGTCTTCCTCGTAGAGGGTGACTCCGCCGGAGGTTCTGCCAAAATGGGCCGTGACAAGGAGTTCCAGGCTGTACTGCCGCTGCGCGGAAAGGTACTGAACGCCTGGGAGGTCGATCGTGACCGGCTCTTTGCGAATAACGAAATTCACGATATCGCTGTTGCGATCGGTGTCGATCCGCATGGCCCGAACGACACGCCTGATCTTTCCGGTTTACGCTACGGCCGGATTTGCATTCTGTCCGATGCGGACGTCGATGGCTCGCATATTCAGGTTTTGCTATTGACGCTTTTCTACCGGCACTTTCCCAGATTGGTTGAGCTTGGTCATATTCATGTCGCACGTCCCCCCCTTTTCAGGGTCGATGTCCCTGCATTAGGGAAAAGACCCGCCCGCAAAATATATTGTCTGGACGTGGGTGAGCTTGAGGCCACTCAGGACAAACTACGGAAAGAGGGAGTACGTGAGGGATCCTGGGACATCAGTCGCTTTAAAGGTCTTGGTGAAATGAGTCCGATCCAGTTATGGGAAACCACCATGAATCCGGATACGCGTCGCATGCTTCCTGTTGGCTACGGCGAACTCGATCCTACGGCGACAACCAACATGTTTGACATGCTCATGGGTAAAAGTGAGTCCGCCCAGCGTCGGACCTGGCTTGAAGAAAAAGGCAATCTTGCTGAGGTGGATATTTAAAAATCCTGCCCCTGTCCGCTGTGCCTCTTGCTCGTTTAACTGATTTACAAAGTGAATGCTTATGTCTGATAATTCTCAACCTGGCCTGTTCGACGCTGGTGATGGCGATGCTTCGCTGACACTGGGTCTATATGCTGAACAGGCTTACCTGGATTACGCCGTTTCGGTCGTGCGTGGACGCGCCTTGCCCGATGTAGGCGATGGTCAAAAACCTGTCCAGCGCAGAATTTTGTATGCAATGCAGGCGATGGGTCTGCAATCGGGTGCCAAGCCAGTCAAATCCGCTCGCGTGGTCGGTGATGTGTTGGGTAAGTATCACCCGCATGGTGATCAGGCCGCTTACGATGCACTAGTACGCATGGCGCAAAAATTTACGCTGCGTTATCCGCTGATTGATGGTCAGGGCAATTTCGGTTCCCGAGATGGCGATAATGCTGCGGCGATGCGATACACCGAGGCACGTCTGACACCGTTCGCGCGCCTGTTGCTCGACGAGCTGGACGAAGGTACGGTTGACTTCATTCCGAATTACGACGGCAGTCATCAGGAACCCCAGATGCTGCCTGCGCGCTTGCCGGTCATGCTGCTCAACGGCGCTTCAGGTATTGCAGTCGGTATGGCTACGGAAATTCCCTCGCATAATTTACGCGAGGTGGCCCAGGCTTGCGTGGCACTGATCAAGCAACCAGCATTATCTGATGAAGCCTTGTTTGAAATGGTTCCAGGACCTGATTTTGCAGGTGGTGGACAAATCATTACTGCACAGTCAGATATCGCCCAGATATACCAGACCGGACGCGGCTCGATTAAAGCTCGTGCACGCTGGCAGTTTGAAGAAATGGCGAGGGGACAATGGCAACTCGTCGTACATGAGTTGCCACCAGGCGCTTCTTGCCAGAAAGTACTCGAAGAAATCGAAGATCTTACTAATCCTAAAGTCAAAACGGGTAAAAAAACACTCACCCCCGAGCAGCAGCAGACTAAAGCGCAAATGCTCGCCATGCTGGATGCTGTGCGCGACGAGTCAGGTAAGGATGCCGCTGTTCGCCTGGTGTTTGAACCTAAAACCTCCAAGATTGATCGCGACGAATTCGTCAACACCTTGCTGGCACAGACCAGCATGGAAACCAGTGTGCCAATGAATCTGGTTTGTATCGGCACAGACACCCGTCCGCGCCAGAAGGGCTTGCGTGATGTCCTGCTTGAGTGGATAGGATTCAGGACGCATACCGTCTTGCGTCGTACCCAGCATCGCTATGACAAGATTTCAGATCGTATCCATGTGCTCGAAGGCCGGATGCTGGTGTATCTGAACGTTGATGAAGTCATCCAGACTATTCGCGACTCGGACGAACCACGCCCGGCATTGATGAAGCGCTTTAATCTGACTGAGCGCCAGGCTGACGATATTCTGGACATGCGTTTGCGCCAGCTCGCCAAGCTCGAAGGTTTCAAGATCGAACAGGAACTGGCGGAGAAAAAGACAGAGCAGGAGAAGCTGCAAGAGTTGATTGATCAGCCTGCGAGTCTCAAGCGCCTGGTCGTGCGCGAGATCGAAGCCGACGTCAAGCTCTATGGCGACGATCGCCGTACCCTCATTAAAGTCGCTGATCGTGCGGTGATGGAAGTGAAAGTGCTTGATGAGCCTGTCACGGTTATTGTTTCCGAAAAAGGCTGGTTACGTTCGCGTCAGGGACACGGACACGACGCAGCACAATTTACTTTCAAGGCGGGTGATGACTGTTACGGCGTGTTTGAGTGCCGCAGTACTGACACGTTGATTGCCTTCGGTGACAATGGTCGTGTGTATTCTGTCGCCGTCTCGAGTCTGCCTTCTGCGCGAGGCGATGGTGCGCCGGTAACCTCCATGATCGATCTGGATCCAGGTTCGAGGATTGAACATATCATTGCTGCAGCGCCTGAGACCCGGTGGTTGCTGACGACTCGGCAGGGTTTTGGTTTTTCGACACGTATCTCGGATATGACCAGTCGGCAGCGTGCGGGTAAACAATTTGTCACGATTGAAGACAAAGACGTTCTGCTCAGACCCGTCCCCGTTTTTACAGACTCGATTTACGTTGCCTTGTTCTCCAGCCGCGCCCGCTTGCTGGTGATCGCAGTCGAAGACGTCAAGAGCATGACGGGGGGAGGTCGCGGCACGATTCTGATGGGACTCGATGCCCCAGATACTATTGCTCAGACTTTGCCTTTGTCTGCCAAAGGCATGCGCGTGACGGGTATTTATCGCAACAAGCAAGTCGAAGACATTATTTCCGGTCCGGCCCTCCATCCTTATCTTTCCAAACGCGCACGCAAAGGAAAGCTGCTTGATATCCGCTCTAAAGAGCCAGTGCTTTCACCCGTGCTCTGAACCTTAAGTCCCCTGACCTTGTCGGGCAGGGGACTTAAGCAAATTTAGATAAAGGTTTTGTCAAGTTCCGATAAAATGTTCTTAATTCTGCTATTTACATACTTTTAGGCTCTCTTTCTATGTCTTTCCAGGTTACCGTTCTTCCCAGTCAGCATCAGTTTTCCGCTTCAGCCGATCAGTCCGTCCTGGACGCTGCGCTAGCAGCCGGCATTGTGTTGCCTTATAGCTGCCGCAGTGGTGCCTGCTCGACGTGTAAAGCTAAAGTAGTGTCTGGCACGGTAGATGCGGGTACGACGCCCGCTCAAACCCTCTCACCCGAAGAACGCGAGGCTGGATACACGCTCTTATGCCAGGCGCATGCGCAATCAGACCTGGTGATTGAGTCCCGCGAGGTGAGACTCGCTTCAGACATACAGATTCGTAAGCTGCCCTCGCGTGTGACCTCCATGCAACGCCTGGCTCCTGATGTCGAGGTGTTGCAACTGCAATTGCCTGCGGCCGATACCTTTCGTTTTTATGCAGGTCAGTACATCGAAGTGATGCTTAAAGACGGTAAACGACGCAGCTACTCGATGGCGAATCCACCCCATTCGGCGGCGGCGATTGAGTTGCATATCAGGCATTTACCAGGCGGATTGTTTACTGATCACGTCTTTGGTGCAGGCGCTACACAAATGAAAGAACGTGAGATTTTGCGTCTGGAAGGACCTTTCGGTTCGTTTTTCTTACGCGAAGACAGCACGCTACCCGTGATCATGCTGGCGAGCGGTACAGGTTTCGCTCCGATCAAGTCGATTGTTGAGCATATGGTCCACCAGAAAATCAGCCGTCCGGTGACACTGTACTGGGGAGGGCGCAGACCAGCCGATCTGTACATGAATGAGTTGGCTCAAAGCTGGGCAAACACAATTCCTGACTTTACTTACATCCCCGTAATTTCAGATGCACGATCGGAAGACAAATGGACGGGTCGCACCGGTTTCGTGCATCGCGCTGTCATGGAAGATTTTCCTGATATGAGCAACTATCAAGTCTATGCTTGTGGAGCACCAATTGTTGTGAATTCAGCGCAAAAAGAGTTCATCGCTACATGCAAATTATCCGAAGAAGCATTTTTTGCTGATTCTTTTACCTCTGAAGCCGATACCGCTGC
Organism: Sheuella sp.; assembly: GCA_030650995.1. Taxonomy (GTDB): domain Bacteria; phylum Pseudomonadota; class Gammaproteobacteria; order Burkholderiales; family Burkholderiaceae_B; genus Zwartia. The sequence continues at coordinate 38,296 of JAUSCY010000128.1, read as the reverse complement.
AGCAAAAGGTGAATAAACAGAATCGCATGAGAATGATGTTTGTTTTCTATTCACCTGAGGCAGCGCTGATATGAAAATTATCGTACTAGGTGGTGGCATCATTGGTATTTCTTCTGCCTGGTGGCTCAGTCAGGCGGGCCACGAAGTCGTTGTAGTTGATCGTTGCGCAGGTCCCGCTCAGGAAACAAGCTTTGCTAATGGTGGACAGATTTCCGTTTCTTATGCCGAACCCTGGGCAAATCCTCAGGCGCCTCTGAAACTGTTCAAGTGGATGTTCAAAGACGATGCACCCTTGCTGTTTCGTCCTCAGCTTGACTGGCAGCAATGGGCTTGGGGCGCGCTATTCCTGCGTGAATGTCTTCCCAGTCGTTTGGCCATAAATATCCGGGCGATGGTGAGCATGGCGCAGTACAGCCGGGACACTCTCAAACTGATGCGTGAAGAGTTAGGTATCCAGTATCACCAGCAGACTAAAGGCATCCTGAATTTTTATCGTGATCACGCTGAATTTGATGCGTCTCAGGTGGCTGCCGACGTGATGCGTGATTATGGTGTTGATCGTCGTGTCGTGTCCGCCGACGAAGTCATCGCAATCGAACCCGCTTTGGCACCTGTCAGAGACTCAATTGTCGGGGGTGATTTTACTGTTGATGACGAAAGTGGCGATGCCTACTTGTTTACACAACAATTAGCTAAGCTCGCCGCCCAGGCTGGGGTGCAATTCAAATTTTCGACGTCAGTCACACGAGTTATTCAGGAAGGCGGGCGTGCAGTCAGTGCTGAGGTTATCGATGCGCACGGACACTATGAGAATCTTAAAGCCGACGCATTTGTAGTCGCGATGGGTAGTTTCACTCCCCAGATACTTCGTCCTCTGGGTGTTCATTGCCCGATTTATCCGACAAAAGGCTATTCAGCCTCGTTTCCTATTTTGAACGCTGGGGCGGCACCCAGCGTCAGTTTGACCGATAGCAGCCATAAAGTTGTCTATACTCGCTTGGGCGACACATTGCGCATGGCGGGTACTGCAGAGCTCTCCGGTTACTCCAGGGAGTTAAACCCAACCCGCTGTCAAGCAATGCTCTTGCAGGCACGCGAGCTTTTTCCCGATGCACTTGATTATGATCATGTGCAATACTGGTCAGGTTTGCGTCCTTCAACACCCTCAAATGTCCCGTTGATCGGCGCCACACGCGTTGCCAATGTTTTTGTCAATAGCGGGCATGGCACGCTTGGATGGACGATGGGAGCAGGGTCGGGCAGAGCACTCGCAGATTTAATGAGCGGGTTGCGTCCAGAACCCGTGTTTCCGTTTTTAGGTCAGTCAGTCAACACCTGATTTTTTTTAAAAGGACTACCAGCTTGTCTTATTTCAATCGAATTTCCACATTTTTAGGTACGGCGCTTTTTGCCGTTTGTACGGCGCAAGCCGCCCCTGTCGAGGTTGACGTCTGGCTCACGCTGAGCCCTTACAACCTGAACGAGTTTGAAAAGCTTGCCAAGCAATTCAACAATGAGCAGAATGAGACGAAAGTTAACGTCAAGGGATTTCCTAATCGCGCTGCCCTGCGTGCTGCAGGTCAGAAGGCTATTGCAGAAAATCGCAAACCCAATCTGGTTCAGATTGAAGATGACCGCTCACCAGAGCTGACTGCGATGCATAAAGAAATTCTGCCTTTGCATGAGCTTCTGAAACAGTACCCGATCTCGGATCTGAACTGGTTTCTGCCCCAGACAACCGGTTTTATGCGCAACAGCAAACAACAATTGCTGGCATTCCCGTTCATGGCTGAAATCCCTCTGATGTTTTACAACATTGATGGATACAAAAAATCAGGTCTCGATGCAAACAAGCCACCAGCTACCTGGATCGAACTTCAGGGCAATCTGATTGCATTACGCGACAAGGCTGACTACACCTGTCCGTACGGCACAAGCCAGCAGGTCAGTATCCATCTGGAAAACCTCGCTCCGATCAATGATGTGCTTCTGGTTACGCCCAATAATGGTCTTGACACGGGCAAGCAGCAGCCTGAACTGAACTTTGACTCAGTCTTTATGCGTCATCTATCGATCATGGTGAGCTGGAAGCGTTCAGATCTGTTTACGCAGCATACCAACGGCGATGAAGCCGATGAAATGTTCGCGAAAAACAAATGTGCAGTTGTCACGACAGGCTCAGGTGTACTGGGTCAGTTCCTGGACACGCGCGGTCTGAAGTTTGGTGTGGCGCAGCTGCCTCATTATCAGCAAGTTTCTGAAAAGCCCGGCACCCCCTTTGTCGGTGGTTCGGCTTTGTGGGCGACCTCAGGTCACAGCAAAGAAGAAAACAAAGCCACCATGTTATTTCTGGCTTTCTTGTCAAAACCAGTCGTTGCATCAGCATGGCATCAGAAAACAGGATTCTTGCCTTTGACCGATGCTGCGTATCGGACAGCTGATGTCGCGTTTTATGACAAGGTCCCCGGTGCGCGTAACGTAATCGCCAGCTTAAAAGATGCGAACCACAAAAACAGCCGTGGTTTTCGCGTGAAGAACTATCAGCGCGTTGAGTCCATCATGAGCCGCGAGTTTGATGCTGCGCTGAACGGTACGACCCCACCCGTTCAGGCTTTGAATATTGCGATGAGCGAATCCAAGCCTTTGATGCAAGATCCAAGCGTTCCTTCCAAAGCGCCTGCAACAACCAAGAAAAAATAACACACACTTCATAAGTGTCTGCGCGGAGCCCTTGTGGCTCCGTTTTTTTGTGCGTTCGATTGATCCATACGGAAGCTGCACAATTGTGCAGTGACGTCCAAAGCGTCAAGCTTGCAGCTGTTTGATAAATGGCTGCACTGAAATGAATTTCAATCCCGTAAGTTGCCTGCTTTGTTTTGTGATGCTGACCCAAGGGTGCGCAATGCAGTCAAGACTGGCTCACTCTAATTCATCAAAAAATGACGCACAGATACCTGACGGAAGATTGGATTTCGACTGGAAATTGTCTGGAGATCGAACTGTTGCGCCTCTGCAGGTCTTTTCGGATAACAGCCATACGTGGTTGCACTGGCATCCCAATCAGTCCATACCGGCGATTCTCGCAAGCCAGGACGGGCAAGAGCAGGTACTGAGTTACAGACGACAAGATCCCTACACGATCATTGAAGGACACTGGTCCAGATTATCGTTTCGCGCAGGACGTCAACAAGCCCAGGCACGTCGTGTTCGTTCGCTGCAAGAGTCTGCGCCGATGCAACCTCTGCCGATGAGGCCAGAGCCTGTCGTGCATTCCTCTACATCGCACACTACCTCACGTGATTTGTCCCCCTCTGTCGTTAAAGCACCATCTATGGCGTTTGCGGTGACTCCGGAGGATCAGAATCTGCGCCAGGCGCTTACGCGCTGGACCGGGATCAGCGGGTGGAGATTTCAACCAGAGCACTGGGTGGTGGACGTTGATATTCCCTTGTCAGCGGGCGCGAGTTTCTCGGATGACTTTATCTCTTCAGTCCAGGCTTTACTTTTATCCACCGAGCTCTCTGATCGCCCATTGCAACCGTGTTTTTATACCAATCAGGTCCTGCGTGTAGTGCCATCCTCTGAGCCTTGTGACCGTACGATCTTACCCGGAGCGCCGGTATGACAATGCGGTGGATATACATCCCGTTATTACTGATCCTCAACACACTCTGCGGATGTTCGCTAATGGGGAAAATGCGTCAGAACCTTGCTTCCGCACAACAGGCGGGTGAACAGGTCCGTGCCCAACAAGATGGATTTCGTCAGTCAATGACCCATCGTGAGACGCGCGCGAACGCTCAGCGCGTGAATCGACCCTGGCTGGTTAGTAAGTCCGTGCCGGTATCGCGTGAGGTGACATTGCCGTCAGCATTACGTAAAAACGTCGATACCACCATGATGTATCGAGGTGGTAAAACAGACTTGGTCACACTTTCAGAGCGTATCACTCGTGCCACAGGGATTCCTGTACGCATCAAACCAGAGTCACTGCTACCCGCAGAGAGTTTCTTACCCAGACTTGCATTGATTTCGCAGACACCCGTTGTCGCCATGCCGCACCTTGCCGAGCTAGGACGCGGACCGCAGCCTTTGCTCAAGGTGCTGGATACTATCGCGCGCAGACTTTCAATCCACTGGCGATACCACCAGGGTGCGATTGAGTTCTATCGGACACAGACCCGCGTTTTTGATGTTCGGGTGTTCTCACTTTCAGCGCAGACAGATGCGCAGCTTGGACGCGCACCCGGTAATAAATCAGGTGGCTTTGATAATACATCGCGCACTACGTTGAGTAGTCCCGAACAACACCCTCTGGAAGCTGTCAGGCAACGCATTGAACCTTTTCTGACGCGTGCCGGAATCATCGCTGCTCAGCCGGGTGCGTCTACGACTGTTGTCGTGACGGACGTGCCTGAGGCCTTGGATGCCATCGCCGGATTTGTTGAAAGAGAAAATCGCGCGATGACGCGGCGCGTCAGATTGTTATTTGAAGAAATTACCATTGCGACAAATGAAAATCTGGAATTCGGTCTGGATTGGGATGCGGTGCTCAGTCAGGCCACGATTGCTGCGAATCTGACCACTCCCGTATTAGCCATGGGAGTCGACGCAGCACGCGCGTCGATTCAGGCCGGATCACGTAGCGCGCAGTCCAGCCAAATCATTCTGAATGCCCTGTCCAAACATGGCACCGTATTGAGACATACAAGTATTCCTGTCCTGACCCTTAATCGGCGGCCTGTGACGCATGCGGTCAGGACAACCTTTTCATATATTGATCAGATTAAGTCCACACCAGAGTCCTCAGGACCTCTACGGCCTGGACACGGATCAATGTCCGCTACGGTTAGTCAGAAAGAAGAAACCGTTGGTAGTTTTTTGACACTGATGCCCGATGCACAGGAGGATGGGCAAATCCTGCTTTCAGTTGCGTATGACAATACGGTTGCTCAGCCGCTTAAAACAATCGCATTTGGCGAGCAGGGTCAGAGCGTTCAGATTCAGCAGGTCAGCATCGATGGCAATGGCACTGTCCAACAGATCGCACTCAAAGCAGGACAGCCCATGCTGATTTCAGGCTTTGACCGCAAGCACGAAGAGTCCTCACGCACGAGATTGGCACCTGATATGCCTTTGCTCGTGGGTGGAGCGGACAGGGCAGGCGAGTCACGTACCGCGACGCTTATTATTGTGACCGCTCAGATCGAAGACGGATTCTAACGTCATGCATTTTATTCATCAGCATGCGTCAGGAGAGCAAATTGTTTTTGGTCTGGACTGGTCTCCTCTGATTGGCGGTGCGCCCGAACAGCTCGGTATGCAGCGCGCCCGAGAGCTCAATGCAACCCACTATGTATTGGCCGGCAGTTCCCATGGCTGCGCCGTGGGGGCAGTCAGGCTTGACAATGCGAAACTCAAATCCAATATGCCTGCACATTCAGCAGCAGCAATTTTTTCAAATAAATTTCCGCATGGTGCACAAGCTTGTTTGCTTACGATCAAGGAGGGGGCGTGCTGGATGCTGGTATGCCACGCCGGGGTTGTACTTTCACATACAGATCGCTGGTTTGTGGATGAGTCAGAAGCGATCGAGGCACTCGAATCAATCCGGTTGAGATTTCCTGCACTGCAGGTGCAGCGGGAATCCCTGGAGCCTGCACAGAGCGCCCCATCATGGTTAACGGCAACACTGTCAGACAGCTCGATTTTAAAATCTGTACCGCTATCACATGCTCATCGGATCACGTGGTTCAAGCGGATTCTTTGCATTCTGATCCCGGCGACAGCAGGATATCTTTTTTTATTTGACAGTCAGGAGATGTCTGATCCGGTTCATGAAAATGCTGAGACCCTATGGCGTCAAAGCCTGCTCGAGCAGTCTGCACAACACACCTGGCACCCTTACGCGCAGATCCAGTCTGTTATTCAGACCTGGATGCAAATACCTGTATTGCCGATGGGCTGGCGTTTGAGAAAAATCCAGTGCGAATCGAGCGTCCTGAAATGGGATTGTGCAGCGCATTTCGTCAGACAGCACCGCATGGCGTTAAACGCCCATCTTGAGCAACTTAAGCCAGAGGGTTGGAGAACAGAGTTTTCACCTCTAGAGGAGGCTGCATACCTCTGGCAAGTGAGCACTGCGAGTCAGACGCTGGACCTCAGTGAGCAATGGATGGTTGTTGACTGGATGAGTTATTTGCAGAAAGTGGGTATCGCTTTTGAGCATATCCAGATAGGTCAGGCTGCCTTGCTGCCTGTCAAGCCCCCTGTTGACCGACAAGGACAGTCATTACCCAAACTCGATATTTTTCCAGACTGGAAACAGCGCACGCTTGTCGTAAAAGGGCCCTTACGTGCGATTGAAAGTCTGGATGGACTACACATGCCAGTGCGCTGGCGCAGACTAAGTCTGAGTATTGACCGACAGGCTCCACAAGCACTGAATCGCAGTGCCCTGACTCTTGAACTCGTAGGGGAAATGTTTGAATCACGTATGCATTAATCGACCGTTAAATAAATCGCTATGGCTATGGCTATGGCTATGCATTGCAGGCGCAGCGCCTTCCTGCGCCATGGCTGCTTTGGAGCAGAAGATCGAAATTCCCGTCACAGCGCTCACAACGGTTGAGGAACTTTTACAGCTGGAATCACGTGCTGCGCTCGATACAGCCAGAAGACAGGTCTTTGGAACAAGTCCCGGTTCGATCCGTGCAGCTTCCTCCAGTGATCGCCCTGTACTTGTTGCTATTTATGGGACGGGACGTAATTTGTCCGCAGAGGTGCTGATTGACGGACGTCTCGTGATTTTTTATGGAGCCGGTAAAAAACCTGTTTCAGGTATCGCTAATGGTTACGGCCTTGAACGTATCACGCCGCCTTGTATTTATTTAACTAAAGATCAGTCGCAAGAGATCACTTGCCTGGAAATATCTGCACCATGAAACTTACCTTTAATGAACGCACACCAGTTATTCGTCCTTGGAGTGTGCGCGCGCACCGGGTCATACAGTCCCCTGACGAACTATTAACCATGCGTCCCGCATTTCGAAGGTCTCTGTGTGATGAGCTCGATGTTGCCACATTGAATGGCCGGATATGTCCTGTCACATTCGAAGACGGTAGCGCAGGTATTTTTGTATTGTCTGATTATTGCCATGATGATCAGACACTGGCGTTACTTGAATTGTTGCAGAACAGAGGATTCAGATTAAACGAGCCGAGTCTGTTTGTCTTGACGCCGGCACTCATGGTTTCGATTGATCGTATGCTCACGTCCACGCAGCGTGATGGTTCAGGTTCACAGCGCGCCTCAGTATCGGAGGACTCAGCACATTCCTCGGCTTTCAATGATATGGTGGCCTGGGGACTTGCACATGGTGCGAGTGATATACACCTCAACGTGCAGCGCACGCGTGTCCAGTCTTCTGTGTATTTTACGATTGCTGGTCGCTATGTTTGCCCTGAGCGCTATAGGCAGATCCCAACCGCAACACTTCTGGAAATGCTGGCTGTTGCATGGATGGGTGTGCAGGGTGGAAATGGTGCGGTGTTTGATCCGATGATTGAACAACAAGGGCGACTTGGCCTATGGCTCGATGATCGTTACGTCATGTTGCGCTGGGCATCTCTAGCTACAGATGCCGGACCCTCTGTGTGTTTGAGAGTGCTGGTGACAGATCAGGATAGTTTGACTCCTGATCTGCATGCTTTAGGGTATTTGAACTCACAAGTTCAGGCGCTGCATCGCGCTCGTTCTCAAGCAGGTGGTGCCGTGATTCTCGCCGGGGTGGTGGGTTCGGGTAAGTCCACTACGATTGCCACGCTCATGCGGGAAATTCCTTCAGATCGTAAGGTCATTACGCTTGAGGATCCTGCCGAATATCTTATTCCCAACGCGTTACAAAATACGATTTGTCGTACGCTGGATGAGAGCGATGGCGAATCCTTTGATACAAAACTGAAAACAATTAAACGTTCGGCAATGAATGATCTGCTTATCGGGGAAATCCGCGATACGGCAGGAGGTCGGGCTTTCATGGATCTTGCTGGCTGCGGCGTTAATCTTTATACAACTGTTCATGCAGGTTCGGCTTTGTTGATTTCCGATCGGCTGGCTTCAAGCTTCATCGGTGTTGCACGTGACTTATTGTCTACTCCCGGTATTTTAAAACTGCTTGTTTATCAGTGTCTGATAGCCCGTTTATGCGTGCATTGTGCCCAGGATGTCCGGCAGGTCATCCATCTTGGCAGATGGATCTGTGCCAATGGTATTGCGCGGGATATCAGATGGTTTAAGCAATGGTTGCAAACGATCGAGACGCACCTTGGCGTATCTGCTGAAGGTTTTCGTTTTCGTAATGAAACCGGTTGTCAGCAGTGTCAGTCCTCGCCAGTTTCTTCCTTGAATGGGACGTATGGCCGCACTGTAGTTGCAGAAATGATTGAGCCAGTCGCTGAGCCTGACTTTCTCGATGGTCTCAAACGACAAGATGGTCTCTGGTTGTATGACTGGTTTCATTCGCGTGCCTGCACGACTCTTTCAGACTCCGATATGACCGGAAAAACAGCAATGCAGGTGGCTGTTTATAAAATGTCGCAGGGATTAGTTGATCCCAGGCAAGTAGAGTCAAGATTCGGTATTTTTCAGTCGGTGATGTATCGGAATCGTCCTCGTGTTTGATTGGTTTTCCTGGAATACACCGCTGCCTTGGCTGTTCAATACTTTGACGCATGTCCGGCTTAAATTCGCAGCCTGGCAATTTAAAGAGCATCGTGCTGATTATTACGATTATTTAGCGGACTTGATCAGCGCTACGGCTGGAACCAAAACGCTTCTTAATATTTTTCAGGATGATGCGCGTCGCTATGCGTCTGCAAGCGTGCGTGGATTACTGAGTCGTCACTGGGCATTACGTTTTCCGAAGACAGGTGGTGATTTATTTTCAACTTGGCATGGCTCGCTACCCGTTGAAGATTTAGTGGCAATCCAGGCTGCCCAGTACGCTGGAGCAGGAGCACTCATACAAACCTTACATCAATTGTCTGGCGTCGTTCGCGTGACGGATACCGCGCGTCAGGCGTTTTTTCAAACCATCCTCACAGGCGTACTGAGTTTGCTTGTAGCGGTGACGGCAGTCCTGTTGATTCCATTTTTTACCGCGCAGCGCCTTGCACAGGCCTTTTCAGCTTTGCCAGCTGAATATTTTGGCCCTGTGACCTTATCTTTTTTTCGCATAAGCGATGTGCTGCATCTTTATTGGTGGTTGCTCGTCATTTTCATCATTTCTAGCCTGTGGACGTGCGTGTGGTCCTTGCCCAATTTGACTGGTTCACTCAGGGTTTTTCTCGATCGCTGGGGACTCTGGCGGCTTTATCGCATCGTTCAGGCCATCAGATTTTTATCTCTGCTCGCGGTGTTACTTCAGCCCAGGGGCAACGTTGGCGCTCGTCTCAGAGAAGCACTCAGGATTCAACGCTCAGGTGCTTCGCGCTGGATGGGCTTGCATGTCGACACGATGTTGTTACGTATTGATGCGGGTTTCGAGGCGGTCGATGCTCTTGATACAGGATTGGTTGATGAGCAGACCTGGTGGTATTTCGTTGACATGGTTCACACGCTTGGACTCGATGCAGGTCTTCAGCGAACGTGCGAACGACTCTCTGCGCATACGGTCGGCAAGCTTGCCAGGCAGGCGGTGATGATTCGCTGGCTATTACTGCTGTGTTCGGTATCGATTGTTCTGGGTATCGCTTTCTGGCACTTCAGGGTGTTCGAAGAATTGCGTCAAGGCTTAAGTCTTTATTACGCCAATTAAGTTAAGGAGATTTTCATGCAATGTCATCTGTGTGCGCATCAGCAGATTATTTATGATTTTTATGGTGAGCATGCCGCGTATATGCGGCGTATGCAGTCAGGATTTTCTTTGATTGAAATATCGATCGTGACGACAATCATGATGCTGATCGCTATCGTTGGAATACCGGCAATCCAAGGCTATGTGATTGAAAGTAAAGTTCCTCGAGTCGCTGAAGAAGTGCAGCGTTTTGTTGCCCGTCTGAAAGCTAGTACGCATGGTTTCGGCGCGTCACCTTATGCCGGTGTGGATACGGGGACGCTCGTAAACGCTTTGCGATCTTCCAGCGTCGTGTCAGTCAAAGGCGTGGGATCTGCCGCAACGGTCGCCCACGGGCTGGGTGGGAGCGGCAGTAACGGGCGAGGCGTGATTCTGATTGCGCCGGCTTTTCTTTCAGGTGCAGCGAGCGGGGCTGCATTTTCGTTGACACTTAACGATGTCAATCATGCTGCATGTCCGGGACTGGCTTCAATTTTGCAACGGCTTGCCGAAACCGTGACTATTTCCGGACAGTCAGGGCCTGTGCTGGTTAAAAACTCGATGATAGAACCCGTGATGCCCTATAACGCTATTCTGGCTGATGCGCAGTGCGCGCAGGGCGATCGTAATACTTTTGTTTTTACGATCAGGTGATCGCATGACGCAAATCAGATATGTTGCGCGCGGGTTTGCGATGTTTGAGTTGGTGTTGACGATCGCATTGGCAGGCATGGTTGCGACGTGGGCGGCTTCGGTCTGGATGAGGCATGTTGATGATGCGCTGGCTCAGGCAACTGGCGCCTGGATGCTGACCGTGCATGGCGCAATGAATCAAATGCTCAGGCGTCAATCCGACTTTATGACAGGTATGACGGTTGATTTGTCAGGTGCTGCGCAATATACCGATTTGTATCAACCAACGATTACTGAGCTGGTGAGGGCCGGACATTTACCAAAGGGTTTTGCTGACAAGCCACCGATTCCATATCTCGTCTCGATTGCGGTTTCGGCTCCGGAGGGTGACTGCGAAAAAATGGGGTGCCGGATCGAAGCGCTGACTTATGCCAGCCCGCTTCCCGCTCAGCAGCCGCAGGCCAGTGACATTACACGCATTGGTAAAATCCTGGCTGCATTGCAGGGGGTTGGGGGGAGTGTGCATCCGCTTAGGGCAGACCGCATCACAGGTCCGAATCTCGATATCCCCAATTCCCACGAAAAGCAAAGAGTTCCTTTGCCGGCAGGGAGCATTGTTATAAAAAGTTTTTATGATTCAAGTAAGTTTGGACATCTGGTCAGGCGCGAGGATCGCAGAGACACACGACTCGATGGGCAGCTGAACGTTAAAAAAGGGATTATTTCTGAAGCCGACATTCACACCTCAGGCGGCCTGCAATCTTCGGGACGCATTTCTGCTGGGGAGTTTTTACATTTGCAGGGCCTTGCAATAGCTCAGCAGCCTTGTCAGGCCGATGGCCTGGTTGCCCGAAATGCCGAAAGTGAGCTGCTCACTTGCCATGACGGGCGCTGGCGCAGTCCTGGGACCCGGTTTGGGGGAGTCTATTCATGGCACAGTATGCACGGTTGTGGCGAGGTAGGGTTTCGCGCGTCGCTGCTAAATCCCCTGACTGGTGGATGTTTTTGTCCCCCAGACTTCAATCCTGTGCAAATTTCTCGCTGGAAAGGTGAGACATCCGACATCGATGAATTCCGTACCTATATTTGTCTGCGCTGAACCAACCCCTATAATGCTCAATTGACCAATAGAATCCTTCTATTCGTCCCCAGATTCTTAGTCCTTTTTTTTCTTAGCCGCGCGATGAAAACCTCCGAGATCCGTCAAAAATTTCTGCAGTATTTTCAGTCCCAAGGCCATACCATTGTGTCGTCGTCATCGCTGGTACCTGGCAATGATCCGACCTTGTTGTTTACCAACTCCGGTATGGTGCAGTTCAAGGACGTCTTTACCGGCAAGGACACACGCGCTTATACGCGGGCCACATCCTCGCAGCGCAGTGTGCGTGCGGGTGGTAAGCATAATGACCTTGAAAATGTTGGGTATACCGCGCGTCACCACACATTTTTTGAAATGCTGGGTAACTTCAGTTTCGGTGATTATTTCAAGCATGATGCGATCCGGTTCGCATGGACCTTGCTGACGGAGGTCTATAACCTGCCCAAAGAGAAACTCTGGGTCACGGTTTATCAAGAAGACGACGAGGCTTACGCGATCTGGGAAAACGAGGTTGGCGTGCCTGCTGAGCGCATTATCCGCATTGGTGACAATAAAGGTGGTCGCTATGAGTCGGACAATTTCTGGCGAATGGGTGATACCGGCCCTTGCGGCCCGTGTACGGAGATTTTTTATGACCATGGCCCAGAGATCTGGGGAGGGCCGCCAGGCTCGCCCGAGGAGGACGGCGATCGTTATATAGAGATCTGGAATCTTGTGTTCATGCAGTTCGAGCGTGACGCTGCAGGCAATATGACACCCTTGCCAAAACCCTGTGTTGATACAGGTATGGGGCTAGAGCGTATTGCTGCCGTGCTCCAGCATGTGCATTCGAATTATGAAATCGATCTGTTTGTCGCATTGATCGCAGCTGCGGCGCGTGAGACGGGTTGTAAAGATCTCACGCATAACTCGCTCAAGGTGATCGCCGACCACATTCGTGCTTGCAGTTTTCTGATCGTTGATGGCGTCATCCCGAGTAATGAGGGACGCGGCTACGTATTGCGCCGCATTATTCGTCGCGCGTTGCGCCAGGGCTACAAACTCGGTCAAACCAAACCATTTTTCTTTCGCCTGGTCGCAGATCTGGTCAAGGAAATGGGTGACGCATATCCCGAGTTAGTGAAAACTGCCAGCCGCGTTGAGCAAGTGCTGCGTCAGGAAGAAGAGCGTTTTGTTGAAACCCTCGAACACGGCATGAAAATCCTTGATGTTGCTTTGGCCGCATTGCCTGCTGCCAGTGCTGATGCGCAGGTGACATTAGATGGAAATACCCTATTTACGTTGTATGACACCTATGGGTTTCCGGTCGACCTGACTGCCGACATTTGCCGCGAGCGCAATGTTGAAGTCGATCTTGCTGGTTTTGATGTGGCCATGACGCGTCAGCGTGATCAGGCGCGTGCCTCCGGTAAATTCAAAATGGTCGAGGGTCTGACATACTCAGGTGCTCAAACGGTCTTTGAAGGCTATGAGCATCTGCAATCTGCCGGCAAAGTTGTTGCGCTCTATGTCGGTGGCTCTGCTGTCGAACACGTGTCCTCTGGTCAGGACGCTATTGTTGTGCTTGATGCCACCCCTTTCTATGCAGAGTCAGGTGGTCAGGTTGGAGATACGGGTGAGCTCGCCGGTAAAAAATCGAGTTTTAAAGTACTGGATACTCAGAAAATCCAACCGGGTGTGTTTGGACATCATGGCAAGCTTGAGGCAGGTCAGTTATTCGTGGGCGATGAGGTGAGTGCGCGTGTCGATGCCGAACAGCGTGCACGTACGATCCGCAATCACTCTGCTACCCATCTGATGCATAAAGCTCTGCGCGAGGTGCTGGGTTCTCACGTTCAGCAGCGCGGTTCGCTTGTTGATGGCGATAAGACCCGCTTTGACTTTGCGCATGATGCGCCTTTGTCTGATGAGGAAATCGCGCGCGTTGAACAAATCGTTTGTGCCCAGATTCTTTCCAACCAGCCGGCACAGGCGCAGGTCATGTCCTACGATGATGCTGTCGAGGGTGGGGCAATGGCACTGTTTGGAGAAAAATACGGCGATACAGTCCGCGTTCTGGATATCGGTTTTTCGCGTGAATTATGCGGTGGAACCCATGTCAGTCGCACGGGTGATATCGGTCTTTTTAAAGTCACTTCCGAAGGTGGCGTTGCCGCAGGTGTACGACGCATTGAGGCTGTGACCGGTGCGAATGCCCTGGCCTGGGTACAAAACTTGAATGCCACTGCGCAACGCGCGGCTGCAGCCTTGAAAACTCAGCTTGCAGAGCTGCCTGAGCGTATTGGGCTCATGCAAGAGCAGATGAAAGCACTCGAAAAAGAACTCGAGCAAGCGCGTGCCAAGCTGGCCTCCAGTGCTGGTAATGCCCTGACGGATAAAGCCTTGACTTCGGCTGCGGGTTTTAAACTTCTGGTGACAGAAGTGCAGGGTGTGGATCCAAAAGATCTGCGCTCAATGGTCGATCAGCTCAAAGATCATCTAAAGTCTGCCGTAGTGCTGCTGGCGGCACGTTCTGCAGATGGCAAAATCAGTATCGTGGGTGGTGTGACAGCCGATCTGGCGGGTCGCGTTAAAGCAGGCGATTTGGTCGGTTTTGTTGCCGGTCAGATAGGTGGTAAAGGCGGTGGTCGCCCCGACATGGCAATGGGTGGTGGAACTGACCTGGCTGCTTTGCCTGGTGCTCTGACCAGCGTAGCTGGCTGGGTCGATGCCCGTGGCTGAAGTCTCTGTCAGTGGGCACAGCGTGCCACCCGAATACCAGCATAACGTTGATGCTACAGGGTTGGCGTGCCCATTACCAATTTTGCGTGCAAAAAAAGCCTTAGCTGTGATGACGTCAGGTGAGATCCTGCAAGTTATCACCACGGATCGCGGTGCTATTCGGGATTTTCAGGCTTTTTGCCGGCAGACCGGTAATGAGCTGGTGACTCAAATAGAGGAGCCTGCCCGTGCGATCCATTATCTCAAGCGTCGTTAGGACGATGGTTTGAGCTGTGTTTGATGGTCTGAGTAAGTAGTACCTGATGTTGTTGTTTTACCTGCATACAACGAATCAATCGTTCGAAGCGGTTACGATGCTTGCGTATTAGTGCTATACTCGCAGGCTTTACTGAATCTTTTTAAAGGGATTACCTACTATGGTGGTGATTCGTCTGGCCCGTGGTGGCTCCAAGAAACGTCCTTTCTATAACCTCGTCGCAACCGATTCGCGTGATCGTCGCGATGGTCGCTTCATTGAGCGTGTTGGGTTTTACAACCCAGTCGGCAGTGAGCACGTAGAAAACCTTCGTATTGCTCTCGATCGCGTCCATTACTGGACAAGCGTCGGTGCTCAGTTGTCTCCAGCGGTCGCCCGTCTGGTTAAAGACTACTCGGCAAAAGCTGCTGTTGCAGCTTAATTGATTCGGCCCGGATCTCGGAATAGTCATGGCTGGTAAGGGCGCCTTAAAAGCGCCAGATGATCTGATCGAATTAGGTCGAATCATTTCAGCTTATGGCATTCGCGGCTGGGTTAAGGTGCAACCGCATTCGGCGCAAGCCGAAGTTTTGCGCGCAGCTCCAATCTGGTGGTTATGTTCGCCCGCTCCTCCTGCGCACCTCGGTGCAAAGGCGGCTGTTGGTGCTTCTAACCCGACTTCTGCCTCCGCAGCATGGCAACCCGTGATGCAACCCTACGCTGTCAAACAGGTTCGTCCACAAGGCGCGAGCGTTGTGGCTGACCTTGAAGGCATTAGCGATCGGGATATCGCTGAGAGCATGCGCGGTTACACCGTTCATGTTTCCAGAAATGATTTCCCCACTGCCCACGTAGATGAATACTACTGGGTAGATTTGGTGGGTTGCATGGTTTATGGCCAGTCTGATACTGATGCCAGTTTGATCGGACAGGTGGCTGAGGTAGTTGATAACGGTGCGCATGCCTTATTGCGTGTCCTTCGTCAGGAACAGGTTGCAGGACATACCGAACTGACTCCTGTGCCCGATGAAAAAGGTCGCCAACAAGAAGTGCTTATTCCTTTTGTTGCTGCGCACGTTCAGAAAGTCGATATTGCCGCTCGCCGGATAGATACCGACTGGCCGCTTGATTTTTAAGGGCTGATCAATGCGTATTGACGCGATCACCTTGTTTCCGGATATGTTCAGCGTGGTGCGCGATGCAGGTGTAACAGGTCGTGCCCACAAGCAAGAAATCTGGGCACTTCATACGTGGAATCCACGTGATTTCACAACCGATACTCACCGCACAGTAGATGATCGCCCTTATGGGGGAGGTCCAGGCATGGTGATGATGGCCGAGCCTTTGATTCGTGCAGTGAGTGCGATTCATGATGACCGTATGCGCGCGCATTTACCCGATGCCCCCGTTGTATTGCTTTCCCCGACTGGCAGACCTTTTACACAGACAGTAGCAAATCGCCTTGCTGAATCTGCTGCGGGCGCAACCTTTGTTTGTGGTCGCTACGAGGGGGTTGATCAGCGATTCATTGATCAATATGTTGACGAGCAGTGGTCGCTTGGTGATTTTGTTTTGTCGGGCGGCGAGATCGCTGCAATCGCAATGATTGATGCAGCGGTCAGGTTAATGCCTGGGACGTTGAATCATGGCGATTCATCTTTGCAGGACTCTTTTCAGGACTCGCTTTCGGGCTTGCTGGATAGCCCGCACTTCACGCGTCCAGAGATGCTGGATGGCAGCACAGTGCCTGCTGTGCTGACGTCTGGTAACCATGCACATATTGCCCGCTGGCGCAGGGAGCAGTCCTTGATGCTGACACTTGAAAATCGTCCTGAGTTAATTGCTCAGGCGCGCAGCAAAGGCTTGCTAACTGCATTAGATGAGCGGTTTTTGGCAGCGCTAGCTAAAAACTAAGCGCTTTCTTAAAGTCAGCGCTTTGTCTCCACCCATCTAATTCAATTCTATTGCCCTTATCAATTTAAGTATTACTCTTATCAATTCAAACGAATGCGCTGCGATTTCACTTTGTCGAGTGTTTCGCTAAATTGCGTTGCACGCAGTTTTTCCTGTTCTACAACAGCAGCTGGTGCGCGAGCGACAAACGATTCGTTCGACAGTTTTGCAGTGGTTTTGTTGATTTCACCCTCAAGGCGCGCAATCTCTTTGTCGAGGCGTAACTTTTCTGCCGCGATATCGATTTCTACCTTCAGCATCAGGCGCGTATCTCCGACGATTTGTACGGGTGATCCGTCGTCAGCAAGCGTGTCGACTACTTCGACAGACGCGAGTTTTGCCAGTGCAGCAAGATAAGCTGCATGTTGTTGCAACATTTCCTTTGGGCCCTGGGCAAAAAGCGGTGCTCGTACAGCAGGTGACAGATTCATTTCACCACGCAATGCACGAATGGCCTCAATCTGACCTTTGAGTAAATCGACCTGAGCACACGCTGCGGGATTGATTGCCTCCATATTCGGACGAGGGAAGGGTTGCACGGAAATGCTGGCCTCCTGATCGATCGTTCGCTTGCCAGCAATGACTGAGACCTTTTGCCAGAGCTCTTCGGTGATGAACGGCATAATCGGGTGAAGCAAGCGCAGGCAGGCTTCGAGTACGCGTATCAGGGTGCGCCGTGTTGCGCGCTGTTGATCGGGGGTGCCGTGTTGAATCTGAACTTTTGCAAGCTCTACATACCAGTCGCAATATTCGTCCCAGACAAAGTGGTAGAGCGCGTTAGCGATGTTGTCAAACCGATAATCGGCAAAACCTTTTGCTACATCGAGCTCGAGTTGCTGGAGTTTGCTGATGATCCACTGGTCAACAAAGCTCTGTGCTGATGCATCAACTTCGGTCAGGTCATGGCCTTCGGTATTCATCAGAACAAAACGGGTAGCGTTCCAGAGCTTATTGCAGAAGTTGCGATAACCTTCGCACCGTTTCAGGTCAAAGTTAATGTTGCGACCCAGCGTTGCGTAGGCCGACATCGTGAAACGCAACGCATCCGCACCAAAAGCAGGGATACCTTCGGGGAATTGTTTGCGTGTTGACTTTTCAATTGCGCCGGCTTGTTTCGGATTCATCAGCCCGAAAGTGCGTTTCGCGACCAGCGTATCAAGGTCCACGCCATCGATCAGATCAACCGGATCAAGCGTGTTGCCTTTGGATTTACTCATTTTCTGGCCTTCGGCATCGCGGATCAAACCATGCACGTAGACATGTTTGAAGGGTACCTGGCCGGTCAGGTGTGTGGTCATCATGACCATGCGTGCGACCCAGAAGAAAATAATGTCAAAACCCGTTACAAGAACGCTTGAGGGCAAGTAACGTTTCAGGTCCTCTGTCTGCTTAGGCCAGCCCAGGGTCGTAAAGGGCACCAGCGCTGAAGAGAACCAGGTATCCAGAACATCTGGATCGCGATTGAGTGGGCCTGTTACGCCAGCAGCTTTCGCCTGAGCGCGCGCTTCTTCTTCTGTGTGCGCAACAAAGACCTGGCCGTCTTCTGCGTACCAGGCGGGAATCTGATGACCCCACCAAAGCTGACGGGAAATGCACCAGTCCTGAATATTTTCTAGCCACTGGTTGTAGGTGGTTGTCCAATTCTGTGGATAGAACTGTATGTCGCCTTTTGCAACAACATCCAGCGCGACCTCTGTAATGCTCTTGCCTGGGTGCAGCGTATCGGCAGGGGCAGGCTTGGTCATTGCGACAAACCATTGATCGGTCAGCATGGGTTCAAGCACAGCACCTGTGCGATCCCCTCGCGGCTGCATCATTTTGTGCGCCTCGATTTTGACCATGAAACCATTTTGTTCGAGCTCGGCAACAACAGCTTTGCGTGCTTCAAAACGCTCCATGCCCCGGAACTGCTCAGGACCCTGGTCGTTAATGTGTGCGTCAAGTGTAAAAATCACGATCAGCGGCAAACCATGTCGCATCGCGCATGCATAATCATTAAAGTCATGCGCACCAGTGATCTTTACGCAACCCGTACCAAAGTCTTTATCGACAAAGTCATCCGCAATGATGGGGATCTGGCGATCGCACAAGGGCAGGTCCACCATTTTGCCAATCAGATGGCTGTAACGTGTGTCTTCAGGATGAACGCAAAGAGCGCCGTCGGCCAGCATGGTTTCAGGACGGGTTGTAGCGATCGTCATGCCCGAGACTACTTCCGTCGTGCCATCGGGATGCGTAATAGTTTCCGGACCATTAACAAAGGGATAGCGGATATGCCAGAGGTGGCCATCGGTTTCAACGGACTGAACTTCGAGATCTGACACGGCGGTCAGTAGCTGCGGATCCCAGTTCACCAGCCGTTTGCCTCGATAGATCAGGCCTTGTTTGTGCAGGCGCACGAATGTTTCGACCACGCCGGCAGACATCTGCGCATCCATGGTGAAGTATTCACGCGGCCAGTCAGCGGATGCCCCCAGGCGTCGAACCTGACTGGTGATCGTATTGCCAGAGAGTTCTTTCCATTCCCAGACTTTCTCCAGAAATTTCGGACGTCCCAGGTCATGGCGAGAAACTTTCTGCGCATCGAGCTGGCGTTCCACAACGATTTGAGTCGCGATACCCGCATGATCAGTGCCCGGGATAAAGACGGTGTCATCACCCGACATGCGGTGATAGCGAATCAGGCCATCCATGATTGTCTGATTAAACGCGTGTCCCATATGTAGCGTACCCGTCACGTTCGGTGGCGGAAACTGGATGGTGTAGGAGGGTACGGCGCCGCTGCCGCTTGCTGGCGTGGCAGCCTTGACGTGCTGACCCGCCTTAAAAAGTCCGCGGCGATCCCATTCCTTGTACCAGTGCGCCTCTAAATCGGCTGGTTCAAAGCTTTTGGAAAGTTCACCTTCTTGGGGGGTAATCGGCTGATTCATTTCTCTATCCGCGGGTTGTGCTGGCTGCGCCACCCCAGATGGAGGGTGGTCTGACGTCAGTAAAAGCCCTCTATTTTAGGGTGTTGTGGATGAATGTGGCGTGCTAGAATGGAAAGCTGTGGTGAATTGCACCAAAGTCCCTGTTTTTATTGAGAATTATTGGAGTTTTACATGTCAGTCGAACGTACCCTCTCGATCATTAAGCCAGACGCAGTTGCAAAAAATGTCATTGGCCAGATCGTTGCCCGTTTTGAAAACGCAGGCCTGAAAGTCATCGCTGCGCAATTGCGCCAGTTGTCACGTGCTGATGCCGAGCGTTTTTACGCAGTGCACAGCGCACGTCCTTTTTTCAAGGACCTGGTTGACTTCATGATTTCCGGTCCTGTTTTCATTCAGGCCCTGGAAGGCGAAAACGCCATCATGAAAAACCGCGATCTGATGGGTGCAACTGATCCCAAGAAAGCTGAAAAAGGTACTATCCGCGCTGATTTCGCTGAAAGCATCGATGCAAACGCTGTGCACGGTTCAGATGCTCCTGAAACTGCTGCGGTTGAAATCGCGTTTTTCTTCCCTGAAATCAGCATTCACAGCCGTTAATCTGGCTGACTGGCTCGTGAAGCATTGCGCCTCACTCGCTGCGTTTTTTAATGCATTGATACTCACATGCACACTGAACCGATCAATTTGCTTGGGCTTGATGCCGCTGCACTGACCCATCTCGTTGGGCAGTGGGGGGGCAAGCCTTTTCGTGCCCGGCAGTTGCTGAAATGGATACATCAGCGTGGAGTAAGCCAGTTTGATGAAATGACTGATCTGGCGCGCGATTTTCGCGCCCAGCTCTCTGAGCACTGTGTCGTTCAGGCTTCGCCTGTGATGACGCAGCAGCACTCAATTGATGGCACCCGCAAATGGTTGTTCGACGTAGGCCAGGGCAATGCAATCGAATCTGTTTTTATTCCTGAAGACGACCGCGGCACGCTTTGCATTTCCAGCCAGGCTGGTTGCAATGTTGCCTGCAGGTTCTGTTCGACCGGACATCAGGGTTTTAACCGTAATCTCACCACTGCAGAAATTATCGGTCAGTTATGGTGGGCCCGGCGGGAGCTGATGCAGGATCAAGCCTCAGCCCGGCTGGCCGCCGAGCCTGATGCGACTGGTCTGGCAGCAACATCTGCCGACCCTCGTGTCATCAGTAACGTTGTCATGATGGGCATGGGCGAGCCACTTCTTAACTACGAACCTGTTGTTGCTGCAGTCAAACTGATGCTCGATGATAATGCTTACGGGCTGTCGCGCCGCCGCGTGACGGTCTCGACCTCTGGCGTGGTGCCAATGATGGACAGACTTTCTCAGGATTGTCCTGTCGCGCTGGCTGTATCCCTGCATGCCCCCAATGATGCGCTGCGCGATCAGTTGGTCCCACTTAATAAAAAATATCCGCTCGAAGAATTGCTCTCGGCATGCGAGCGTTACCTGAAATTTGCCCCGCGCGATTTCATTACTTTTGAATATGTGATGCTTGATGGCATCAATGATACGGATCAGCATGCACGAGAGCTGATACAGATCGCCCGTCGTTTGCACTGCAAATTCAATCTGATTCCATTTAACCCCTTTCCAGGCTCTGGATTAAATCGCTCAAATGCAGCGCGCATCCGGATTTTTTCCCAGCATCTTGTTGATGCAGGGATTGTCACCACAGTGCGTAAAACCCGTGGTGATGATATTGATGCGGCATGCGGTCAGCTGGCCGGCGAAGTGCGTGACAGAACGCGGTTAAGCGAAAAAATGGCTGCGCAGAAATCTATTCCAATCAAGGAGATCCGTGCATGAGCGACGTAGATTTGTTGACACCTTTAAAAAGTGAATCGCCGCCAGCACCGACGGAGCTGATTACAACTGCCGGTTCTTTGCGTGCCTTGCGTATTGCGCAAGGGCTGTCTATTGATGATGTGGCGGTTCGCTTGAAATTCGCTGCTAAACATATTGATGCGCTTGAGTCTGAGCGTTTTGACAGTCTGCCAAGGGGTTTGGCACTTAAAGCACTGGTCAAAAACTATGCGCGTCTACTGGGTGTTGATTCAAAAGCAATCGAAAATGTATTGCAACCGTACATCGGTAAAGTAACTGGCGGTATCGCCGCTCACACTTCTACACGTACGCTCGGTGCGCACCATGCGCAAAAAAACCATTCTTCACACTCTGTCCTGTGGATTGTTGTGACCTTGTGCGTCGTATTTGCAGCACTTGGTATCGCCGTCTGGCAGGGCATTCTGCCTGCCCATTGGTTACCATCATGGCTTTTCGGGGCTTCGAAATGACCTCCACAGGTGATGCGTCGATAGGACCGCTCCCAAGGCATCCCACCCGCTCGGTTGATATCAGTTGGGCAGGGCATACCGTCACGGTTGGTGGCGAGGCACCTGTGCTTGTGCAGTCAATGACCAATACGGATACTGCAGATGCTGTGGCAACCGCAATTCAGGTCAAAGAACTCGCGCAATCGGGTTCAGAGATTGTCCGTATCACTGTCAATACTCCGGAGGCCGCCAAAGAAGTCAGCGCGATTCGTGAGCAGCTCGATCGGATGGGCGTTTTCGTTCCGCTTGTTGGTGATTTTCATTACAACGGTCACAAATTATTGACGCAGTTCCCGGATTGCGCGCAAGCGCTTTCCAAATATCGCATCAACCCCGGAAATATGGGGGGCGGAAAAAAACGCGATGACAACTTTGCCCAGATGATTGAAGTTGCCTGCTTGCATAAAAAACCAGTGCGCATCGGTGTGAACTGGGGCAGTCTGGATCACGAACTGATGGCCCGTATGATGGATGAGAACAGTAAGACTGCTCGTCCACGTGATGCCCAGGCTGTCATGCGTGATGCGCTGGTCGTCTCAGCTATCAGCAATGCACAGCGTGCTGAAGAACTCGGCCTGCCAGGGAATGCGATTATTCTGTCTTGTAAAGTCAGCCACGTGCAGGATCTGATTGCTGTGTATCGCGATCTGGCCTCGCGCTGTGATTACCCCCTGCATCTGGGTCTGACCGAAGCAGGGATGGGCAGCAAAGGTATTGTGGCCTCGACTGCGGCGCTTAGCTTGCTGCTCCAAGAGGGGATTGGCGACACGATTCGTATTTCACTGACCCCGGAGCCGGGCGGTGACCGAACGCGTGAAGTCATTGTTGGCCAGGAGATTTTGCAAACCATGGGGTTGCGTGCATTCACGCCAATGGTCATCGCTTGTCCTGGTTGTGGACGTACCAGCAGCACCGTATTTCAGGATCTGGCTGAACAGATTCAAACTTATCTGCGTCAGCAAATGCCAGTCTGGAAAAATATCTACCCTGGTGTCGAGTCTATGAATGTGGCTGTCATGGGTTGCGTAGTCAACGGTCCTGGTGAAAGTCGCCATGCCGATCTTGGAATCAGTCTGCCCGGTACCGGTGAGGTGCCCGCAGCGCCCGTTTTTGTAGATGGTGAACGTACAGTGACCCTCAAAGGCGACAACATTGCCCAAGAGTTTCAGGCCATCGTTGAACAATATGTCGCGCGTCGTTACGGCGCTGCCTTGCGTGTTTAAGTTGCATTCGTTTTTTGATTTTTATACATGACACAAACTTTCTCTAAAGTCACCGCGATACGCGGAATGAATGATGCGTTACCCGGTGCGAGTGCCCGTTGGGAGCAACTCGAGGGCATCGTGCGTGACTGGCTGCATGCCTATGGCTACCGCAACATGCGCACGCCAATCCTTGAGCATACGCGTCTGTTTACGCGTGGTATCGGTGAGGTGACCGATATTGTTGAAAAAGAAATGTATTCGTTTACTGATTCGCTCAACGGCGAATCACTGACTATGCGACCGGAATTCACGGCCGGCATGGTTCGCGCAGCGATCGAGCATAATTTGCTCTATGACCGTTCTCAGCGTGTCTATGCGATGGGTCCTGTGTTCCGACACGAACGCCCGCAACGTGGCCGCTATCGCCAGTTTCATCAAATTGATGTTGAGGCGCTAGGCATGGCCGGTCCTGATATCGATGCAGAGATGATCGTAATGGCCGCTCGGCTCTGGAAGCTCCTGGGAATCACAGATGTTCGTCTGGAGATCAATTCACTCGGGCAGGCGGATGAGCGTGCTGCACATCGCGCAGCGCTGATTACCCACCTTGAGCAGCACAAAGCTGTGCTCGATGAGGATGGGCTGCGTCGAATGTATACCAATCCTCTGCGTGTACTGGATACGAAAAACCCTGCGATGCAGGAAATGGCGAATGCAGCACCGCGTTTATTCGATTTCCTTGGTGAAGCATCCCGTGCACATTTTGATGCTGTCTGCGCGCGACTGGATGACGCCGGAGTTTCTTATCAGCTGAACACCCGGATGGTCAGAGGGCTGGATTATTACAATCTGACCGTTTTTGAGTGGATCACCGACAGTTTGGGTGCCCAGGCCACTATTTGTGGTGGTGGTCGTTATGACGGCTTGGTCGAGTTACTAGGCGGCAAACCTGCACCTGCAGTCGGTTTTGCGATCGGAATGGAAAGGCTGATTGACTTGTGGGGGCAGATGCAGGGCGAAGTCTCTGCGCCAGCCGAATGCGATGTCTACATTGTTCAGCAGGGTGATGCGTCTCAACGTCGTGCCGCTGTGCTGGCAGAGTCTTTGCGCGATGAGGGTATTTCGGTCATTGTTCACGCAGGCTCGGGTAGTTTTAAGTCCCAGTTCAAGCGTGCGGATGCGAGTGCTGCGTCGATTGCGGTTATCCTTGCAGGCGATGAGCTCGCGATGGGAGTGGCTTCGGTCAAAATGTTGCGTCAGTCGGCATCGCCTGATGATGCAATGCAACAACAAGTGCCCCTGGACGGTTTAGTGGCTTTTTTGAAAGATAAGGTTTAAGAGCATGGCATACGATCTAGAAGAGCAGGAACAAATCGACCAGTTGCGCGCATGGTGGAGAAAGTATGGCACCCTCGTCACAACAGGCCTGCTTATTGCTGTGATCATTCTTGGCGGATGGCGTGGCTGGCAGTGGTATCAGAGTCATCAGTCGGGTCAGGCGCGAGGTTATTTCGAGGCGCTCGAAGAAGCCAGTCGCCAGACAGGAGATGAATCTGTCGCCCGTATAAATGCCGCAATGAAAACACTGCGCGAAGATTACGCTGCAACCGACTACGCGGCACGTGGTGCCTTGGTTGCTGCTTCGGCATTGCAATCCCGTGATCAGATTCCTGCTGCCCGCGCTCAGTTAGAGTGGTTGGCACAGAGTAAAAATATCGCACTGGTTCCTGTTGCCAGGCTGCGTCTTGCGGGACTGCTCGTGGATCAGAAAGATTACGAGGCAGCACTTGCCCAGCTGAGTGACGCCCCTCCTGCGTTTGCGGGCCTTTTTGATGACCGCCGAGGCGATGTTTTTGCTGCACAGGGTAAAGTCGCCGAAGCCCGCGATGCCTGGAAAAAGGCCCTTGAGTCTTTAGGCCCCTCCAGCTCGCTTGCACCTGTGGTCAAACTTAAAATTGATGCGCTGGGAGCCTGATGATGCAAGTTAAATGCTTCACTAAATTTGCGCGTTTTTCAGCATTGATGCTGACCGGATTTGTGCTCAGCGGATGTAGCGTTTTTACTGGAGATGACGGACGAAATGACCCGACTCCACTAAAAGAATTTAAACCGGGTATTTCTGCCCAGATCGGTTGGAAAGCGGTTATCGGTAGTGGTGCTGGGGTGGGGTTTGCTCCAGCCGTTGTACGTGACGTAATTTATGCCGCTTCTGGTGATGGCTCCGTTGGACGCTACGATCTTGTCTCAGGCGCGGTTGGCTGGAAAGTCAAGCTGGATCAGAAGTTGTCTGCCGGTGCTGGCAGCGATGGAACAACCACGGCCGTCGTCGCAGAAGATGGCACTGTGATTGCACTCGATGACAGCGGTCAGGTCAAATGGCGTAGTAAAGCCAGCAGCGAAGTGGTGATTCCCCCCGTTGTCGGATTTGGTGTCGTAGTGGTTCGCAGTGGTGATTATCGGATTCAGGCGTTCAATGCAGAAAATGGCGAGCGGATCTGGAGCGTTCAGCGCCCAGGCCCAGCGCTTACTTTGCGCGCACCTGCCCGCATGGTGTTGATCGAAGGTATGGTGCTCACCGGCATCCCTGGTGGCAAACTGATGGCGGTCAATGCATTGACCGGTGATGTCCAGTGGGAAGGTGTGGTTGCCGTCCCTAAAGGCTCTACCGATCTTGAGCGTGTCAATGACGTAGTCGGTTCTCCAGCTGTTGTCGGTCCTTTATTGTGTGCAGTCGCCCATCAGGGACGTATCATTTGTTTTGATATTGCCGCTGGCGGTCGACCCGTCTGGAGCAAATCGTTTTCCAGTAATGTTGGTATGACGGTTGATAATCGTCACGCTTACGCTCCAAATACTCAAGATGTGATTTCAGCATTCAATTTGCAGGACGGTTCCAGTGCGTGGAAGCAAGACGCATTACGTTTTCGCCGGGTCACAAGCCCTGCGGCGATCGGTTCAGCTGTGGCGGTAGGTGATTTTGAGGGGTTTGTGCATTTTCTGGCACCCGATGATGGCCGTATGCTGGCTCGAATTTCTGTGGGCGGGGGCGCATTGCGCGCTCCATTGCTTGCAACAACCCAAGGTGTTCTCGTCCAGACTGGCGATGGCAACTTGATCATGATAGTGTTGAATTAATCCGTGTCATTTAAACCTGTAGTTGCCCTGGTCGGGCGTCCTAACGTCGGCAAATCGACCCTTTTCAACCGTCTGACGCGTTCGCGTTCAGCGCTGGTGGCTGATTTTTCCGGCTTAACCAGGGATCGCCATTATGGCGAGGGCCGGGTGGGCGATAAACCCTTTATCTGTGTGGACACAGGGGGCTTTGAGCCTGTGGCTAAGGACGGCATTCTGCACCAGATGGCACGTCAGACTCAGCAGGCGATTGCCGAAGCTGATGTCGTGATTTTCCTTGTTGACGCGAGAGCGGGCCTGAATGCGCACGATCATGAAATCGCACGCTTGCTAAGAAAACTTGGACAGCGCGTTGTCCTGTGTGTCAACAAAGCTGAAGGGATGCTGCACGGAAGTGCTGTGGCGGAATTTCATGAGTTGGGTTTGGGCGAACCTGTTGCAATCTCCGCGGCGCATGGTGAAGGCATCGTCAACCTGATTGAGATCGCACTCAAGGGCTTTGGCGTTGAGCCCGTGCCTGAGGATTTTGATGCGGATGATGCAGAGCCAACGGCCGCTGCACTCAAAGGTGAGGATGACCTCTTTGTTCCTGAGGAACCCTTTGAACACCGAATAAAACTCGCCATTGTCGGGCGCCCAAACGTAGGCAAGTCAACGCTGATCAATACGTTGCTCGGTGAAGAGAGGGTCATTGCCTTTGACATGCCGGGTACAACACGCGATGCGATTGAAATTGAATTTGATCGTGGCGGTAAGCAATACACGTTGATCGATACCGCAGGACTGCGCAAGCGCGGCAAGGTGTTCGAGGCAATAGAGAAATTCTCGGTGATCAAAACATTGCAGGCCATCGAGGCCAGTAACGTTGTGTTGCTGATGATCGATGCACAGCACGAAGTGTCTGATCAGGATGCCCATATTGCTGGATTTATCCTGGAGACCGGGCGGGCACTCGTGGTCGCTATCAATAAATGGGATGGCCTAGACGAGGAACAACGCGAACGGATTCAGCGTGAGTTTGATCGCAAACTGCGGTTTTTATCCTTTGCTCGCGTGCACACTATTTCAGCGTTGCGCGGACAGGGTGTAAATAATTTGCTGCGTTCTGTGAATTCCGCGCATGCCGCTGCATTTGCTAAGCTTTCCACGCCAAAACTCACCCGTGAGTTGCAGGCTGCGCTCGAGCAGCAACAGCCACCACGCAGGGGTATTTTCCGTCCGAAGATGCGTTATGCTCATCAGGGTGGACAAAATCCCCCGCTTATCATCATCCACGGTAATGCACTGGATTCGATTCCGGATTCATATCGCCGCTATCTTGAAGGGCGCTTCCGTGATGCCTTTGAGCTGGCCGGTACGCCTTTGCGTATTGAGTTCAAATCGTCCTTTAATCCCTACGCTGACAATTAAATCGCGTAGCTTTTTGCAGAGAAATTATGAGCCGTTTCTGGAGTCGTCTGGTTAGTCAACTCGATCCATATGTGCCGGGCGAACAGCCTCGCATGCAGAATCTGATCAAGCTCAACAGCAACGAACATCCTTACGGCCCGTCTGCTCGCGTAATAGAGGCAATTGCCTCGGCAAATAACGATAGTTTGCGTTTGTATCCTGATCCAACTGCTCAGGCTTTGCGCGAGTCGATTGCCAAAAACTTTGCACTCAAACCCGAGCATGTGTTTGTCGGAAACGGCTCGGACGAAGTGTTGGCACATGTCTTTCATGCCTTGCTCAAACAGGATGCGCCGCTGATTTTTCCAGACATCAGCTACAGTTTTTATCCTGTGTATTGCGGCTTGTATGAGATTGATTACCGAACCATTCCGCTCGACGATGATTTGTGCATACGTCTTGATGATTACATGCCTGAGCGCGCCGGCAAAGTAGGCGGGATTATTTTCCCTAATCCGAATGCACCGACTGGTCGTGGCCATCCACTTGATTTGATTGAGTCCGTTGTTGCCGCTAATCCGGATATTGTTGTCGTGATTGATGAGGCCTACGTAGATTTTGGTGCGACGACTGCGGCATCGCTTGTAACCAAATATCCTAATTTGCTGGTCGTGCATACGCTGTCTAAGTCGCGATCACTCGCGGGGTTGCGTGTGGGCTATGCCTTGGGACATCCGGATCTCATACAGGGGCTGGATCGCGTTAAAAATAGTTTTAATTCTTATCCTCTGGATCGTCTTGCACAGGCCGGCGCCATTGCCGCGATGGAGGATGTGGCACATTTCGACCACACACGCAAAGCAGTGATGCATTCGCGCGAGCAGCTAACGCGAGACTTGACGTCTTTGGGGTTCGATGTATTGCCATCCCAGGCTAATTTTATTTTTACCCGCCATCCTGAGTTTTCTGGTGAGCAATTCGCTGCGGCACTACGCACCCGAAACATCATTGTCAGGCATTTCAAATCACCACAGCGTATTACAAACTATTTGCGCATTACGATCGGTACAGATGCGGAATGTGAAATACTGGTGAAGGCTTGTCGTGAAATTCTTGCTGCTGCAAAGTGAGAGTTGAAAGTGACAGTTGAAAGTGAGAGTTGAATAAAAACTGCGCTAATAATTAAAATTATTTAGTAAGCATGTGTTTCAATTGCTAGCGCACCTCGGGAAAACCCTGTAGAGTACGAGTATTAGATGTATTGCCACCAAATACGTTCTTCAACAACAACAGATGGAGCCTGCCAATGAGCAATAAAGGGCAAACTTTGCAAGATCCTTTCTTGAACGCTTTGCGTAAAGAGCACATACCAGTTTCTATATATCTGGTAAATGGGATCAAACTTCAGGGTCAAGTTGAGTCGTTTGACCAGTATGTAGTTTTGCTGCGTAATACCGTCACTCAAATGGTTTACAAGCACGCTATTTCTACGGTTGTGCCTGCACGTGCAGTAACATTGCCTTCTGCTGAGGCAGAGGTTGAGGCTGCTGCTGAATAATTTTTACCGATTAGTTCCGCGCCCGCCAAGACCTTGTGTTTTGGCGGGCGTATTTATTTGTTTATTTATTGGTTCAACCGGATAGCTAAAAATTTGATTAAAAATATGATGGAATGTATCCAATGATGCGGGCGCTGATCATCAGTGTTGATCTGGGTGCACCCGATCATCCTGCGCATGCAGAAGAGTTCGCAATGCTAGCCAGAGGAGCGGGCGCAGAGATTGTTGCCACCCTGACTGCTAAGCGTGCGAGGCCTGACGCTGCTTACTTTATCGGGACAGGAAAGCTCGAAGAAGCCGTTTTGCTGGCGCAGGCAACTGATGCTGAAGTCGTCTTGTTTGATCAGCCGCTATCACCAGCTCAACAACGGAATCTGGAACGTCAGCTCAATCTGCGTGTAGTGGACCGTGTTGCCCTTATTCTGGATATCTTCGCTTTACGTGCGAAGAGCCACGAGGGCAAACTCCAGGTTGAACTCGCCCAATTGCAACACCTTGCGACGCGTTTGACGCGCATGTGGTCCCACCTCGAGCGCCAGCGCGGCGGTATTGGTATGCGAGGGCCTGGTGAGTCTCAGCTCGAAATGGATCGGCGCATGATTGGTGGCAAAGTCCGCCTGTTGCGCGAGCGGCTCGAACGCGTTCAGCGTCAGCGCACGACCCAGCGCCGTTCGAGAGTGCGTGGCGGGACGATGTCCGTATCGCTCGTGGGTTATACCAACGCCGGTAAGTCGACACTTTTTAATGCAATGACGCGTGCGGGTGCTTACGCTGCTGATCAGCTGTTTGCCACGCTCGATACAACGACCCGGCGTGTCTGGATTGATGGGGCAGGGCAAATTACCCTTTCAGATACTGTGGGTTTTATTCGCGATTTGCCCCTTACACTGATTGCTGCTTTTCGTGCCACGCTCGAAGAAGCCATTCACGCAGACTTATTGCTGCATGTGGTGGATGCTTCAAGTCCACAGCGCGATGAGCAAATTGCAGAGGTAGATAAAGTACTTGTCGATATTGGCGCTGCTGATATTCCGAGGATACTGGTCTATAACAAGATCGACCTTGCAGGACTTGAGCCGCGTGTGGAGCTTGACGCACATGGTACGATTTGTCGTGTTTTTGTGAGTGCCCAAACGCGCTCGGGACTGGATGGTTTGCGTAGTGCAATTAGTCAGTTCGCTTTAATACCGGAAAAAAATGAGATTACTCTCCAAGATATTCAACCTGAATGAACCTGGCTGGGGCCGCGGCTCTAATGGCTCAGAACCGCCTAAAAATGGCAATGAACCACCGAAGCGTCCTGCCCAGGGTAATGGGCCGCCTGATCTAGACCAGGTCTGGCGTGATTTTAATCAGCGTCTGGGCAGCTTCTTTGGCCGCAATCAAGGTGGCGGGCATAACAATGGTCCGCGTCCTCCTCAGCAAGGTATGGGTGGCCCGACCCCCCGCCAGTCCCGTATCGGCCTGGGCGTCATTGTTGGTGCCGCTGTAGCGTTGTGGCTGGGGAGTGGATTTTTTATTGTCCAGGAAGGTCAAGTCGCAGTC
The DNA here is from genome assembly GCA_030650995.1 of Sheuella sp. Classification (GTDB taxonomy): domain Bacteria; phylum Pseudomonadota; class Gammaproteobacteria; order Burkholderiales; family Burkholderiaceae_B; genus Zwartia. The sequence goes on along the minus strand of JAUSCY010000128.1, from coordinate 7,700 downwards.
GTTACCCAGTTTGGTCGCTACAAAAGCACGGCGCAAGCGGGATTCCAGTGGCGCATACCCTATCCAATTCAGAGTAACGAAATTGTTAACCTGTCCCAGTTACGCACCTTTGAGGTTGGCTTTCGCGGTAATGCGCGCAATCGCGTGTTACCTGAAGCACTGATGCTGACAGATGACGAGAACATCGTTGATGTTCAGTTCGTGGTGCAGTACCGGCTGAAAGCAGATGGTGCTCCAGAGTATCTGTTTAAAACCAAAGACCCTGATGAGTCCGTGCGCCAGGCTGCGCAGGCCTCCATGCGTGAGGTTGTTGGTACCCGCAAGATGGACTTTGTCCTCTACGAGGGCCGGACTGCTGTGGCCGTTGATGTACAAAAGTTAATGCAGCAAATCCTGGATCGTTATCAAACAGGTGTTCAGGTCAGCAGCGTAGCCATTCAGAACGTTCAGCCCCCCGAGCAGGTTCAGGCGGCTTTTGATGATGCAGTCAAAGCAGGTCAGGATCGCGAGCGTCAAGTCAACGAAGGTCAGGCTTACCGTAATCAGATCGTACCGATGGCCGGTGGCCAGGCATCTCGCATGCTTGAGCAGGCAGAAGGTTACCGGGCAAAAATCGTCGGTAACGCGGTCGGTGATGTTGCGCGTTTTGGCAGTGTGCTGACTGAGTATCGTAAGTCACCACTTGTTATTCGTGAACGTATGTATCTTGAGACGATGCAACAGATGTACGCTAGCGCAAGTAAGGTTCTGGTTGATACGAAAGGCTCAAACAATATGCTTTATCTGCCGCTAGACAAAATCATGCAGCAGACCGCGCAGGATGCAGCGAAAGTCGCACCCGGCACAGTTACACCTCCGCAGCCCGTGATCAACACGCCTGCGCCTTTGAGCCCGCCAGCGCGCCCTGCAGCCGCCAGCGGATCGGCTAACACTCTGACGCGTGATCGCGGCAGTCGCTAAGGAGGACTCACCATGAAACGTCTATTACCTCTGATGATTACCCTGCTAGTGATTGTGGGTGTTTTGTCTTCTTCTGTTTTTATTGTGCGTGAGCGTGATTTTGCCCTGGTGTTTGCTTTGGGCGAAGTCAAAAAAATTGTTTCTGAACCAGGTCTTTACTTCAAACTGCCACCGCCTTTTCAAAACGTTGTCACGTTGGATAAACGTCTGTTGACGATCGATACACAGGAAGCTGAGCGGATTCAAACATCCGAAAAGAAGAACCTGCTGATCGATTCGTTTGTGAAGTGGCGCATTGTTGATCCACGTCTTTATTACGTTACCTTTGGTGGTAACGAACGGGCAGCGCGCGAGCGTCTGCAGGCTCAGATTCGTGATGCATTGAACGCTTCAGTCAATATCCGTACCGTTAAGGACGTGGTTTCTCTTGAGCGCAAGGTGATTATGGATGAGGTACTGACCAACGTCGTCAAGCGCGCGGAGCCCTTTGGCATTGAAGTAGTCGATGTACGGTTAAAGCGTATCGAGTTCGCTCCTGAGATTTCTGAGTCAGTGTACCGACGCATGGAGTCTGAGCGTTTGCGCGTAGCCAATGAGATGCGCTCGATTGGTGCAGCGGAAGGAGAAAAAATTCGCGCCGAGGCTGACCGTCAGCGTGAGGAAATCCTGGCAGAGGCCTATGGTCGTGCACAGGCAATCATGGGTGAGGGCGATGCGAAAGCAGCAGGACTCTATGCAAAAGCGTACGGAGAGGACCTCGGGTTTTATAGTTTTTACAAGAGTCTTGAGGGTTATAGAGCTGCCTTTGGCAAGCCGGGTGACCTGATGGTGGTTGATCCGAGCTCGGATTTCTTTAAGTATCTGAAGTCTTCTAACGGTAAGTAAGCAACTTGCTGCTTAATCCCCCTTTTTGATCCTCAGGCAACGCTTCTGAGGTTTGAAAAGGGACACTTGCGCCATAATCTGTATAATATGCTGTAAGCTTTAACGATTGTTCTGGCGGCTTGCCGGGCTTACGCCCCAAGCCGCTTTTTGTTTGGGCGATGCATTTGTTTTGTCTTGATCTTAATTTTGATCTGGGCCATTTAATGCGTCTTATATTTGTATTGCTTGACTCAACATCCCTGATGAATTCTTTCTTTCTCACCGTGCTGTCATGAAAGGTAACTGGCTTCTTCCAGAAAGTCTGGCAGACATGTTGCCTGCCGAGGCTCGCCGCATTGAAGAGCTGCGACGCAGTCTACTGGACCAGTTCCGGACCTACGGTTTCGAGTTGGTTGCGCCGCCCCTTGTTGAATATATCGATTCTTTATTGTCGGGCTGTGGCAGCGATCTGAATTTGCGAACCAGTAAATTAGTGGATCAGTTGTCGGGCCGCACATTGGGTATACGGGCAGATATGACGCCTCAAGTCACCCGAATTGATGCTCACTTGCTCAATCGTGCGGGTGTAACTAGGCTTTGCTATTGCGGACCCGTTTTGCATGCACGTCCTGCGGGCTTGTTGTCGAGCCGGGAGTTGCTGCAGATCGGAGCCGAGATTTTTGGTCATGCTGGCATTGAGGCTGATCTGGAAATTATTCGTCTGGCTTTGGCCAGCACCCGCATGGCGGGTGTTCAGTCTGTGCGTCTGGATCTCTGTCACGCCGGTCTCGTGCGTGCAATTATTGATGCCGACCCGGTTGCTGCCGCCCGTGCTGATGAGATTATGGCGCTGTTGCGTGACAAGGATCTGCCTGGTATCGCCTTATTGGGTGAGGGCACTGATGCGCTTGAGCCTCTTACGGTAAAGTCGTTAGCGTGTTTGCCACTTTTGTATGGCGATGCCTCTGTTATTGCGCGTGCGCGTACCCAATTGCCATCCATACCTGGAGTGTGCGTTGCGCTCGACACGCTTGAGGAATTACTTTCAGCCTTAAATGACGTTTCTGTTGGTGTTGATCTGGCCGATGTCGGTACATATGGCTATCACTCCGGAGTGACCTTTTCGATTTACGCAGAAGGCTGGCATGACGCGTTAGTTCAGGGCGGTCGCTACGATAACGTTAGCCGCGCCTTTGGACGTGCACGTCCTGCAACAGGTTTTAGTCTTGATTTGCGCAAACTTGCAGCGGGGTTAACTGCCGCGCAGCCAGTTGGTGCTATCCGTGCGCCTGCAGTAAAGGATCCGCGCTTGGGCGAGGCTGTCAATGCGTTGCGTCTGGCGGGTGAGATTGTTGTTCAGGTTTTTCCGGGCGAACACGCCACACATGATGAGTTTATATTTGATCGCGAGCTTGTTTCACAAAGCGGTCAGTGGGTTGTCAAAGCAGTATCCTAGAGTTGCATAGGCTCCCGCATTTCAACTGAACAGTTGGATGTGGGGTGTGGGGGCGATATGCCCCGATTTTGAATGGCTTTTGAACGCGATATGAGCAAGAACATTGTAGTGATTGGTACCCAGTGGGGCGATGAAGGCAAGGGCAAGATTGTTGACTGGCTTGCTGAATCCGCCCATGGCGTGGTGCGTTTTCAGGGTGGCCATAATGCAGGCCACACTTTATGGGTCAATGGCAAAAAAACAATTTTGCGACTGATCCCCTCTGGCATCATGCATCCCAACGTCACTTGCTATATCGGCAACGGTGTCGTGCTCTCGCCTGAGGCATTGCTTAAAGAGATTGCTGAGCTCGAAGCGGCTGGCATCGACGTCCGGTCCCGCCTGCAGATTTCCGAAGCATGCCCATTGATCCTGCCCTATCACGTTGCACTGGATCAGGCTCGCGAAGCACGTCGCGGTGAGGCAAAGATCGGTACGACAGGCCGTGGTATCGGTCCTGCGTATGAAGATAAAGTGGCGCGTCGCGCGTTGCGCGTGCAGGACTTGTTTGATCCTGAGGGTTTCCGTACCAAGGTTGAGGAAGTTCTCGAGTTGCACAATTTTGTTCTGACACAATATCTTGGCGCGCCAGCCGTATCGATTGATGAAGTCGTCGATCAGGCGATGACGCTCGCGCCTGCTATCGCACCGATGGTGCACGATGTCAGCAGTAATTTGTACCAGGCCCAGTTGGCAGGTAAGCCCTTGCTGTTTGAAGGTGCACAGGGTGCGCTGCTGGATGTCGATCATGGCACATACCCATACGTCACCAGCAGTAACTGTATCGCTGGTGCGGCAGCTGCTGGCGCGGGAGTTGGTCCGCAGACGCTCAATTACGTTCTGGGAATTACCAAGGCCTACGCAACTCGCGTGGGTTCGGGACCTTTTCCGACAGAGCTGCAAGATGATATTGGTTTAAGACTTGCGACCGTTGGTAAGGAATTTGGTTCGGTAACAGGTCGTCCGCGACGTTGTGGCTGGTTTGATGGTGCTGCTCTCAAGCGCTCCGTGATGCTCAATGGTATCTCCGGTCTTTGTATTACCAAGCTGGATGTTTTGGATGGTCTGGAGACGATCAAGATCGGTGTGGGCTATGAAATCAATGGCGTCTTTACCGATGTTCTGCCTTACGGTGCCGCGAAAGTCGCACAGGCAGTCCCCGTCCTTGAAGAAATGCCTGGCTGGACAGATTCAACTGTCGGTATTACCGAATTTGACAAGCTGCCTCTCAACGCCCAGCGTTATTTAAAGCGTATGTCTGAGGTGTGCGGTGTGCAGATTGCGATGGTCTCCACGGGACCTGATCGTAACGAAACGATTATTTTGAATAATCCTTTCACGTCGTAATTAACCGACTACTCCAAGCTGGCTCATGACTCTGCCTCAAAGCACAGATAAAGACTTATGGGTCAACTGGGATGCATACAACGGGTTAATTGAAAAATTAGCTTTGCAGATTCATCAGGCTAGCTGGCAGTTTGACCAGATTCTATGCCTGGCGCGCGGTGGGTTGAGGGTCGGTGACGTTTTGTCCAGAATTTTCGATAAGCCCCTTGCAATCCTGATCGCAAGCAGCTATCGGGATGACTCTGGTACGACACAAAGTGAGTTGGGTATTGCCCGGTTCGTCACCATGATGTCTGAGCAACTAGAAGGTCGTGTACTGGTGGTTGACGATATGGTTGATAGTGGCGTCACGCTTGAGCGGGTATGTCAGCATCTGAAAGCGCAGTTTCAGGGTATTTCTGAGTTAAAGTCAGGTGTATTGTGGTTCAAGGCACATTCTTCTATAAAGCCTGATTTTTATGTTGAGTACCTTGAAACAAATCCCTGGATTCATCAGCCCTTTGAACGCTACGATACACTCAGGCCTGCCGCCCTGGCTAAATTTTTGGGCGATTAGCAATCAAGTCAAGCGTATTTGTGCTATGATCTATGGCTAATTCGTAATTTCTAACCATTTTGGTTTAACTGTTTAATTAATACCACGCAACCTATGCCTATCGTTCGTCTGAAAGAAAACGAGCCCTTCGAAGCCGCCCTCCGCCGTTTCAAGCGCACAATCGAAAAGACCGGTCTGTTGACCGAATTGCGTGCGCGCGAGTTTTACGAAAAGCCAACTGCTGAGCGCAAGCGCAAGCAGGCTGCTGCCGTCAAGCGCCATTACAAGCGCATTCGCAGCCAGCAATTGCCTCCACGCATGTTTTGATCATTGGCGCCTTCTTGTGCGCCAATATCGTATGGTCTGATCGGTGATTCCTGATTCCTTTATCCAGGATCTCCTAACGCGCGTTGACGTCGCGGATGTTGTTGGACGATATGTTCAGTTAAAGAAAGGGGGCGTTAACCTGCTTGGGTTATGCCCCTTTCATAATGAAAAGTCTCCCTCTTTTACCGTAAGCCCCACTAAACAGTTTTATCACTGCTTTGGTTGTGGAGCGCATGGCAGCGCAATTACCTTTTTGATGGAACATACCGGGGCCAGTTTCCCTGAGGCTGTCAGGTCGCTTGCAGGCGCCGTTGGCATGACCGTTCCGGAGGAAAATCGCTCTCCTGTCCAGCAGGCAGCTACTGCGCGACGTAAAGAAGAAGTTTCCCAGCATACCCAGGTATTGCAAAAAGCACAGGCACACTACGTAGCGCAGTTACGTGAGAGTCCTGCAGCGATTCGTTATCTGCAACAGCGAGGATTAACGGGACAAATTGCTAAAACCTTTGGTCTGGGCTGGGCGACTGCAGATCGCCAGTCGCTTGGTAAGGTTTTTCAGCGCTACGACGATCCGATTCTTGTCGAATCAGGGCTTGTGATTGAATCAGAAGACGGCAGGCGCTACGATCGGTTTCGCGAACGCGTGATGTTTCCAATTCGCAATGTAAAAGGCGAAATTGTAGGTTTCGGTGGACGTATCATCGGCAAAGGCGAGCCTAAATACCTCAACTCTCCCGAGACGCCAGTCTTCTCCAAAGGTAATGAACTTTACGGTTTATTTGAAGCGCGCTCGGCGATTCGTTCGGAAGGCTGCGTCATCGTTGTTGAGGGTTATATGGATGTCGTGGGGCTCGCGCAATTGGGCGTGGGCAATGCCGTCGCAACCCTCGGTACGGCAACGACTCCGATGCATATCCAGAAACTGTTGCGTGCGAGCGATCGCATCGTATTCAGTTTCGACGGTGACGGTGCAGGCCGAAGAGCCGCATGGCGCGCCTTGCAGACATGTTTGCCATTGTTGCGGGATGATATATCTATCCGGTTTCTTTTTTTGCCGACTGAGCATGATCCCGACAGCTATATCCGCGAGTTTGGGCAAGAGGCCTTCAGAGCATGCCTGAGCGAATCAGATGCACTATCGACATTTTTCCTCAATGAGCTGGCTAGCCGGCACAAGATTAAAGAAGTAGAAGGGCGTTCTGCGCTCGTGCATGAAGCGCGTCCGTTGCTGGTACAAATTCCTGACATCACACTTAAGATCCAACTGCAAAATGAGTTGGCCCGGCTCGTTCAGCTGACGCCCGAAGAACTTTCGCAGCTTTTGGCGCGCGACGTACCTCACGCATTGCCTGGACTGCCTGTTCCGGGCTCGAACGCTGGCGGTATGTCTGCCGGTGTTCCGCAAGCCCCACGCAGGAGTAGCGGTATTACGGGCTCTGTACCCGCAGGTACTGCGAGTCAGTCAAGCGCCAGTCATATTGGTATGCCATCAGATGAGCCAGGCTATTTGAATATCCCTGATGGTGTGGACTACGGTTCCCAGGTTCCTGACTATTCCAATGCTGATTACTCCAGTCCTGGACCGAATAAACAAGGGTATGCCAGGCAGGGCTACACCAGTCAGTCTTACACAGGTTTCGATGCTGGCCGCGGTAAAAAGTCCTGGGGCCGTTTTGGTAAACGTGAGGCGCCTCCTGGGCCTGGTGCAATACCTACACGGCGTTCCGTTGCACCGATGGCACGCCGTTTGCTCAGGCTTTTATTGAGCCATCCCGAGTTAGTTGATCAAATGGGTGATCAGCAGCTTGAAGTTCTGGAGCGTGGCCCCCATCTGGAAATGGTCAGGGACTTGATTGTGCTTGCGCAATCAAGTGGTGCGCGACATTTGGGAGCCCTGATTCAGGCAGCAGACCCAGGTGGTGATCTGGGGGTGTTGATGGCCTCTGTTGCAGCAGATCTCATGACACAGGAAGTCTTACCAGAGCCTCAAAAGGAATGGGAAGATGCTCTGAGACGCATAGAACTCGAGAGTTTGAGGCAGGAACAGGGTGCATTAATTGCACAGGGAGAAAATAATTTGCAATTACAGCAAAAATATGGGGAACTTTCCCAACGCATCGCCCGTCTAATTAGGGCAATTGATACCGGAAAGGCAAGTTAGTTCGGTTAAAA
>JAUSCY010000123.1 GCA_030650995.1 Sheuella sp. | reverse complement strand
GGGGATGTTAGAGACTTTCAGTCTTTTTCTTCGCCCGCCGGAATGGAATTTTCTTAGGTGCGGGTTTTAAAGTAGCGTCAGGTTTTTCATCATTTTCAATAATTTGAGCATTTTCCCCGGGTACCACGGCAGCACGGGACGCTGAGACTAACGACTCATCCGCAGCGCCTGCAGCTGTCTCGTGTTCAATCACCACGCTGTCCTGCACAATACTGTCCTGCACATCATTTACTTCGTCCTGCACAACATCAGGAGCAGCTACTTTTTTAAGCTTTGGTGACTTGGGGACCTCTTTGAGAGCCTTTGCTGCGGGTGCAGCAGTCTGTGCATCAGCACCAGCACCCGCATCAGCACCATCAGCCGCAACCGCACCCGTCACATCAACAGCGCTCTGCTTGCGACGCTCGAACACGGCAGCAAAAAATCCATCCGTGCCGTGCACATCTGGTCTGAGCTTGAGATAAGGTCCTTCGATCACCAGCGGCGTGCGAGCCGCGAGCAGAGGCGCCGCATCAATTAATTCAAAATCCGGGTGCTCGGCAAGAAACTTCTCAGCCTGGTTCTCATTTTCTTCAACCAGCAAACTGCAGGTCGCATAGACCAGCCTTCCACCAGGTGCCACGCAACGCGAAGCACTCGCCAGAATCCTTGCCTGCAAATCAACAAGCTCTCCCAGACTCTGCACAGACTGGCGCCACTTCAGGTCAGGGTTGCGCCTGAGCGTGCCAACACCGCTGCACGGGGCATCGACCAGAACACGATGCGCTTTGCCAGCCAAACGACGCACACGCTGATCATTTTCGTGGTCGATAGCAACGGGCACTACGTTAGACAATCCGCTTCGTGCGAAGCGAGGCTTTGCACGGGCCAGACGCGTGGCAGACACGTCAAATGCGTACAGACGTCCGGTTGAACGCATGAGTGCACCAAGCAACAGCGTCTTTCCACCAGCGCCTGCGCAAAAATCAATCACCATTTCACCGCGCTTGGGTCCGACCAGCAAAGCCAGCAGCTGACTACCCTCGTCCTGCACCTCAATCAGACCATGCTCGAACTGATGCCACTTATTCATCGCTGGTCGACCTTTGAGTCGGATCCCCCATGGCGAAAAAGGTGTAGCCACTGGTGCATGGCGCACTGCATTGCCACGCGTCAGATCTGCCAGCATCTCGTCGCGCTCGGCTTTGAGAGGGTTGACACGAATATCCAGCGAGGCATGCTGATTCAGTGCATGGGTCAGCGACTCAATTTCCGGGTAATCTTTAATACGGTCATAGAGCCAGTCTGGCAGGCTCTCACGCACAGGTAATGACATTGAAAGCGGATCGATCTGGGCGATACGATCCAGCCATGCAAGCTCACCGACATCCAGGACTGCTTTAACTTTTTCAGGATCCATTGTGGACAAGGCACCCTGGATCGCCAGACGCCTGACGGCATTACCAACGCCACTCTCGGCAAGCTGGCGATACAGGCGCAAATTACGCAACACGTCATAGACAGATTCTGCAACCTCTGCGCGATCCCGTATGCCAAGGCTGGGATGTGCTCTGAACCAGTGCGAAACCACCGAATCAGCGGCAAAACGCATCGTCAGGACTTCATCGAGTACCTTGCGAATCTGATCCAGCCTGATCGTCATGGGTGGTTGGCGCGGTTTATGTACAAAAGCAGGCTGCACGGGACGCTCGGCACCAAACTCCGTTCTGTCTGCGCCACGGTCAAAGCCGGCACCCGACTCAGAACGTCCGCCACCCGATCCTGGACGTGAATAAGCAGGCTGGGCATTCATCAGTCGATCTGTAGCAGAACCCTTGGCAGGCGGCGCGCGATCCGGATCAAACGGGCGTGGCGCGGGACGTGCGCCCGCAGTTGCGCCAGAGCGTGGTTTACCTCGCGAATCGCCTGGCTTGGACCGGCCTGAACGGCTAGGTGTGCGAGGGTTGCTCATACTGATTGCTCCGATACAAATATTCTTGAATGAACCGCGTCAACAGTGACGCGTTGGTCTGGCATGATATGCACCTGACCTTGGGCAAGCCAACTGGCGACTTGCGGGTAAACAACGTGTTCGAGCGCGAGAACGCGTTCAGCTAAAGATTCTGGCGAGTCAGTGGACAGGACAGGCACCACACCTTGGGCAATAATCGGTCCATGGTCAAGCACAGGCGTCACAAAGTGCACAGTACAACCATGGGCCTGCACCCCCTTGGCTAAAGCTTGAGCATGGGTATGCAAGCCTGGAAACGCAGGTAATAAAGAAGGATGAATATTGACCAGTCTGCCTGAATAATGGTGCACGAACTCAGGCGTCAACACGCGCATGAAGCCCGCGAGCAACACATAATCTGGCGAATACTGGTCAATTACTGCACTGAGCGCGGCATCAAACGCATTTCTGCTCGAAAAATCGGTGTGAAGCACCGCATGTGTTGCTATTTGCTTGTCTGCCGCCCATTTTAGCCCAATGCTCTCAATACGGTTGGAAATCACGGCCACAACCTCTGCTGCGCAATGGTTTGCGAGGCATGACTCGACAATCGCCTGCATATTTGAACCTTGCCCGGAGATCAAAATCACAAAGCGTTTTCGTAAAAATGTTGATTCGGACATGGGTTTCCACTAACAAGGCAGTGCGAAATTGTAAACTGTTGCTTGTGAAAACATCCTTACGCATCCATCGCCACCCTCCTGCGCCCTCATTGCGCTTCTCAACTGCGCTGTCAATTGGTAACTTTGATGGGGTTCATCTCGGCCACACCTCAATGCTCGAGCGGGTCTGTGCGGCTGCGCGTGAGCATTCGCTGATACCCAGCGTGCTGACATTCGCGCCCCATCCCCGAGAGTATTTCGCCCAGGTCAACCATCGCCCCGAGCTCTCTCCGCCTCAGATTACCGGCATCAGGGATAAGCTCACAGCGCTTGCCCAGACAGGGATCGAGCAAATTATTCTGATGCGCTTTAACCGACAGCTAGCCGAAATGTCCGCGAGCGATTTTGTCACCCAACTCCTGATTGAGCAGTTAGGCGTTCGGTGGCTGCTCGTCGGCGAAGATTTCCGCTTTGGTCGACAGCGCACAGGTGACATTGAATTGCTCAAAAAAATTGGGTTGCTGCACGGCATGCAGATTCAGACCATGTCTGATGTGACAGACGCACATGGTCACCGGATTTCCAGCTCCGAGGTACGTTCGGCACTGGGTGCAGGCGATCTGGATCACGCTGCACACCTGCTGGGCCGCCCTTTTGCCATGAGTGGACATGTCATTCATGGAAAAAAACTGGGTCGCACCCTGAATATGCCCACCATGAATATGCGTGTAACACCCCGTTGTGCGGCACGCTCCGGCATTTATGTTGTGCGCGTCCACGGAATGGGCGATCAACCCTTACCGGGTGTAGCGAGCCTGGGAGTGCGCCCCACTGTCGAGGATGGTGGAAGAATTCTGCTTGAAACTCACTTATTAACGAGTAATCCGGATGCTTACGGTAAACTCATCCGCGTCGAACTCCTGCAGCATGTGCGGGACGAAGAAAAATTTCCTGATCTCCCAACCCTGACTGCCGCCATGCATGCCGATGCACAGCATGCACGCTCTTATTTTGCGCTCCATGGACTATAAAAACACACTCAATCTGCCCGACACCAAGTTCCCGATGCGTGGTGACTTGCCCAAACGCGAACCTCTCTGGGTAGCTGCCTGGCAAGAAAAAAAGGTTTATCAGGCCGTGCGCGAGGCAAGTCTTGGCCGCCCCAAGTTCCTGCTTCACGATGGCCCGCCTTATGCAAATGGCGACATTCATATCGGTCACGCTGTAAATAAAATCCTCAAGGACATCATCATCAAAAGCCGCAATATGGCTGGCTTTGATGCGGCCTATGTGCCAGGCTGGGATTGTCACGGGATGCCGATTGAAATTCAGATCGAGAAGAAATATGGCAAGCATTTGCCCGTCGCTGAGGTGCAATCCAAAGCGCGTGCCTATGCACTTGAGCAGATTGATCGCCAGAAAATGGACTTCATTCGTCTGGGCGTGCTGGGTGACTGGAACAACCCCTACCTGACGATGAATTTCAGTAACGAAGCCAATGAAATTCGTGCGCTCGGACGTATTCTCGATAAGGGTTACGTATTCCGAGGTCTAAAACCTGTTAACTGGTGTTTTGATTGTGGCTCGGCACTTGCAGAGGCAGAAGTCGAATACGCAGA
>JAUSCY010000091.1 GCA_030650995.1 Sheuella sp. | reverse complement strand
ATTGCCTGGATGACGGCTGTAGTTGGCATGGCATTTACAGGTGTCTACTATGTCGCACGATACGTACCTGCCTGAAATCAGAACTAACAATCAAATCGGCTTATCACTCAGCTCCTTTAAATTATTTTTTAACTGTTCACTCATGGGCATACTTAAAACAATGCCCTTGGGAGGAATGGGTGATTCGAACCACTTCGTGTAGAGCTTGGTGAATTCACCACTCTGCATCAGGCGCGCAATCGTTGCATCGACTAATTTTTTGAAATCCGGATCATCTTTACGTACCATGCAGCCGTAGGGTTCTGCCTGTAATGTATTACCCACCACCTCAAAAAGCCCTGGATTTTTTGAATTTTCCATCAACCCAAAAAGCAAAATATCATCCATCGCAAATGCTACAGCACGATCGGCTTGAACTGCATTGAATGCATCGTCATAATCTTTGCCAAGCAACATCTCTATATCAATGTTGTTTACTGCGGCGTATTGCCAGATAATTTTTTCGTTCGTGCTACCAGCTTTACTGACCACTGTTTTTTTTATTTTAATCAGCGTTTTTTTTGATGTTTGAAAACTGATGATGCGATTCAAAAATACGCGCGTCTATAAACCGTATGGTTAGTTTTTTAACAAAGATATACTTAATCTGTTGATTTAAATAACTAAGTTTAATTTATATTTTTTGTCTGTTTTCGATTCACCGTCAACACCAACTCTTCAGTAAACTCCGGTTTTAAGCTGCAGTAATAAAACGACGCTCTTATTTATGACTCAAAACAAAAATCAGTCCTTAGTTACAGAAGATTCCAATCAAATGGAAACCTTCGATTCGTTGACACAGGGACTCATACTGTTGACATGTGTCGCTGCGATTGCCGGAGGACTTGTTGGAATCGTCGGCGGTAGTTTTCGCTGGATGCTGGAACAAACAGGTCAATTATTTTCAGTTTCACTTGTCCGATGGCATGAAACTTCGCCGATCGCATGGTTACCTGGGTGGTTGATCGCCATGCTCATTGGGGCAATCTGTGTAGCATTCGCGCGCAGCCTTGTCAGGCTCGCGCCTGAAGCATCTGGCAGTGGTGTCCAACACGTCGAAGCCGTCATGCGCCATGAAGCTGAACCTGCAAGATTGCGCGTGCTACCGATCAAATATATTGGGGGATTGCTAGCAATGGCGCCAGGCATGGCACTTGGCCGGGAAGGACCAACCATTCAAATGGCCGGTGTAATCGGTCATGCCTGCGGAAAAATTTTAAAGCTGGCACGTACGGATCAATTCATGCTGTACACCGCAGTCGCAGGTGCAGGACTATCCGTTGCGTTTAATGCTCCTCTGGCTGGTGCAGCGTTTGTATTTGAAGAAGTATCCAGGCGAATTACTTTACGCCGTATGGTAGTGACCATGGCTGCCATCGCGACCGGGATGAGCGTTTTTCGAACTTACTTTGGTAATGAAATCGAATTTCATACAAACGGGATACTCACACAACCACCGCTCACACTGCTGGCTTACACCTTACTTGGGATGATCCTGGGAGCACTTGGTGTGCTGTATAACAAATGTATTGTGGCGGGAATAAATACATTTACCAACAGCTCGCGCATATTGCCTGAAATCAAAGCGGGGTTCATTGGTGCGATGGTTGGCGGGCTAGCCTGGATAGCCCCCCATTGGGTGGGTGGCGGTGAAACTCAAATTCAGTCACTCATTAATGGAGACTTCGCCTTCAAAACGATGATTGTGCTGATCATCGTGCGCTGGGGACTTGGCGTTGTCAGTTACAGCGCAGGTGCACCTGGAGGACTCTTTGCACCTTTACTATTAGTAGGTGCTCTGACTGGCGCACTATTCTCGGGGGGACTTAATCATTTTGAAATCTATACGCATCCGCTTAATACACCGGCATTCATCGTAGTTGGCATGGCGGCATTTTTCACAGCTGTTGTGCGTGCCCCACTGACCGGGATTTTACTTGTGATCGAAATGACTGGACGCGTTGATCTGACGATTCCCTTGCTATTTGCATCCGTTGCGGCTGTTGTCGTGGCCACACTATTGCGTGGCGAACCAATCTATGACTCGTTACTTGATCGCATGCGAGCAAATAAAAAATAAACAATTACGATTAATTTCTTTGATTCAATTTAATCACCTGCTGCTTGAAAGGACCTGCCAGGGCTTTTTTCAGAAGCTTATAAATATCCAGATCAAACTCGCCCTGCTCAGAGTCTGCCAGTTCATAGAGTTCTTCCTCATTGATTGCCGTACCCAAATAACACCAGTTGTTGAGTACGATCATTTCGTCTCCCTCTCTGACTGCGATCGGGCTCTGGTAGGGCCAAGCTTGAACTTTGTAAAAATTCAGCGCTGTTTGGACTTGTAAATTATGCATATCGATCGGGGACATACCGACACATGCGCCCGTACATTGTTTGACCTGATAGGCAAAGCAGGATTTTCCTTCATCTACTTTTTCCAGTCCGAGTAATGCTGCACAGAGTCGATATTTTTTAGAGACTGCCTCGAGATATGCGTGCGCCTCTCTTTTGCTATAAAACAGCCCATAGAGATTATCTTGTAGACCGGGAGTCAACTCCTGATGACTAACCAGTGTTGGCCGCAACACGCCAGCTGAATCATGAGCCAGCCGCCATGCACACAAATCCTTTGAACGACGCAGTTTAATGTTCATGCTGGGCATACGTTCTTTGATGAGTTTAGATTCCAGAATAAGTGCACCTAACTCCCCACTCGTCTCGATCCAGTCCACATCATGCACTTGCATGGAGAGCTTCATTTCTTTACGGTTCGTGAGCGCTGCTTGAAAGTGTCCAACGACTCGCGAACGCAAAGCAATACTTTTACCAATATAAAGAGGTGACCTATTTTCACCATACATGATGTAACACCCGGGCGCATCAGGAATGGCATCAATCAAACTCTGATCAATATGAGGGGGCAGACTCGCATGACCAATTAATTGATTAAGCGCGTTGAGCAAACGCTCAGGACCGACTTTCTGTTCGCACACGCGCCAGAACTGTAATAATAAATCTGCATCGCCTAACGCCCGATGTCTCGCACTCACGCTCAGACCATGGGCGTTGATGATGGTATCCAGGTTGTGGCGAGGTTGATCAGGAAACAATAGTCTGGAAAGCTTAACGGTACACAGGACCTTAGGCCTGAAATCAATCCCTATTCTCTTGAAGGAGGCTTTGATGAATCCATGATCAAAGCGCGCATTATGCGCGACGAAAATTTTTCCCTCGAGCTCTTTTTTGATCTGTAACGCCAGATCCTCAAAATTAGGTTGCCCAGCAACCATCCGTGGTGAGATACCGGTCAGTCTTTGAATATTCAGCGGGATAAAAGTTTCTGGATTAATCAGATTTTCCCACACACTCTCTTGCTCATTGGCGAGCGTTTTGATACCGATTTCAGTAATACGATCTCGTTCAAAATGAGAGCCCGTCGTTTCTATATCTACAAAGGCGAGAGTAGGATAATGACTAAAATTTTTCATGCAATAAAGGGCTTGGGGAAGTGAGTTTGGCGACTTAAAATTGAATTTAAGTTTACTCTAATGGTTTGAAGACTTTACCGCAGTTGAAAAAGCCTCATCCACACCATGCAAGCCAAACTTTTTGAACTAGCCCCATCCTCGTCCAGCGAAAATATCCTATCAAAAGATGGGAGTGCGTTCTATTTTCCAGACATGTTTGATCAGAAAAATAGTGAGCAACTTTTTAATCGGCTTGCGACCTCTCTAGACTGGAAGTCTGATGAACTGATGATGTTTGGCAAAAAGATCATCACGCAGAGAAAAGTCGCCTGGATAGGTGATCCTGACTGCTCCTATACATATTCAGGTGTAAAAAAAGATCCACAAGCCTGGACGCCAGAACTGTTAATCATCAAAAATAAAGCGCAGGCTCTGTCGCAATGGCAATTTAACTCATGCTTACTTAATCTCTATCACTCTGGAGATGAGGGCATGGGATGGCATAGCGATGATGAAAAAGAACTGGATTGCGCTGCACCTATTGTTTCTATTAGCCTCGGTGAAGTACGTAAATTTGCTTTCAGACACAGACATGATAAGACAGTACATTCTCTGATGCTAGAGAATGGTAGCGCCTTAGTCATGCATGCTCCGGCACAAACTTATTGGCACCATAGTCTATTAAAAACAAAGCGCGCAGCAGGGGCCAGAATCAATTTAACTTTTCGTGTAATCAAAAATAAGCGTCACCTTCCCTAATCATCCTATTTATAAATTTTCAACACTGGTCGTAGTGCTGGATTAAACAGTTAATTTGAGAAGTGAATGCCAACTCTTTAAGTAAATTGAAGTTTGGCGAGTCTGGCATATAGCCCACCTTGCGTGATCAATGTCTCATGTCTGCCTTGTTCAACCACCGTACCATCCTCCAATACGATGATGTGATCTGCTCGCATCACGGTTGAAAGTCGGTGGGCAATCGTCAGTGAAGTTCTGCCTGGCAGCACAGTATCCAGTGCCATTTGAACCTCGCGCTCTGACTCTGCATCCAGCGCACTCGTTGCTTCATCCAGCAGCAAAATCGGAGGATTTTTCAAGATAGCACGTGCAATGGAAATCCGTTGTTTTTGACCACCCGACAAACGTACGCCACGCTCTCCTAAAAAACTACTGTACCCCTCGGGTAACGCGGAAATAAAACCGTGTGCGTGTGCAGTCTTTGCAGCAGCGATCACTTCCTGATCGCTTGCATCGAGCCTTCCGTAACGGATATTTTCCATTGCACTTGCAGCGAAAATAACCGGCTCTTGCGGGACTATCCCGATGCGATGACGTAAATCACTCACTGGCCACTCGCTAACATTTCGACCAAAAATTTCGATTTTTCCCGATTTCGGTTCATAAAAGCGCAACAACATCGAAAACAGCGTGCTTTTACCCGCGCCTGAGGTACCTACTAACGCATAGCGCCCACCCTGCGGAACAACAAATGACACATGATGCATCGCAAAAAAATCAGGTCGCGAAGGATAGCTGAATGTGACGTCATTCAACACTAACGCATCGGCACGATCCAAAGTTTTAGACTGTTGAACTTGATGAGACGGCGCAGACTTAAGAGTATTCGTATCATCAGCTAGGGCAGGTTCTGCCTGCATGAGTTCCACCAATCGCTCCATCGCTCCCGCGGCACGCTGCAAATCTCCCCAGGTTTCAGACAATGCGCCAATCGATCCTGCAATGAACACAGCATAAAGAACAAACTGTGTAAGCTCCCCCAATGACATTGCACCCGCAGTGACTTGCCGAGTCCCGATCCACAAGACAAACACAATCACACCAAAGGCCATCATTATTGCCAGAGCAGTCAGTAAGGAACGAGCTGCCATGCGTTTTTTAGCTTCACTGAAAGCTATTTCCACTGCGGTATCAAAACGCTTTTGCTCGTACGATTCACGTACAAAAGCTTGCACAGTCGTGACCGCGTTTAAAACCTCTCCCGCCATCGCGCTCGTGTCTGCAACCTTATCCTGGCTTGCGCGCGACATTTTTCGCACACGCCTTCCCATTGCCCAGAGCGGAAGCACAACCAGAACCAGAAGGACGATCATGACACTTGCGAGCCAGGTGCTTGTAATCAGCATCATTGCCATACCACCGAGCAACATCAGGAGGCTGCGCAGCGCAATTGAGATGCTGGAACCCACCAGTGTTTGAACCACCGTCGTATCGCTCGTGAGCCTGGACAATACCTCACCTGTCTGTAATGTTTCAAAATAAACAGGACTCTGGCGTAAAACGTTTTTAAATACACGCTGGCGTATATCCGCGACGACGCGCTCACCGAGCCAGGACATCATATAGAACCGACTCGCCGTCAACACCGCTAAGGCCACCGCTAACAACAACAAGTAGATAAATTGAAGGTCAATGGCATCACTGGTGATACCTGCATCGACCAGCCCCCGGAATGCTAGTGGAACGGCGAGTGTTGCACCTGCTGCCAAAACCAGAAATAGCGATGCCAGAAACCATTGTGTTCTGTACCGAGAGAGAACTTGATATTCTCGCAACCAGAAGACGAGACTGCTGAGTTTTGTTGCCATATTTAATCAGTCTGATAGAAATGTGTTTACTGGTGAGACAGCGAATGAGACTGCGAATGAGACCGCGAATGAAACCACTACAACGCCACAGGTGCACCGTACCCCGTGAGCTCCAGGTAACCTCTGCCGAGTAACTTTCCATCTTCTGTTAACTCGACGGCGCCTTCATAATAAAAACCGCCAGTACTGGTCTGCGCATCGACTTCCTGATCTGACATCAATGGCTGTAAAGTCCACGTGCGATCTGCCACTCGCAACGTAAAGCGATCCGGATAAGAGAAAAGCGATCGAGGTGAGCGCCATTGCCCTAGAGGCTTCCAGCTCACATCCTTAAGCTTCTCGATCACATGACCGCGTGCATCACGCCAGTCCCACTCACTGAACAGGGTTCCTCCTGCGGCATCACGCATACGAAACGCCATCAGACTACTGCCATCTAAAAGATTGATGCCGATCCAGTCCCAACCGACAGCGCCCGGCATCATCAAACTACTCGACCACTCATGATCAAACCATGCTGATCCTGACAGGCTCAAGACCTGTTCTGCTGCACGACG
>JAUSCY010000089.1 GCA_030650995.1 Sheuella sp. | reverse complement strand
CATGCAATGGGTATCGTCAGCAACCTCGAGGTTGGCCTGCTTGATTCCCAGACCGCTTACGATCTGGGGCGCGAGGCTGACCGCGATGACGCTGATGCGATATTCCTGGCCTGTGGAAACTGGATGACGATGGACATCGTTGAGCAGCTTGAGCGCGATACAGGCAAGCCCGTGTTGACGACGAACGGTTGTGCGATCTGGGCAATGCTCAATATTCTGGGTGGCCACGAAAAGGTTTCTGGCTATGGCGTGCTGCTTGAACGTCACTTGAAAAAGTAATGTTTATATGCTCAAGTCCGCCATTATTATAAAAAACCTAAAACTTAAAACTTAACGCTTAAACCTGTTCGTTCAGCGAGAGTTTTCAGGTCGTCCTGCGTATCCAGGTCGGCAACAAAGTGATCGTTTTGTGTTGAATATTTATATACGTGTGATGCATGGGTATCTATATATTTCCTGCATGTAACTTCATTCTCATTTCTTAAAAATTCTTTTACTGAAGCTGCGGACATGAGTACAGGATTGCCACGCTGACCATCGACAACGGGGTACATGATTTCAGTAGAAACAGGTCTGCAGAGGTATGCGCAGACAAGTTCCTGAAGATCTTGTTCATTGATGAGTGGCTGATCGGCCAAAGCGATCAGGACCACATCAGGATCATCTCGCATGCGCGCAAGCCCCAGTCTGACCGAGCTCTGCTGACCTTGCTCAGGGGCAATATTTCTAACAATGTGCAGCGTCGGCTCGACGCTGAGTACTGTTTCGATCTGCTCGTGATAAAAGCCTGTCACGATGGTAATGTCGTTGATGCCTGCCAGCTTGAATGCATCAATTTGTCTCAAGATGATCGGTTGATGATCCAGGTGTATCAAGCATTTTGGAACCAGGCCCATTCTTGTTCCCTGGCCTGCCGCGAGAATCAGCGCTGCGATTGTTTTGTTAGTTTCTGGCCTGCTTGCATTCATAGGTGTTTTGAGTGACCTGTTGCTTGAATCTTTTGATCGAATGATTTTACTGGCTCACGTATTTTTAGCGTTTTTAATGTGTCAAAACTTGTTTAGTTGGTATAGTTCGAACCTGAGATCTGGGTTGAATTATCCAGGCATCGTGCGGATAAAGGGTATACCCTCATAAAGAACTTTTACATGACACAGTCAACCCCGAAAATTGATTCACGCAGTATCGACACCAAAGCGCATCGCAGAGCAGTCGCCGCAGAACTTAATTCTGATAAACCTGAAGTCATTCTCGATATCTGTTGCGGTGATGGCTGGGTGCCAGGTGCTTTGACTTACCCTGCGTCTGTTCATGGTTTTGATCTCTACGCCAAAGGACCCGCTGGATATGATTTTTTTAAAACGGGCGATTTCAATCTGGGCGTGCCAGATGATTTAGGCGTTTATGACGCTGCGATCTGTTGCGAGGCGATGGGGTATCTGCAAAATCCTGGTATGTTTTTACAAAGCGTTCGTAAACATCTCAAAACCGGTGGAAAATTTATATTGTCGGTTCCAAACCCTAATTATGCGGGTGCAAGAGTCAATCACCTGATTCAAGGTTTTCCACGATCGTATTCCTGGTTTTCTCAAAATGAGACGCCTGAGCCCCATATGCCCTGGTTGACGTTAGGACTTTTTCAGCTTTGGTTGCTGCTTGGTCTGAATGGATTCAAAGATATCACTGTGCTTGAGGTCGATGAAAGAAAACCACGCAGGCATTGGGAAAGAGCAGTGGGCTGGATCATCAAGGGATATGCAAAAAAGCGATTCAAAAAAGTCGGCAATGAAAGTGTCGCCCGGTTATGGGAGCAGGCAATGTCTGACCAGATCGTCTATGGACGACAGTTGGTTGTATCGGCGACTGCAGCCTGAGCCCTCCAGATCCTCGCATTCGCTAACACTCAGACAGGTCGTCGGCGCTCTGGCGGATAGTGTGTATGCCTGATACTCTTTATTTTCGAAAATAAAATAATGCGTGTCATGATGTCAACCCAATCCGTATCGTCCGAACTTGCAAAATTTATCGCAACCTATCGCTGGGATGACGTGCCAGCACATGTCAGGCACGAGTCGAAACGTACTCTGCTTAATTTCTTCTCTGTTGCGCTCTCTGCCTGTTTTGATTCAACGATTGAAAAAGCCGCCACAGTTTATGGGAAATTTTCCTGCGCGCCTCAGGCAACAGTGATTGGTCGCAATCAGCGTATGGATATGCTCAATGCCGCAGCGCTCAACACCATGGGCGCGAATGTTTTCGATTTTGACGACACGCATTTCCCAACCATTATTCATCCGACTTCTCCGGTTGCTCCGCCTTTACTCGCCTGGGCTGAGACGCATAAAATTTCCGGCCAGGATTTTCTGCTGAGTTTGGTGCTTGGTATGGAAGCAGAGTGCAGAATTGGTAATGCAGTTTCACCTTATCACTATGCAAGGGGATGGCACATCACTTCTACCTGCGGAGTCTTTGGTGCCGCCATGGCAATCGGCAGATTGATAGGTTTGACTGAGCAGCAACTCGTCTGGGCGCTTGGCAATGCCTCTGCACAGGCTTCTGGTTTGGTGGAAACGCTGGGTACGATGGCCAAAAGTGTCAGCATGGGTAATGCAGCACGTAACGGCATGTTGTCTGCCTTGCTCGCGCAACAGAATTTTGATGGTCCTGCTCAACCGCTCGAGGGGGTCAGAGGGTTTTTAAATGTGACAGCCGATCACGCGGATCCCATGAGTATCGTGGGTGAGTTTGGTGAGCGGTGGGAGGTCCTC
Organism: Sheuella sp.; assembly: GCA_030650995.1. Classification (GTDB taxonomy): domain Bacteria; phylum Pseudomonadota; class Gammaproteobacteria; order Burkholderiales; family Burkholderiaceae_B; genus Zwartia. The sequence continues at coordinate 3,805 of JAUSCY010000089.1, read as the reverse complement.
AATAATGCCTATAAGCCTTATCCATGTGGTGTTGTTCTGAATCCTGTCATAGAAGCCTGCCTGGCACTCTCCACTAACGAGGCGCTGCTTGCGCAGGGGCTTGATGCGATTGAACGTATTGAGCTGACCGGGCATTCTTTGCTGCGTCAGCGCACAGACCGTCCTGCGATACAGACTGGCCGGGAATCTCAGGTCAGCGCTCAGCACGCGGTGGCAGTTGCTTTGGTGCGTGGACGGGCAGGGCTGGCAGAGTTCAGTGATGAAGCCGTGCGAGACGCTACTTTAAAACCCCTTGGTGCAAAAGTGTGTTTTATCGATGATGACTCCTATACGGTCGATTCTGCGAAGGTTGTAATCTTGATGCGTGGACTTACAAAAATAGAAGTCAAGGTTGATGTGGCACGCGGAGCAGTTGCTCGCCCTCTGACAGACCGGGATATTGAAGACAAACTGCGAGCCTTATGCGTATATGGCAAATCAGGTGTTGATCCGGAACCGCTGATCGCAGCGGTATGGGCACTGGATCAAAGCAAGGATGCCGGACAACTGATGAAACTGGTTTCAGGAAATGCAAGATAATTCGAAGTTGCGCTGTATGATTTAAAAACTTTCAAAACAAAAATGATCAAGAGACAAACCCCATGATTAACTGGTTCCGCATTTGTGTTTTAGCAATAGTTTGTTCAGCGTTCTTTGGCATTGCGCATGCGCAGGCTGAGTTCAAACCAACCGCACCGGTAAAAATTATTGTTGCCTTTCCTCCTGGAGGTGGGACTGACGCGGTTTCGCGCATTTTGGCTGAACGCCTGACAGAGTTGTGGCGCCAACAGGTTGTTGTGGAAAACAAGGCTGGTGCACAAGGCAATATCGGTACCGCATTTGCATCTAAAGCGCCTGCTGACGGCTACACAATGATGATTGCTCATCAGGGTGTGCTGACGGTTAATCCACATCTCTATAAAGATATGGGTTTTGATCCTTTTAAAGATATCGTCCCCGTCGCGCGCGTAACGCAACAGCCGTTTGTGCTTGTTGCCCATCCCTCGGTTCCAGCTAAAAATCTGAAAGAGCTCGAAGCGCTTGCTAAAAGCCGTCCTGGCAAGTTGAATTACGGGTCGAGTGCCACGGGCCCCCAGCTAGCTGTCGAATTGTTTAAATATTCGACGGGTACGGATCTGATGCATATCGCCTACAAAGGCGCGGGCCCGGCTGTGGTGGATTTGCTGGGCGGCAACATCGATCTGCTGGTCGCAAACCCAACCTCCGTTGCGCAGCATGTCAAATCTGGCAAACTCAATGCGATTGTTTTATTTGGTAAGGATCCGGTGAGTGTTTTGCCCGGAGTACCCACTGCGATTGATGCTGGATACCCGATTCTGTCGGATATTCCTGAGTGGTACGGTTTGGCTGTTCCTGGTGGCACACCCGAGAAAATTGTCGCACAACTCAATCACGACATTAATTTAGTACTCAACGATCCTGCTGTAAAAAAACGTATCAGTGATCTGGGATTAAATGCCTCACCCACAACGCCTGCTGACTTTTCTCAACAAATCAGACGCGATTATGATCGCTGGGGTGAGCTGATTAAAAAGGCAGATATCAAAGGGCAGTAGTTTGATCGATGCGCAGAGGGTAAACCCGAAATGGTATGGTGTTTATGCATACGTTGATGTAATTTAGAAGGGTATAAACAGATCTTTTTTGCAAACTGTTTAACCCCCTAGGAGTCACATATGATTTATGCAGCACCTGGTGCAGATGGCGCCAAGATTCAATACAAAAAAAAGTACGATAATTTCATCGGCGGAAAGTTCGTGCCGCCCGTCAAAGGACAGTACTTTGATGTAATCACGCCAGTGAGTGGCAAAGTCTATACGCAGGCAGCCCGCTCGAGCGCAGAGGATATCGAGCTCGCACTGGATGCCGCACATGCTGCCGCTGATGCCTGGGGCAAGACTGCGCCTGCAGACCGTGCCAATATCCTGCTCAAGATCGCTGACCGGATCGAGGCAAATCTGGAATTACTAGCCTATGCGGAAACCGTTGATAACGGCAAGGCTATTCGCGAAACCCTGAATGCTGATATTCCGCTTACGGTAGATCATTTCCGTTATTTTGCCGGTTGTCTGCGTGCTCAGGAAGGCGCACTTTCAAATATCGATGAAAATACGGTTGCCTATCATTTTCAGGAGCCTCTGGGTGTAGTCGGTCAGATCATCCCCTGGAACTTTCCTATTCTGATGGCTGCCTGGAAACTCGCGCCCGCTATCGGCGCAGGTAACTGCGTTGTGCTCAAGCCTGCTGAGTCAACGCCGGTCTCTATTTTGATTCTGGCAGAGTTGATTGCTGATTTACTGCCTGCAGGTGTACTTAATATTGTCAATGGTTTCGGACGCGAAGCAGGTATGCCTCTTGCGACCAGTAAACGGATTGCCAAAATTGCCTTTACAGGCTCGACCTCGACCGGACGGGTGATTGCCCAGGCAGCCGCAAATAATCTGATTCCTGCAACATTAGAATTAGGTGGTAAGTCGCCTAATATTTTCTTTGCTGACATCATGGACAAGGATGATGCTTTTCTGGATAAAGCGGTCGAGGGACTTGTGCTCTTCGCTTTCAACCAGGGTGAGGTATGTACTTGTCCGTCCCGTGCGTTGATTCAGGAAAGTATTTACGACAAGTTTATAGAGCGTGTCCTTGCGCGTGTCAAAGCCATCAAGCACATCAATCCTCTTGACACAGATAGCATGATGGGTGCCCAGGCATCCAAAGAGCAATTGACAAAAATCTTGTCCTACCTTGATCTGGGTAAACAAGAAGGTGCTGAAGTTCTGGTGGGTGGAGAGCAGGCACACCTCGAAGGTGATCTGGCAGGTGGCTATTATGTTCAGCCCACGTTGTTCAAAGGGCATAACAAAATGCGCATTTTCCAGGAGGAGATTTTCGGCCCTGTCTTAGCCGTAACAACCTTTAAGGACGAAGCTGAGGCACTCGCGCTCGCCAATGACACCTTATACGGTCTGGGTGCGGGCGTATGGAGCCGCAACGGTAACGTAGCTTACAGAATGGGACGTGCAATCAAAGCTGGGCGTGTCTGGACTAACTGCTATCACGCTTATCCGGCGCATGCCGCTTTTGGCGGATACAAAGAGTCAGGTATTGGTCGCGAAACCCACAAGGTGATGCTGGACCACTATCAGCAGACCAAGAATCTGCTTGTCAGTTACAGTGAAAATAAACTGGGCTTTTTCTAAGCGTACGTTTTAACTGGGGCGGCTGTTGCCGCCCCTTGTTTGACAGGTATTCAGGAGGCAGGCATGGTTGAGCGTGTTGTGGCGACAGAGCAGGCGCTTGCTTTGATTGATTTACTCAAGGCCAAGCATGGTGAACTGATGTTTCACCAGTCAGGAGGGTGTTGTGACAATAGTGCGGCCAATTGTTATTTACCCACCGATCTGACGATTGGCGCTTACGATGTGTTGTTGGGGTACATCGGAGGCGTGCCGTTTTATATCAGCAAGTCACAATACGAGTACTGGCAGCATACACAACTGATTATCGATGTGATTGAAGGCCATGGCGGAACTTTTTCGCTGGAAGCCTCAGAGGGTAAAGCATTCCTGACCCGTTCAAGAGTATTTACAGAATCTGAATGGCAAGAGATCGGTCCAGTCGCGAGAGAGGCGCTGGCCTAGGACTGTCAGGCTCCAAGCGCTTAACAGGGTCGTCCAGAGAAAATCAAACTAGTCGGATGCGATCGAGCCGCAAAATGCGCAGCGCGCGACCATGCCATCCATCCAGT
>JAUSCY010000049.1 GCA_030650995.1 Sheuella sp. | reverse complement strand
ACTTTGTACATACGGACATACCGTCAGTGCGCATGCCTGCGATCTGGCAGAAGAAACAGACATTAAGCAATGGGTCGAAATGGCGGCAAGTGATCTTGGCGGCATCGACATTCTAGTGAACAATGCTTCGGGATTTGGTCGCTCTGATGACGAACTTGGCTGGAGTCTGGGTATACAGGTTGATTTGATGGCCACGATCAGAGCCTGTCATGCAGCCTACCCTCATCTGGAAAAACAAGGTGGTAGCATCATTCACATCACCTCGACTGCTGGTATGAAAGCCAGTGTGCGCAACCCGCCCTATGGCGCTGTGAAAGCCGCAATCAACCAGCATGCTAAAACGCAGGCACTCGCCCTCGCGCCAAAGGGAATTCGCGTGAACTGCATCTCACCTGGTTCGATTTTTTTCAAAGGTGGAGTCTGGGATCAGGCAAAGAATAACAACCCTAAACTCTATGCAGACACGCTGGCCAAGATTCCCTCTGGCCGTTATGGCACACCACAAGAAGTCGCCAACGTCGCAGCGTTTCTTGCAAGCGATCTCGCCTCCTGGGTCACGGGTCAAAATATCGCTGTAGATGGTGCACAATTGCTTTCCTGATGAGGATCCATTCACAATACTGACGCCCGACAGATAATCGGACGCAGCTTAAAAAAATCGGAGAACAAAGAGCGTGCAAAATATTAATGACTTCACCAAGGGTCCACTTACTGGCATCAAGGTTGTAGAAATAGGTGTGGCCATGGCAGGGCCATTTTGTGCAATGATGTTGGGAGACTATGGCGCAGACGTCATTAAAATCGAACGCACAGAAGTCGGTGACGATAGTCGCGCCTGGTCTCCTTACTTTCATGATGCGATGAGCTACTACTTTGCTGCAGCAAACAGAAACAAACGCGGAATTGCCCTAGACCTCAAAACACCTGAAGGCGTCAATATCGCACGCGAACTCATTCTGGATGCTGATGTATTTGTTCATAATTATCGTCTCGGTGCGCTGGACCGGTTAGGTCTGGACTATGAAAGTTTATCCCGCGAGAATCCAAAACTTATTTATTGCGCGGTCAGCGGCTTTGGGGCGAAGGGTCCACTGAGTGCAGAGCCCGCCAATGACTTATTCATGCAAGCCTACTCCGGAGGCATGAGCATAACGGGTGATCCAGAGGGCAGCCCTGCAAAAATGGGAATGTCAGTGGCCGATGTGGGAGCAGGCATGTTCACCACGATTGGCGTGATGATGGCTTTACAAGTAAGAAATATGACAGGTAAGGGTCAACGTGTTGATACGTCCTTACTAGAAGGGCAGATCTCAATGCTTGCCCATTTTTTTACTCGTTATTTCGCAAGTGGTGAGGTACCAGGTCCAAGCGGAAGTGGTGCGCTCACAAGTCCAACTTATCGCGCCTATCAGTGCAGCGATGACTGGATCGTGATTTCAGCGTTTAATCAGAAGATGTGGAAAGGCCTGTGCGCTACGCTCGAGAAACCTGAATGGCTGGTGGATACACGATTCATTGATCCAAAATCCAGGGCAACTAACCGACCCACTTTGATTCCCATGATCGCTGAGGTTATTCAAAAACATCCCATTGAATACTGGATGGCAAAATTAAAAGAAAATGAAGTGCCCTGCTCCCCGATTAATAAAATCGACAAAGTTGTTGTTCAACCGCAGGTTTTAGAGAGCAAAATGATCGAAGAGATCGAACTCACGGGTCTGGGAATGATGAAAATGGCAGGTCTGCCGATCAAATTCAGTGATACGCCAGGCACTGTGCGTCGCCCTGCTCCGCGACTCGGTCAGCATACCGAAGAGGTTTTGCTAGAACTAGGTCACACTGCAGAAGAAATCACACAACTTGCAGAACAAAAATCCATCGGTCTAGATATGGGTTGGGTGAAAGTTTCGAATCAGGCAGAAGGTGCTACAAAAGGATAAGGAAGCGCTGCTCCCGAACGGTATGGCAACACAACTGTTGCCGTACCAGGGGTGGATTCTTTATCCGCATCATTCAAGATCCCCAGCTCAATATCAATCAAACCGTAATCCAGGGTTTCACGCTTGCTGACAACCCTCCCCCAGATGCGTAAAGTCTCACCAACAAGATTCATCGCTCGAAACTGAAAACCAACTTTCCATACCCATCCGCCGGGCCCTGCCCAATCAGCAAGTAATTGCATCACAAACTGCTGCTTGAGCGAGCCATTGATCAACAGGTCAGGAAGTTTGTCATGCTCGATAGCAAAGGGCTTGTCATAGTGAATTTTGTGCCAATTCTCCATTGCAGCAGACCAGCGCATCAAATGAGCAGTGGTCATGGGTCCCTTTTCAAGACCGGGAATTTCCTCACCGACCATGACATCTTCAAAAAAAAGTTCTTTACTTAAGGGCATGGCTCATTTTCTCCGGATCTGAGTACGACGTACGCGAATCAATAAATCATTTTTTTCATTGCGATACTCGGACTCGATCTCGACCAGAATGATGGGCCCCTTGCTCGTCTGCTTTTCAGTGATATCTGCATAACGAGACTTCATGCTGATGGTTTCCCCATGTAAGGGATAGCGATAAAACTCAACCTCAGAACCGCCATTTAATAAAGCATACCCATTGAGCGGAGTGAGTTCTGGCAGTCCTGAAATCGTCGCGGCAACAATTCCGTCAAAATCAGGATTATGTGCATTGGTTTGAATCGGGTCAGGCACACCAAATGGTCTGCGAAATAAATGTGTGGGGAAAAATGGGGGTGCAACAGGCCCGCCAAAATTTTTATTATTGTCACAATCAACAGAAAAAATAGGATCTTCATTCATGATTGCTTGTGCATAGCGTCTAACCGCTCCACGCTCAACCACATCGCAAGCGGTATCAGTATGCGACTCCATCCCCACAAATGGCTTTAAGGCTTCTGCTAATTCAGACATACTCGATCTCCCTCGCGATCCATCCCGATCCTGACTATTCTTCAGAACAGTGAGGAGTTAATCCCCAGCGGTCAGATAACGCTGTGGGCTGACGGTAAATTTAGTTCGGCAATTCAGCGTATCAAAGTAATACCAGACACCATCGTGAAATTGACGCGTCCCTTTTGAGGGATCGATTTCCTTGGCTCCAAATGCTGTCTCACCTGTTTTTGATTCTGCCGCCTGTTGATCAATTGGCTTTTTACACACAGGACAATTCAAATTCATCGTATTCACCTTATAGAATCTATATTAAGCAACAGCAGGGACCGGCCCACCTAAAACAATATGACCAGGGATATCGAGCAAAGCATGCGCGATGCGTTCACGATGCTCGAAACTCGTTCCCAAGCGCATCGCCCAGGCTGTCACGCGGCGATACCAGAGATGCAAATCGAACTCCATCATGAAACCAATGCCACCATGTATAGACTGTGAATTGCGCACTACGGCAATACATTTTTCATTACAAAATGCCTTGGCTTGTGAGACTTCTACGCCAGCAGGCATACCGTTGTCCATTTTCCACAAGGCCTCGTAGGCTAACAATTCGCCACCATCGATGGAAATAATCATATCTGCACACGTGTGCTGAATAGATTGAAACGCACCAATTGGCTGACCGAACGCCTCGCGAAATTTTGCATGATCAATCGCCATTTCTGCGTCCATGCGTGTTGCGCCAAGCATTTGCGTGCAGAGCAACACCGTCGCCAGATCCAGCATATCCTGCATGACAGGCCAGCCCTCGTTGAGACGGCCGACCAGGCAAGATTTTGAAACACGGACCTGGTTGAAAAAAACTTCGCACTGCTGATCTTTGGCTAGTGTGCGTAATGGGACGTGCGATATACCGGATAATTTTGAGTCAACAATAAATAGTGAAATACCGTCGCAATCTTCTGTTGCCTGTGCAGTTCGACAAGCAACCAGGCAGTAATCAGAGGCAGCAAAGAAATCTACAAATAATTTAGAACCCTGAATAAGAAAATCATCTCCATCTGCTACCGCTGCAGTAAGTACGGTTTCTGGCTTGAATCTGGGATCCTTCTCAGAAAATGCCCAGGTCAGGATGGTATGACCTTCTGAAACACCAGGCAGATATTTATCCTTTTGCTCTGCGTTTCCTGCACGGGCAAGCGCCAGAGAAGTCACTACTGTGCTATGTAAGGGTAAAGGAGCTAAGGCACGTCCAACTTCTTGCATCACGAGTCCAAGATAGACCAGGGGTAACGCTTGTCCACCATACGCCTCTGGCAAACACATGCCAGTCCACCCCATTTCTGCGGATTTACGCCAAAGTTCTGGTGGATAGCCCAGGGGTGTTTCTTCCATCTCACGCACGAGTGTGGTTGAACACTCCCCTTCTAAAAACTCTCGCGCACTCGACGCGACCATCTTTTCTTCTTCTGTTAGCAATACATCCATGATCATTCCTGTACTAAGGTTATTTATTTTTTATGTGCACGACGCATCGAGGGCATTTCCAGACCTCGCTTGGCTACTTGATCACGCATGATCTGGACACTGCCATGATTGATACCAGACTGGAATGCACCCATCATATTGTGAGCGAATACCCCCTTTTCGACAGCATGAGGCGAACCATTCAACAATTGCGCATAGGGTCCAAGCATTTGCGTGATGGCCTCTGTCGTGCGCACGCCGTGCTCTGGCGACCAGACTTTTTCTGCTGACCCTTCATAAGAAAACTGACCACCACGTTCAACAATAGACATGCTGCGCAGCGTCATCAGACGACAGACTTGCGCCTCGATCCATAGCTCGGCAACTTTGTCACGTATGGCCACATTGGAGGCAGGAGCATAACCACCAAAATTGGCGGTTTTGAGCAGGTTAACAATATCCTCGTCACGTCTGACTGAACGCAGATAGCGTGAAGCACCCACGCGATCCAGATTAAGTCCCATGGAACCTACACGCCAGCCTTGATTTTCCTTTCCAAGCAAGGTGGACTCGTGAACACGAACATCTTCAAAAAAAACTTCATTACTGCGTGCATCACCATAGCAAGTTCCACGCGGTGCGCGAGGATTATTCTGAATCGTCCACAAAGGACGAACGGTCAGACCTGGTGTATCCATCGGGAAGATGAAAATTGAAATACCATCGTGACGGCTGGCCTCTGGATCGGTTCGCGCCATCAGGTAAATATGGGTAGCGAAATGCGCAGAGGTCGTATACATTTTTTGACCATTGATGACGAAGTGATCACCGTCACGGATTGCACGACATCGTAGTGCTGCGAGATCAGCCCCGGCATGCGGTTCGGTAAATCCGAGCGCGAAATAATATTCCATCTTGATGAGTTTTGGCAGGTAGTATCGCTTTTGCTCTTCTGTTCCCGCGGCCATAATGGCAGGTGCTCCACTGCCCGCAAGACTGATGTTGATACCGACTCTTAAGAACTCTTCTTCAATGATGTTCTGACTGATGCGATCCCCCCCCTGCCCGCCATACTCCTTGGGGTAGCTGTAGCCTAACCAACCGCGATCTGAAATTTTTTCAAATAAAGAAGATACATGAGGCCCACGGTGGCCAAGATGTCTCGACTGACCGCTGCTCTCCATGGCATCTTCGGCGGCATCCATTTCAGCAATGACATCGGATGTGACATTGAGCCCAATGAACGCTATTAAATCTTTGCGTAGTTGCTGCTGCTCGGGTGAAAAACCGAAATCCATCGCATGACCCTTTTTGTCTCGTTTTACATTTGCAACCGGCTTCTCGTAAGTAAATGATTACCTGCAGAAGATTCCGACTCAATATGTTTTTTTATTTTTTTAATGATTAAAAATCCAAACTAATCCTAGCATAAACCTCTCCCACCAACAGCTTGTTTTTAGCAGTGGGGATCGTGAAATTTCTCGACTGCATTGAGATTTTCACCTAGTATCCATTCAATGCAGACGTCAACAGGAATTAGCCTGAGATCCGCAACAGTCAACAGGAGACAATAAATGAAGATTTTATATTTCAATGATTTCAGGCTTGGAATATTGAAGGGAGATCAAGTCATTGACGTCACAGACGTCGTATCAGATATTCCACATACCGGACCTCACAACCTCATAAGCGGCTTAATTGAACATTTCGATCGATACAAGTCACGTCTTGAAGCTGCGGTTAGCACTGGCACAGGTGTGCCTTTGAGCGCAGTCAGAATTCGATCACCTCTGCCCAAGCCTAACAACATTGACTGTATGGCTGTTAATTACATGGAAGATGGTACACGGTCCTCGCCTGCCCCAATCAATGCCTTTAACAAGGCCCCTGGCACAGTCATTGGTCATGGCGACACTATGGTTCTACCAGACGTTCCTGCCACAGTATTTGAGGGCGAAGCCGAGGTCGCAATCATTATCGGAAAGCGCTGCTCAAATGTGAGCGCTGAAGATGCGATACCTTACATATTTGGATACACGAATTTCATTGATGGCTCGGCCCGTGGCCTTGGTCCTGAAGGTAATGTGTTCTTTCAGATGAAATCGCGCGATACGTTCGCACCGATTGGCCCTTTTATCGTAACGGCCGATGAGATTGCTGATCCGCATAATCTGCAAATTAAACTGTGGAATAACGGTGTGTTGATGCAAAACTTCAATACCAGCGACATGGCACACAAGATTCCTCGCTGCATTGAATGGGTCAGTTCCATCCATACACTCGAGCCTGGCGATGTTTTGGCGACAGGCACGAACCATCGCGGACTCAATCCATTTATGGATGGTGACACGATTGAACTTGAAACAGAGGGGCTTGGTCGACTGCAAATCAAGGTGCGCGACGATCTCAAACGCACTTGGGCCCGTGTCACTCGCCTGGAACATGCGGATCGTAAATTGCCGGGAGTGTCTACGCCACAATTGACAGGCAAGTACACGCCGACAGTAAAGTAATCGTGTGATGCGCTGTAAATTGTGCGTCACACAGATTTAAAGATTCACCCTCTCCCAGGGCATCTCAGATACTGCATTGCGCGCAGCTATTCGGCCAAACGCAAAGCATTCACCGATATTACCGGTGCCCTGGTACAAATAACTATAAATCGAACCAAGCTCCCCTGCGCTATAGAGTCTCGCAACCGGCGTATTATCAGGTCTGACGATCTGGGCACGGGTATTGCGGCGCGGTCCGCCTTGCGTATTGAGCATTGACGGAGATAACTCAACAGCGTAGTACGGTCCCGCATCGAATGGCGACATCATCAGCTTTCGACCAAAATCTGTGTCATGTCCCACTGTAGCCATCTGATTCCATCTGCCCACACTCGCTTGAAGATTATCCGCGGAGAGTCCAAGCTTTTGGGCAAGCGCAGCAAGTGTCGGAGCGGATTGAATCCAGCCACGCTCGAGTTCAGCACAATTATCCTGACTCCAGACATAGCCACTCATCAGCTGCGTCCAGCCGTAGGATGCATTACCTTCGTAAATAGGGCCGGCGCTAAACATCGTATGATCAAAAATCATATACATCGGACATGGCGTTTGCAAAGCTGCCCACGTACCGTTGCGTTTGACCTTACCGTGATGCGTTTTATATTTTTCATCAGTAAATCGCTTGGCGTCCGGGCCTACTGTAATCATGCCACCAGGCGGTTCAAAAGAAAAATGCAAGGCACGCATAGAAAATGTCGTGGGGATCTCAGGAACTTTAAGAGCCATTGAAGGGCCAGCAAAATTATTCATATGCCAGAGATCAGCACCGACCTCCATCGCCATACGAACACCGTCACCCTCGTTATACGGACTTCCTGAGGTATAACAATACGAAACTCCAGGAAGAAAATTACGAATCATTTCCTGATTGTTTTCAAAACCACCACAGGTAAGAATTACAGCCTTATGTGCTTTGAATCTGAGCAATCTGCCCGCATGCTCAGCAATGACACCAATGACCTCCTGTGTATCTGGATGGGTAATGAGTCTCTTACCTGCAGTGGCGTAATGGATTGAGATGGGTCGCGCGCGAACTGCTTTGGCGAGCATCTCCCAGGTTTGGGAATAACCAAGCACGTCACCATGGTGAAATTTGTGCACACAATCCGCACCTGGCAAGTCTGGAAACTCTATACCCGCGGGCTGATGCTGATGCTCCTGAGGATCGCCTCCAATCGATCTTAACCAGTCATTATTCCTGCACATTTCATCCGCCCATGCGGCGACCATGTCTGCTGCGACAGGGTAAGGCCCGCACATTGCATTAAGGTAGGCCGTTGCACTTTCAGGAGTCGAAGTATTGAGATATCCCTGCGCGGCAACACGTGTATTGCCGCCTTCGTGACCAAATGGTGCTTTATCAAGCAACAGGACCGAGGCCCCTAACTCTGCAGCAGTAATTGCTGCGGCAGCGCCTGCCCCACCAAAGCCAACCACAATCAGATCGGCGTGACCATCCCAGGTTATATCTCCTGGGGCCTGACCGTTCATGGCTTGATCATGCCAATATCTGAAAAATATTTTTTATACCACTCGATTTCAGCAGGGAAGCCTTTCTGCACGTCGGCACCGCTCATATACGTATCTGGTAAATTGTATTTAACAAGCAGCGCTTTGAACTCGGCGGAGTCCGCGACCTGTTTGAATGCAGCACTCAATTTATCTGCAATCGCATCAGGTAAACCAGCAGGTGACACAATAATCATCCCATTCGGTGGATTGGTCGGGGGGCAATTGATATCTTTCATAACGGGGATATCCATGCGGGTAGGATCCCTATCATCGCGATGAAAAATAATCAGCTCTTTAAACTGTCCCTGCTCGACCAGCGGCAAATGTGAACCAGAGCCTGCAATGAAGTCCACATGACTCCCCATCAAAGCCGTATTTGAATTCGACCCACCCTTGGTTGGCATATGCTTGAAAGTCAATCCGTTACAGCGTGCGAAAGACTCAACACCAACTTGTTGCTGCGTGTGCGGACCACTGGAGGCATAGGTCATACCCGGATGCGCTTTGGCGTAATCGATAAATTCGTTGACAGTTTTGTAAGGCGCATCAGCCCTGACCACCAGTCCACCAATATAAGATGTGTATTGAATCAGCACCCTGAAATCTTTTGGCGCGTATGCGAGCTTGACTAATAAAGGACGCACGGTAATCGAGCCAGTTGAAGTTGCCAGCAAGTTATAGCCATCTGGTTTCTTGGTCGCGAGCAATCCATTTGCAACGGTCGCACCTCCTCCGCCTTTATTTTCAACGGTAATGGGTACGCCCAATATTTTCTCTGCTCCCTGAGCAAGTGCTCGCGCAGTAATATCGGTTGTCCCACCAGCTGAAAACGCAACATACAGGGTGATCGGCTTATCTGGGTAAGCTGCCATCGCTTGGCTAACACCAATCGTCAATAGCGCTGCGAGGATTCGGGAGGCGATCTGATTAAAAATCATGTGCAACCTTTTTAAAAAATAATTTATTTAAAAAAATAAGATCAAAACAAACGAATCATTAAATCAATTATTTTCATCCGCTTGAGCAACTAACTTGCTTCGCTTTTTACGCACACTTGGCAGCACAGCGCTAATCAACAGCAACGCGGCAAGAAATAAAAATCCTGCTGAAATCGGGCGTGTCACAAAAATAGACATGCTGCCGCCAGAAATAATCAAAGACTGCCGCAATGAGTCCTCCAGAATAGGACTCAGGACAAATGCCAGAACCAATGGTGCAGGCTCGTACTCAAACTTACGCATCAGATAACCAATTACCCCAAACAGCAGCATCAGATACAAATCCATTTCGCTGCTATTAATGACGTAAGCACCGATCAACGCAATAAATAAAATCAAAGGAAATAGGACCGCATACTGAACCCGGAGTAATTTCACCCACAAACCGATCAAGGGTAAATTCAGTACTAACAACATGATGTTGCCTAAATACATGCTGGTGACAGTGCCCCAGAATAATTCTGGATTTTTTTCTATCATCATCGGGCCTGGTGTGATGCCATGAATCATCAGGGCACCCAAAAGGATTCCCATCACCGCATTGGCAGGTACGCCAAGTGTTAATAAAGGAATAAATGCAGCCTGGGCGGCGGAGTTGTTGGCTGCCTCGGGCGCTGCGACCCCCTCTATTGCACCGTGTCCAAAACGTTCTGGTGTTTTGGATAAGCGTTTTTCTGTTCCATAGGAGATGAAGGAGGCCAGTACCGCTCCGCCTCCAGGCAAGATCCCCAATAAGAATCCGGTAAATGAGCCGCGCAAGATTGGTTTGTAAGATGCTTTCCAATCGGCAAGATTAGGCAATAAATTTTTAACTCGGTCGACTACTACGCCCTGTTTGATGGTTTGTTCAACATTGAGAAGGATTTCGGATACACCAAACAAACCCATTGCAAGTGGTGCGATACCTACGCCATCGAACAAATCAGGTATCCCAAAAGTAAAGCGCGGCATACCTGTCATCGTGTCAAGCCCGACGACACCAACAAGCACACCAACGCCCGCCATCATGAGGGACTTAACCATCGACTTCTGTGCCAGATAGGTCAGGATGATTAAGCCCATAATCATCAGCGCAAAGTACTCTGGTGGTCCAAAGCGCAAAGCCAGCGACGCAAGCGGAGGAGCCAGCAGCATCAATCCAAGCACCCCGATGGTACCGGCAATGAAAGAGGCAAAGGCTGAAATACCCAGAGCCGGACCTGCCCGCCCCTTCAACGCCATCTGGTGACCATCCAGCGTTGTCACCACAGAGGCAGCTTCTCCCGGAATACCGACCAGAATTGAGGTTGTTGAACCACCATACTGCGCTCCGTAATAAATGCCTGAAAGCATGATAATGGCCGTCACAGGAGAAATTCCAAATGTGATCGGTAGCAAAATTGACATCGCACCAACGGGTCCGAGGCCTGGAAGCACACCAATTAACGTCCCGATAAAACAACCCACAAAACAAAACAATAGGTTGTGCCACTGAAACGCAACGGACAGACCGGTCAGAATATTGTCGAATAAATCCATGATTACCCTCTGCCCTTCAGAATCCGAAAATTCCCGCTGGGAGCGAGATTTTCAGAACAGTTTTGAATAGGAGATAGGTGCAGCCAATTGTCACTGCGGGAACGAGCACGGACGTTTTCCAGTCCAGGCCTTCAAGCCATTTCATGATGATGAACAACAAGGCGAAACTGCAAATAAAAAAACCTAGTGTTTCAAAGACCATGATAAAGACCGCAATCAGAATCGTGATCACGATGGCACGTTGCCATTTCACGCCTTGCCACAATTGAGCAACGCGCTTCTGAGAGGCAGGATCGCTGCGATATGACTGAACAAAAACGATGATTGCCATCAACGCCACAAAAGACCCTGCGACAAATGTCAGGAAACCAGAGCCTGGTTGCCCCATGCTACCTAATCCTAAATCCAGTGAACCGTAAATGGCAGCAGCAGCGAGGATGAACCAGAACAGACTTCCCACCCGTTCAGCGTTCATTGATCGCACCCGTAGGCATGATTATTCATTTGTCTCCCTTTATGCCGCACCGCAATATATGTGGTCGCAATATTTGTGGTGTTCCGCTCTTTGTCGAAATCACTATTTGTTTGAACCAATCCTAGGGGTTAGCTTATGTAATGTCAACCACGCCACGTTGACAACGCGTTCAGCCGCGCATTAATCTCGGATGATTATTAAAAGAAATTCAGGAGATCAGCATGTCAGATTTGCCCAAACGCGTCCGTATTCTTGAAGAAGGCCCAAGAGAAGGTTTTCAGATTGAAAAGGGCCCCATCACCACTGCACGCAAAATTGAGCTGATTGATAGTCTTTCAGAAACCGGACTCGAGCAAATCCAGGTCACCTCTTTCGTCAATCCGAATGCTGTGCCGACAATGGCAGACGCGGAAGAAGTCGCACGTGGTTTTAAACGCAAAGAAGGCGTTCGTTATACCGGCCTGTGGCTCAATGACAAAGGTCTTGAACGTGCGATTGCAACCCAGAAGCTAGACATTAAAGGTTCTTTGTCACTGACCGCCTCCGAAAAATTCCTGCTGCGCAATCAGCGCCGCACCCTTGCGCAGAACGTTGAGGCCGTACGCAGCATCATCAGCATGTTTAAACATTACAACGTGCCCATCAATCGCGGCAGCGTGATGGCAGCATTCGGTTGTAATTTTGAAGGTGACATGCCTACGTCAAAAGTCCTTGAGATGGTGCAGCAGTTGCTTGATCTGGCAGAGGAAGCAGAGATAACCATTGAAGTGCTCTCTCTGGCCGATACGATGGCCTGGGCCACTCCAGGCGGCATACAGCGTGTTGTCGGTGCTGTTCGCAGTAAATATCCTGAACTCGAACTTTCACTGCATCTGCATGACACACGCGGTATGGGTATCGCGAACGCCTATGCTGGCATGCAAATGGGTGTGAAAATCTTTGATGCAGCAGTTGCTGGCCTGGGTGGTTGCCCCTTCGCCTCGCACTCAGGTGCCTCGGGTAACGTTTGCACAGAAGATCTGGTTTTCATGTGTCACGAAATGGGGATTGAGACAGGCATTGATCTGGAAAAAATTATCGCCTCCGGCCTGCTTGCCGAAGAGATCGTTGGACATCCTCTGCCAGGCTCTGTCATGAAAGGCGGATCCCTGGATAAATTACGTCAGAAAGTCGCTGCAGAGATGCAAAAATGACCCAACTCACTCGCGAACTCGGTATTTTTGTCGCACAACTGAAATACGATCAGATACCTCAGGCAGCACTGGATGTCATTCACATGGGATTTGCTGACTGTGTGGGTGTGATGTTGGCGGGACGTGACGAACCTCCCACCAAAATCCTCACCGAAGTATTAAACCCTGCAGCAGGTCCCGCTAACCTGATGTTCACGCATAAAACAGCTCAGGCGCCTGAAGCAGCATGGATAAATGGTGTGGCGGCGCATGCGCTGGACTTTGATGACGTAGCGATCAAGGGACATCCGAGTACGGTACTGGTTCCTGCGATTATCGCCGAGGCACAAACGCTGGGCTCAAGTGGCCGTGACATGATGGTCGCCTATGCCGCAGGCTACGAAGTATGGGCGGATCTGGCACGACGGGAACCCGAACATTACCACTCAAAGGGCTGGCACCCGACAGGTATTCTGGGTGCGATCGGCGCTGCTGCTGCCTGCGCATCCTTGCATCAACTCAGTGCGGAGCAATGCGCAACAGCTATTGCGATAGGAGCTTCCCAAAGTGCAGGCATTATGGCCAACTTTGGTACGATGACCAAACCTTTTCACGCGGGTCACTCTGCCCAATCAGGCGTCCTGGCTGCCAGACTTGCAAAAGCTGGCTTCACGGCCGCTCTTGATGCGCTAGAGCATACACAGGGCTTTCTGGCGGCGGTGTCTCCTTCAGGAAAGATTGACACAGTTGTACCTGTAGACTCTGGTCAAGTCTGGCGCCTGACACAGTCCAAGCTCTCAGTCAAAAAATATCCTCTCTGCTTTTGTACGCATCGCGCACTCGATGGCATGCTGGACCTCGTTGCTGAACACAAGATCATCGCCGAGCAAATTCAAAGCATTACCGCCTCGACCAGTGAACGCAACACTCAAGTACTGCGCAACCACACGCCTCAAACTGGACTCGAAGCGAAGTTCAGTATGGAGTTTGCGATGGTATCTTGTGTTGTGGCGGGCCGCGCAGGTTTGAGCGAACTCACCGATGATTTTGTACAAAATCCTGTTGTACAGGAACTGATGCAACGCGTCAGTGTGATTGCAGATAGCAAAGAGGATCCAAAACTGCCTGGCTACGCGCCTTTCGATCTTGTTACGGTCACCTTAAAAGACGGTAAAAAAATTGAAAGTCGTCAGGTGACAGCCGTACGTGGCGGACCAGACATCCCGCTCAGCCGTGAGCAACTATGGGCAAAATTCCAAGATTGCGCACGGGTAGGTGGTGCTGAACATATCGCCCAACGGCTATTCGATGCATTGATGTCTCTGGAAACCGTGACGCACGTCAATCAGATTCCTGGACTCGATGCACCCCGCTAGCAGACGTTTCGTCAATGCATCTCTAATTAAAAAGCCTGTCAAATCTGAGGATAATCAGATCTGACAGGCTTTTTTGTATTTCAACTGATAAAAAAATCTAATGCACTGGCTTACCCTACGTGCTTCTTGAAAAATTCCAGCGTACGTGACAGGGCAAGTTTTGCAGAAGGTGCATCGTAAGATCCGCGCTGATCACAGTTAAAACCATGTCCTGCAGGATAATAAAAGGCTTGGGCTTCTGGATATGCGGCAGCTATAGCCTTCGCTTGCTCGAGGGTGATGGAGTGATCGGTCTCACCAAAATGCATCATGACGGGACAATTGAGTATGTCCGTGACAAAGTTAGGCATGGCACCGCCATAGTAAGGCGCTGAGCATGCAAGCGTTTTCAGACGCTGTGCAGCGACCCATGCGATCACACCGCCCCAGCAATAGCCGACGATACCGACCTTACCTGCAGACTTGCCGAACTCAATCACTGCATTGACATCAAGCAGACAGTCATCAATAGAGATTTTCTTCATGAGCTCAACGCCGGCGGCGATATCCTCAGGGGTATAGCCAGCTTCGTATTTCGTCTGTGCGCGATCAAAAAATGCCGGAGCAATCGCCAGATAACCCTCTGCAGCATAACCATCGGTCACACCACGGATATGACTGTTCACACCAAAAATTTCTGGAGCAATGACAATCAGACCTTTTGGCTTGCCGGCAGGTTCGGCAACATATGCATCAAACGTGTGTCCATCGGCGGCTTTCAATTCAACGTGCTTACCCATTCGAATCCCTGTTATTTTGGTTTAGATAAAAATTAATTATAAGTAATTCATCGTCATCATTTCTTTTTTATAAATAAGGGATTTTTAAGACTGATGAATTAGGGATATCACTGAGAACAATTGCTTTTATTCTGGAGCATTCCTCGTAAACTTGATAAAAGTGATTAAAACAAAAATTATTTATCTGAGGAGACTTCATGCGTTTGAATAACTTTATGCGATTCGTGGCTGCATTCACACTGTCACTGGCGAGCAGTCTGACGTTTGCCCAAAACTGGCCGACCAAACCCATCAAACTCGTATTGCAATTTCCCCCAGGCGGTTCTACCGATGTTGTGGCGCGCATACTTGCGCAATCCCTAACCGCTTCGCTCGGTCAGCCTGTGATTGTTGAAAACAAACCCGGCGCCGACGGTGCGATTGCCGCAGATTATGTACTGCGCTCAGAGCCAGATGGACATACTTTTTTTCTTGCATCGAACACGCCCATGATGCAGGTCCCTTTATTGAAGAAAAATCCACCCTATGATCCGATCAAGAGTTTTACCCCTGTCGCATTTGTAGGCCGCTACATTTATGTTCTGGTTACCAGTCCAAGCCTGCCGGTCAATAATGCAGCAGAGCTTTTAACCTATGCACGCAATCATCCCGGAAAACTGAATTTCGGCGTGTTCAGTAGCGTAGGACAGCTCATGTTCAGCTCAATTCGCGACGATGCTAAAGTCGATATGAATGCGATCCCATACAAGGGCGAGGCCCCGACAATCAATGACATCCTTGGTGGACATGTACAACTGACTTTTGCGACACCAACCAGTACTCTCTCACAAATTAACGAAGGTAAGCTTCGTGCTCTGGCCGTCTTGCTTCCCGAACGCCTGCCCTTTTTGCCAAATGTACCAACAGTCAAACAGGCAGGATTACCTGAACTGAAACCAGTAACGTTTGCCGCCTTGTACGGCCCTGCAAAATTACCACCCGACATTGCAAACAAAATGAGCGAGGCGCTCAATGCCGTCATCGCACGCCCTGAAGTACGGGAAAAAGTGGAAAAACAAGGTCTTTCGCTTGTCGGATCAAACCCAGCCTGGTTAGACAATTTTATGAAAGAACAAATTGTCGTCTGGAAGGCTGCATTTGATGCAGCAGGTATGAAACCCGAATGAAGTAGAAGGAAACAGTTCAAAAATGGCTTTGCATCCAACTCATTTTCGTGTGATTTGAGTTGGAGCTATACATCTGGAAATAGATAAAAAAAAACGCAACAAAACGTTCTATAAAAAGATATGGCATACCCCCTCGCTTAATTAATGTATATTGATATCCGGATAAAAATACAATACCTAATGAGTTCGCTTCAATTTTATTAAGTTAACAACATGTCAATTTCTAAACTACCGGTACTGGATTTATTTGGCGAACCGGATATAAGTTTCGCCTTAGAGGCAGAGTCGAAGATTAAAGAAAAAAAAGAAAACACAAGACCTGTAAAAAATTTTAGGAATACAGACAAAACGAGTGCTACGACAACAACAGTAACGAAAGCAAAAAAAACTAGTGCCAATATTCTTGATAAAAATATTCAACAAGCTTTCCTGCCCGGACTATCTCGTCGTGGTCGTCCTCGCTCAAAAAATCCTATTTCTGCGGTGGAGCGCACTGCTGAACACCGGCGCAAGCGATTGGCTGAGGGTTCAAAACGGGTAGAAATGATTCTGGCACCTGAAGTCGCGCGACAACTTGAAGCGCTCGCAGAACAATACAATGAGCCCCGCTCTGAGGTCATTGCAACACTCGTCACAAAAGCTTACTTAAAGGTCTTTAAAGCTAAACCAACTAAAAGTTCGATCAGTCAACCTGATCAAGTATGAAACCCGAAGACCTAGAAAAACTGGTGACCTGGCCAATGCCGTTTGGCAAACATAAGGGCACAATCATTGCTGATCTGCCCGGAAACTATCTGAACTGGTTCGCCCGGGAAGGCTTTCCGTCTGGCGAAATTGGTCAGCTCCTTGAGCTCATGCAAGAAATCGATCACAACGGCCTCAAAGGCATCCTGAATCCTTTACGTAAATCGCACTCTTCTTACAAATCACCATCAACGAAGTGATAAGTAATTCGTTATCATTCAACGATCCATATCCGCTAAATAAGACTTGAAAAATGAAAACTGCGCTTGGCCATCTCCGAGTATTAGACTTATCAAGAATTTTTGCTGGGCCTTGGGCCACGCAAAACCTAGCCGACATGGGCGCTGAAGTCATCAAAATCGAGCGTCCCAAAAAAGGCGATGATACGCGTGCCTGGGGACCTCCATTCCTGAAAGATGCACAAGGCCAGGAGACGCGTGACTCCGCGTATTTCATGGCGGTTAACCGGGCAAAAAAGTCTGTCACGCTCGACATTTCCACTAAAGAAGGTCAGGAAATTGTTCGCGAACTGGCAAAAACCTCTGACATCGTGGTTGAAAACTACAAAGTCGGCGATCTGTCTCGCTACGGCCTGGCATGGGAAGATCTGCAGAAAATCAATCCCCGACTGGTGTATTGCTCGATTACTGGTTTTGGACAGTCAGGCCCCTTTTCAGAGCTACCAGGATATGACTATGTATTTCAAGGCATGGGTGGACTGATGAGCCTTTCAGGCATTCCTGAAGGCCTGCCTGGCGGAGAGCCTATGCGTGCGGGGGTTGCTGTCAGTGACCTCATTACTGGCATGTATGCCACTAGCGCGATCCTGGCTGCGATTGAACATCGCCACATCAGTGGCAAAGGTCAGTATATTGATCTGGCCTTGCTCGATTGTACGGTGGCCTTAACGTCGTATATGGCGATGAATTATTTTCTTTCTGGCGTCATTCCCAAACGATTGGGCAATGCACATTCGAATATGGTTCCTTATCAAGTATTTAAAGTCGCTGACGGAGATATGATCGTTGCAGTTGGTAACGACAGCCAGTTTATTTCCTTGACAAAAGTACTTGGCGTGCCAGAGCTTGGTACAGATGAACGCTTTAACTCTCCTGGGCAGCGTGTCCGTAACCGCGATACGCTTGTTCCCATGATCTCTGAAATTCTTTTAAATAAGAATATGGCAGAGTGGGTCGAGTTGATGGATGCAGCAAACATCCCATGCGGCCCCATCAACAATATGAAACAGGTCTTTGAAAACGAACAGGTTATTCATCGCAAACTCAAGCGCTCGCTTGAACATTCTGCAGGAGTTCAAGCGCCTGCTGTGGCAAGCCCGATAAACTTCTCCGATACGCCTGTCCAGCACAAGCAGTCCTCACCCATTCTGGGAGAGCATAACAACGAAGTGCTCGCCAAAATACTTGGAATGAATGAACAGAAAATTGCAGAGTTACGCCAAAAGGGAATTATTTAATACATATTTAACCTTAGACTTTAATTCGAAAATAAGAATAGAGATACAAATGGGTAATGACGATCGCTACCAAGCAGGAATGAAAGTACGGCGTGAAGTACTGGGTGAAACCTGGGTCAACAAAGCAACCGATGCCCGCACGGATTTCACAGAAGAATGGCAATCCCACATTACAGAGTCTGTATGGGGCGGGATCTGGACACGTCCAGGACTTGATCGCCGCACACGTTCTTGCATGACACTGGCGCTGATGATGTCCCTAGGCAGTTGGGATGAATTCAATCTTCATATCGAGGCGGCGTTAAATAATGGCCTGACTCAGGACGATATAAAGGAAATCATCATGCATGCGTCAGTCTATTGCGGGGTACCTGCAGGCAATCACGCGTTCAAGCAAGCATCAGCTACGCTGCAACGGCTTGGGCAAGCGCCAAAACCACTGAACAAGCAGGCCTGAACAGATGTCAGTCGATCACTACGAAAACTTTCCAGTTGCTTCGATACTTTTACCCAGGCACCTGAAAACAGCAGTGATCGATATTTATCGATTTGCTCGCAGCGCCGATGATATAGCGGACGAGGGGGACGCGACGGCATCGGAACGGCTCGCGCAGCTTAAAAGCTATCGACAGGCGTTGCACAACCTTGCGAGCCCTGTCCAGGACGCGGCTCCAGAAAGCGATTCAAGATTATCAGCAATTTTTACGCCTCTGGGCAAGACTATTTCCAGACATCAATTACCACTGACGCCCTTCTTTGATCTTCTTACAGCTTTTGAACAGGATATCGTCCAGACACGGTATCTCGACTATGCTGCGCTTACACATTATTGTCGGCTCTCAGCCAACCCTATAGGCAGACTCATGCTGTATTTATACAAGTCTGTTGACGAGAAGTCTCTGGAACAGTCAGATGCGATATGTACAGCGTTACAACTCATCAATTTTTTGCAAGATGTCGCGATTGACTGGAAAAAGGGCCGCATATACATTCCCCAGTCAGATCTGATTAAATACGGTGTCACGGAAGAAATGATTGCCAATGCAACCACCAACACGACCTGGCGATCGCTTATGCAATTTCAAACGGATCGATGCCGGGACTTGCTAAAATCAGGTCAACCTCTGGGAAACCGTCTGAAAGGTCGCATAGGCTTGGAGCTCAGGCTGATTATTCAGGGCGGACTCCGGATACTGGAAAAGCTCGAAACCGTTCGCTTTGACGTTTTCAATCACCGCCCCACACTGCACGCCGCAGACTGGAGCATCATGTTTTGGCGCGCTTGCATTCAAAAATAATATGACTCCCATCGAATACTGTCAGGACAAAGCAGCTAAAAGCGGATCTAGTTTTTACTATGCGTTCCTATTTTTACCTCCTGAGCGCAGACAAGCTATTACGGCTCTCTACGCATTTTGTCGTGAAGTTGATGATGTAGTGGATGAATGCACAGACGCGTCTCTCGCACGAATCAAATTAGCTTGGTGGCGCACAGAGATCGATGCAATGTTCCAGGGCAAGGCAACACACCCGGTCATGCAAGCTCTGCAACCCTGGCTATCTGCCTTTGACATCACGCAGACTCGTCTGATTGCCATTGTCGATGGCATGGAAATGGATCTGGATCAAACCCGCTATCTCGACTGGCCTGCGCTTGAAAAATACTGCTGGCATGTTGCAGGTGTTGTCGGCGAGCTCTCAGCAGGTATTTTTGGTTATCAAGATCCGAAAACGCTAGAGTATGCGAGCAAACTTGGCATTGCATTTCAGTTGACAAATATCATTCGCGACGTTGGGGATGATGCGCGTCGTGGTCGAATCTACTTACCGATCAGTGACCTGCAAAAGTTCAACGTACGTGCAGCTGACATTATTAACAGTCAGTATGCTGAGGGCTTTACCGCTCTGATGGAGTTTGAGGCAGACCGAGCGAACCGTCTCTATCAACAAGCCATCGAGGCGCTTCCAGCCGTTGACCAGCGTGCACAAAGACCAGGGCTTATGATGGCAGCCATTTATTTTTCGCTCCTGCAGGAAATCAGACATGAACAATGGCAAGTTCTGCACCAGCGAATTTCTCTGACACCGGTTCGCAAACTATGGCTTGCCTGGAAAAACTGGGTGGGCGGCGGAAAAAGTGTCGTGCGCCAGATTAAACGCACTACCCGCCCCACGTGAACGTTGAATAACGCATTGTGAAATTCGCGGTCATCGGAGCGGGCTGGGCAGGACTCGCAGCAGCGCAATCACTCAAAGAAGCTGGTTTCACACCAACTGTTTTCGAGGCAGCCCCTTTGTCTGGCGGTCGTGCGAGAAGAGTCGACGATACAAAAATGGGTGCGATTGATAACGGCCAGCATTTACTGATTGGTGCTTACACCGAGACACTCAAACTCATTGCCAAGCTCAATCCTCATCGCCATGCTGACTCACTGATGCTGCGCATGCCTTTGCGGCTCGAAAATGGCAGTGGTAGTTTTTGTTTGCATGCACCACGTCTGCCATCACCGCTACACGCCCTATTCGCGCTAATCAGTGCGAAAGGTTTGAACCTGTCGGACCGCTGGCACGCACTGCATATGATGACCCGATGCAGACTCAATAAATGGCGTGGAACCGAGAATCAAACTGTCGAACAATTACTCGATTGTTTTCATCAGTCATCGCGACTCAGATTGCTGCTTTGGCATCCCTTATGCCTAGCAACGCTCAACACGCCGCCTGCTCAGGCGTGTGCACAACTTTTCTTAAATGTCTTGCGCGACGCCCTGAACGCCTTATCGAGCCATTCAGATTTAATCGTACCCCGCGTGGACTTGACAGCGCTCTGGCCAGAAATAGCCGCGCAGAACATGCAAATGCGCTACAGACATATCGTGCGTGAAGTCTTGGTAGAAGAAGATCACATCGCAATTGATGCGGAAAGATTTGATGCATGCATTATGGCTGTTCCACCCTATGCTGCGGCACGGATACTGTTGAGTACGACACATCCCGAACAATTCAATGACTTGCAATCCCAACTGCATGCTTTTACTTATCGCCCCATCGCAACACTGATGCTGCAGCTTGAGCAGGACTGGCATCTGCCGCAACCGCTCATGATGCTGGAAGAAAACAGTATTTCTGGTCATTTTGGGCAATGGGTGTTTGCCCGCAAAGAAAAAAATCAGCTGACTATCGTCATCAGTGACGCCGAAGATTTTCTAAAACACGAACGCAGCACGTTTGTAAGCAACATCGCGGAACAAATCCGACAACAAGTGAGCCAGCACCCGAAGTGTCTTTCGCCTCTGCCGCAAATCCTGTCACACCGACTCATCGTCGAAAAACGTGCGACATTTTCGGCTGTCCCGGGCCTTCGCCGGCCCGACAACAAAACTGTCTGGCCCAGACTAACGCTTGCGGGAGACTGGACGGATACTGGATACCCTGCCGTGCTGGAAGGTGCGGTCAGAAGTGGTCAGCGAGCTGCCCAAGTCCTCCTCAAACAACTAGTCACTTAATCGAAAAACTAAGCGCGAAAGTAAGTACGACACTAAGCACCAAACTAAGCGCGAAACAAATGGCCCGTCATCAAGCCGAGCATCGTCAGCGCCAGAGAACCCACCAGACTCACCCCCGCATAGCCCAGAGCCATTCCAAAACGTCCTTCCTCTAAGAAGGCGACGGTTTCAGCAGAAAATGTAGAAAAGGTTGTCAGTCCACCCATAAAGCCGGTGATCAGCAACAACCGCCAGAATGGCGGCCATTCAGGATGTGCGGACACCAGTGCGATTACCAGTCCGACTAAATAGCCCCCAAGCATATTCGCGGTAAAGGTACCCCAGGGAATCGCCGTGGCATGTCGATTGAGAAATAAGCCGAGAATCCAGCGCAACCAGGCCCCTGCCGTTGCACCCATGGCAACAGCAATAAAATGACTGACAGTGAGCATCTGTGTTGACATGAATTGCCCTTGGATCAAAGTGATTACTTGCAACCGGTTTGCACAAATCAGATCTTTGCGTGCTCAGTAATATATGCCCGCACGGCCTCGACCTCGCAAGGCAGCACCGTAAAACGCTGGGGTAAAGATTCCAGATCCTCGAGCCCGCTAGGCAGCGGCGCAGGAGACCCTAGCGCCTCCTCAATCACCTCCGAGAATTTGGCAGGCAATGCCGTCTCAAGCACGAGCATCGGGATGCCAGGCTCTACATACTGGGCAGCCACTTTCACGCCATCGGCAGTATGCGGGTCGATCAGCACACCGGTCCTGTCCATGACAGAACGAATTGTTGTCAGGCGATTTTCATGCGAGCTGGCACCAGCCAGAAAGCCGTACTTTGCTTCAAATTCATTTTTGTAATCTGAAAGATCAAAAAATCCTTTTTCGCTGAGCTCACGCCAAAGTGCTGCAACACGATGTGAATCCCGTCCGACTAAATCAAACACAAAGCGTTCAAAATTTGATGCTCTGGAAATATCCATCGACGGACTGGATGTTACAAAGGTATGCGCAGCATCCCGCGGACGATAGATACCTGTGCGGAAAAACTCCTCCAGCACATTATTTTCATTCGTAGCCAGTATCAAACGACGGATGGGCAAGCCCATAGTGCGTGCAATGTGACCTGCGAGGATATTGCCAAAATTACCTGAAGGTACGGAAAAAGAAACTTGTTGGCCGGGTGCATGGGTCGCACGCAACCAGCCGTGAAAGTAATACACAACCTGAGCGGCAATGCGTCCCCAGTTAATGGAGTTAACTGCTCCAAGGTGCCACTTGGCTTTGAATGTCAGATCACTTGCCAGCGCTTTAACGATGTCCTGAGCCTGATCAAAATTGCCTTTTACTGCAATGTTATGAATATTGGCGTCTTGCAGCGAATACATTTGGGCGCGCTGAAAAGCACTCATACGCCCCTCAGGTGAGAGCATATACACCGCGACATTGTCTTTGCCGCGCATGGCATATTCAGCTGCAGACCCCGTATCGCCCGAAGTAGCTCCCAGGATATTAAGCGTGGCTCCGCGTTTATTCAGGACGTATGGAAATACCTGTCCCAGAAATTGCATGGCCATATCTTTGAATGCCAGTGTCGGCCCTTCGGACAACCCGAGCAGCGACATGCCATCATAGAGCGGGCGCAAAGGGACGATATCTTCGCTCTGAAATGTCTCGGTGCTGTAGGCGTTGCGCGTAAGCTGATCAAGCGTAGGCCGATCGATATCTGAAATAAATAAGGCCAGTATTTCTGCCGCAAGTGCATGGTAGGGCAACGCACGCCAGGACTCTAACTGCTCAGCTGTCACCGCAGGAATGGATTCCGGAACAGCCAAACCACCGTCAGGCGCAAGTCCTTCGAGCAGCACATCGGAAAAATTCTGGGATGCCATCCCCCCACGTGTTGAGATGTATTTCACGACAGACTCTCCATACGCAGACGTGTCACGCTAGAGCGTACAAACGGCAACGCTTCGATCGCTGAAATGGCACGATTCACATTGCGCTCAAGCGCTTCATGCGTGAGGAAAATTAGATCAGCCATATTCTCTGAAGCCGTACCAGACTCGTTTGGTTGCTGGATCATCGAACCAATTGAAATGCCTGCATCTGCAAGCAGTCTGGTTAAGTCAGCCAGCACACCAGGCTGATCTGCTACGGTCAGACGCAGGTAGTAGGATGTGATGACGTCATCAATCGACAGAATCGGGGTATCGGCCATGGCATCAGGCTGAAAAGCCAGATGCGGGACGCGATGCTCAGGATCTGAAGTCAGCAGACGGGTGACATCAACAAGATCGGCCACCACCGCCGAAGCAGTCGGCTCTTCACCCGCACCTTTGCCATAATAAAGGGTCTGACCCACCGCATCGCCTCGCACCAGCACAGCATTCATCGCGCCTTCAACATTGGCGAGCATGGATTTGCTGGGCACAAGTGCGGGATGCACACGCAGCTCGATACCTTCAGGGCGACGTTTGGTAATCCCTAACAACTTGATGCGATAGCCCAGACGCTCGGCCATCTTGATGTCTTCAGCAGCAAGTTTGGAGATCCCCTCGATATAAGCCTTATCAAACTGAACAGGAATACCAAAGGCGAGCGAGGCGAGCAAGGTCAGCTTGTGAGCGGCATCCACACCCTCAATGTCAAAAGTCGGATCAGCCTCGGCATAACCAAGCTTCTGCGCCTGCGCCAATACGGTCTCGAATGGCAAGCCGCGGGCACGCATTTCAGAAAGAATGAAATTGGTCGTTCCATTAATAATACCGGCGACCCACTCAATACGGTTCGCGGTGAGTCCTTCACGCATCGCCTTGATAATCGGTATGCCGCCGGCCACGGCCGCCTCAAATGCGACGATGACACCCCGCGCAGAAGCCGCAGCAAAAATTTCACTGCCGTGTTTGGCCAGTAACGCCTTGTTTGCCGTCACAACATGCTTGCCATGCGCAATCGCTTCAAGCACCAGTTCGCGTGCAAGCGTCTCTCCGCCAATCAGTTCAACCACGATATCAATCGAAGGGTCTGTCACAACCGCATGCGGATCCGCGCCAACCAGCACGTCAGCACCGAGCAGCTTGCGAGCCTTGGCAACATCCCTGACCGCCACGCGGGTGACTTCGATGTTGCGACCGGCGCGTCGCGCGATTTCCTGCGCATTGCGTGCGAGTACCTTCCAGGTACCACCGCCGACAACGCCTAAACCTAACAAGCCAACTTTAATTGATTCCATTACAGCAACCCGTCCTTACGGAACATTTCTTTAATACCGCGCACCGCTTGACGGGTGCGCTGTTCATTTTCAATCAGTGCAAAACGCACATACTCATCACCATAGTCACCAAAACCGATACCGGGTGACACGGCGACTTTGGCCTGATCCAGAATGCGCTTGGCGAATTCAAGCGAACCCATCGCACGATAGGCCTCTGGAATCAGTGCCCAAATGTACATTGAGGCTTTAGGATTCTCAACCATCCAGCCTGCTTCATGCAGACCCTTAACAAGCACATCACGACGGTTCTGGTATTTTTCAACGACTTCTTTGACACAATCCTGAGGGCCATCGAGCGCAGCGATCGCTGCCACCTGAATAGGCGTAAACGTACCGTAATCGTGATAGCTCTTGATACGTGCCAAGGCATTAACCAGTTCTGCATTACCCACCATGAAACCAATCCGCCAGCCGGCCATGTTGTAGCTTTTACTCATTGTGAAAAACTCGACCGCAACCTCTCGCGCACCTGGAACCTGCATAATCGAAGGCGCCTGATAGCCATCAAAACAGATATCCGCGTAAGCCAGATCATGCACCACAATAATGTTGTGTTCGCGAGCCAGCTTGATGACGCGTTCAAAGAATGAAAGATCGACACACTGCGCTGTCGGGTTACTGGGAAACCCGAGAATCATCATCTTGGGTTTAGGGATCGACTCACGCACCGCGCGCTCTAATTCTTCAAAAAAATCGGTGCCCGGCGTCATGCGCACAGAGCGGATGTTTGCCCCCGCAATGACAGCACCGTAAATATGAATCGGATAACTCGGGTTCGGCACCAGAACGGTATCGCCAGCATCGAGCGTAGCGAGCATCAAATGTGCCAGGCCTTCTTTGGAACCGATCGTGACGATAGCTTCTTTATCGGGATCGAACTGAACCCCGTAGCGGCGGTCATACCAGTCTGTGATCGCCTTGCGCAAGCGGGGAATCCCCTTGGAAACAGAGTAGCCATGGGTATCCGGACGAATCGTCGCCTCGACCATTTTTTCAACAATATGCGCAGGGGTGGGACCGTCCGGGTTACCCATCGACATATCGATGATGTCTTCCCCGCGGCGACGCGCAGCCATCTTGAGCTCACCGGTAATGTTGAATACGTAGGGTGGAAGGCGCTCAATTCGGGGAAACTTTCTCATGGCTAATCCTATTCAATCTTGTAAAACATCCAAAAAACTAAACTATATTGAGTTTTATGGGTAAAAATCACAAAAAAAACCTTTTATTTGCAATGCAGCAAAACCCATTAATCTAGCGCAACAATCGTTTGTCGGCAAATCGGTGAAAAAATGGCATATTTCTTTCTTTTAAAAGCATCAATCAGACAAAATGAAGACAATTCACGTCATCTGATTGCGCTATGATCGATTGAACTTGCCGGAGTATTGATTGAAGCTTCATACAGATAACAACTCAGCTCTGAATACCGTGACCGCCTATGGCGCGGGCTTTGTCGAAATAAACAATAATCGCTATGCATACGCGATTGCCTTTGGACCAGAAGGGGAAATTACCCGCTGGCCAGCCTCGTCACCCAGTGATATTTCTACCGATCTGCTCTACATGGCCGCAGGAATAACAATGGTCGCGCAGGATCCGATGGCATTTCTGGACGCTGATGAAAACACGCCTCCCAAATTTACGGGAACCCGTCCAGAAGTCCTGTTAGTCGGCACGGGTAGCAAGCATCTGCTCCTGGCGCACCGGATTGTGCAACCCTTGCTCAAAATCGGCATCGGTGTCGAGTGCATGAGCACACAGGCCGCAGCACGCACCTACAACATTCTGATGGCTGAAGGCCGTCAGGTTATTGCAGCACTCTTACCCGAGGTCCAATGACATGACAACCGTAATGATCGGTAAAGCCGCTCCTGATTTTTCTGCACAAAGCACCTTTGGCACGATCTCACTTTCGCAATGTGCGGGACGTGGAGTGATCCTGTATTTCTATCCTAAAGACAATACACCTGGCTGCACGACTGAAACACAAGACTTCAAAACACTGCACGAAGATTTTCTGGCTGTTGGCTGTGTTGTCATTGGTGTATCGCGAGACTCACTGAAGTCTCATGAAAACTTCACTAAGAAACTCGAACTCCCCTTCCCCTTGATTGCCGATACAGACGAGGCAGTCTGCAATCTGTATGGAGTGATCAAGCAGAAAAAAATGTATGGCAAGGATGTTCGCGGCATTGAGCGCAGTACTTTTCTGATAGATGCCCGTGGAAAACTTGTCCAGGTCTGGCGCGGCCTGAAAGTCCCCGGCCACGCTCAGGAAGTTCTGCAATCTGCAAGTAGTCTGACTTAATTCCTCACTCAGGAGAGTTCTTCTTATGCCACTGCCGAAGCTGCCTACCCGCCCTGCTGCAATCCTCGATCTGAAAGGCCTTGAAGTCAGCAAGACACGCGCCGATACTGGTAAAGAATTGCCAGTTCAGGACAGCGAAATCATCTATGCAACAGAGACGCAAGAACCGCTGGAGCAGATCGTCGCAGTGCGCGCAGGAGGGGCACCGTTCAAACAGGCATCACTTGCAAAGCTGACTGACACAGCGTCTGCGCAAGATACGACAGGCGCTCAGACAAAGAAACGCAGATCGCCTGTTCTCGAAGCAATGAAAGCTGGTAACGCAGAAGCAAAAGCCGCGAACGCCAAAGCCGCAAACACCAAACCTGTCAACGCAAAGCCGGCAAGCCCGACGATTGCGACACACGCAACGACAAGTACTGGACAGCACAAACGGCATCAGACAGGTCATTCCGGCATAAAAAAATTATTCGTTCTTGACACCAACGTTTTGCTGCACGATCCAAGCTCGCTCTTTCGTTTTGAGGAACACGACGTATTCCTCCCGATGATGACACTTGAAGAGCTCGACCATCAGAAAAAGGGAATGTCAGAGGTCGCACGTAACGCCCGTCAAGTGAGTCGCTCGCTCGATACGATTGTCGGTGACCACCGTAATCTGGATGAAGGTCTTGCGCTCGACAGCGTAGGACACAAAGACGCAACAGGTAAATTATTTTTCCAGACGACCGCGATTGCGAGTACTTTGCCGCCAGATCTGCCGATGGGCAAAGCAGATAATCAGATTCTGGGAGTCGTACGCGCTCTCCAGGATATGTATAAAAATCGCGAAGTTGTTTTGGTGTCCAAAGACATCAACATGCGCCTGAAAGCACGCGCGCTGGCTCTGGCAGCAGAAGACTATTTCAATGATCAGGTCCTTGAAGACTCTGATCTGCTTTACAGCGGTGTGTTACAGCTACCAGATAATTTCTGGAATAAACACGGCAAAGATGTCGAGTCATGGCAGCAAGGCGGAACGACCTTCTACAAAATTCACGGCCCCATGTGCAGCCAGTTCATGGTGAATCAATTTGTATATTTTGAAGGTTCGATGCCCCTCTATGCGCAAGTGCGCGAAGTCAGTGGCAAGACGGCGGTGCTTGCTACGCTGCGCGATTACACCCATGGCAAAAATAATGTCTGGGGCGTCATTGCGCGAAATCGCGAACAGAATTTTGCAATGAATCTGCTGATGAATCCGGACTGTGACTTTGTATCACTGCTCGGTCAGGCAGGCACGGGCAAAACACTGATGACGCTCGCTGCGGGGCTGGCACAAGTACTCGAAACCAAACGCTACAGCGAAATCATCATGACACGGGTGACCGTTCCAGTCGGTGAAGACATTGGTTTCTTGCCAGGAACGGAAGAGGAAAAAATGGGTCCCTGGATGGGTGCACTCGAAGACAATCTCGAAGTGCTCAACATGGGTGACCCAGATCTCGCGGGTACCGCGGCGAGTAACGGCAATGACTGGGGCCGCACGGCGACCATGGAATTGATCCGTTCAAAAATCAAGATCAAATCCCTGAACTTCATGCGCGGTCGAACCTTTCTCAATAAATTGCTGATCATCGACGAAGCACAGAACCTGACCCCCAAGCAGATGAAGACTCTCATCACTCGGGCGGGTCCTGGCACCAAGGTCATCTGCATGGGCAACATCGCACAGATCGACACCCCCTACCTGACCGAAGGCAGTTCTGGGCTGACGTTTGTCGTGGACAGATTCAAAGGTTGGCCACACGCAGGACATGTCACGTTGCAGCGCGGTGAACGTTCGCGCCTGGCAGATTATGCGGGTGAAGTTTTGTAATGCTTCAAGCGCAATCCTTACCGACTGAACCCCTGCTTGGCATCACGATGGGTGATGCTGCAGGGATCGGTCCGGAAATCATTGTCAAACTTCTCACTGAAGGTCTGCCTGCTCCCTGTGTCGTGTACGGGGATGTAGCCAGTTTGCGTCGTGCGATCGTTGCTCAGAACAGCGCACTTGAAATCGTAGAACTGGACGAGATTGATGCGTCGGTTCATGCGCGTCTTTCTTCGCTTGGGCACTCGCCTTGTCTGTATGTTCGTCCGACATCCCCCGCACTCCCAGAAGATTTAGCCATGGGCCGTGTAGATGCCCGTGCCGGGCAAGCTGCCTATGATGCTTTATGCATGGCCATTGATGATGCGCGATCGGGGAGAATCTCTGCCATCGTAACCGCGCCGCTCAACAAAGAAGCCATGCACGCTGCTGGACTTGACTTTCCGGGCCATACAGAAATTCTCGCTCAGCGCACGCACACAGAGCATGTCGCGATGATGCTGGTCAATGAGCAACTGCGGGTGATACTTGCCACGATTCATATCGCGCTGGCAGATGTCCCCCAAACCATCACACAGGCACTGGAGTTACGCACAATCGAATTAGCCCATGCTGCGTGTCTGGGCATGGGAATCGAAGCTCCCAGAGTCGCGGTAGCAGGGTTGAACCCTCATGCAGGGGAAAACGGCAAATTCGGACGTGAGGAGAAAGATGCGATCCTGCCTGCAATCGCTCAGGCGCGCGCGCAAGGCATCAACGCAACCGGCCCGTGGCCAGGTGACACTGTTTTTATGCGGGCGCGTAAGGGCGAATTTGATATCGTGGTGGCCCAATACCACGATCAGGGTCTGATTCCCATCAAGTATCTGGGCGTAGACGAAGGCGTCAATGTGACCGTTGGCTTACCTTTTGTCAGGACAAGCGTCGATCATGGCACTGCATTTGATATTGCAGGAAAAGGAATCGCTGACCCGTCTTCACTCGAAACAGCATTCAAGCTTGCGATCTCGATGCTTGGCTCCAAAGCCAAGGGTTAACCCTGAATAGTTGATATTTCATAAAGGTTTCCATAAAAAACTAGATTAGATATCAAAGCTAAGTATATAATTTACATAGTTTTTATATTTTCTAGGGCAACAGGAATGGGTTTTTTGTCGTTTTTTCCATCGCGTCGAGCCTTGCTCGCACCAATACTGTGCGTGTCATTGGCCTTGCCGATCACACAGACCCTTGCTCAAAGCGCCTCTGAAAGCTCTGGCTCAAGCTCCTCAAGCACAAAGAAAAAATCCACGACGACAACGAAGCAAACCAGCAAACCAGCCCAGAAATCTTCAACGACAACGGCTAAAAAGACAACAACAAAATCGACCAAGACTTCAACAGTCAAGCCCTCGAACGCACCGAGCATCAACAAAAAAGCCGTCGCAGCAACAGCCGCATCCAAGATGGCTTCGATGGGGGCCGTCAGGTCGAACGTTGTGTTCGTTCAGGATTTGTCCAGCAATGCGGTGCTTTACTCCCGCAACGATGAGGGTGCGCGCCCGATTGCCTCAATTACTAAACTCATGACAGCACTCATTGTCACGGATGCCAACCAGAACATGCAGGAGTTGATCGAGGTCACACAAGCGGATGTTGATCAGGTCAAGCACAGCCGCTCACGCCTTGCTGTGGGCACACGTCTTTCCCGTGCAGATATGCTTCACATCGCATTAATGTCCTCTGAGAACCGTGCTGCTAACGCTCTAGCCCGTAACTACCCCGGTGGTCTAAACGCATTTGTAGTTGCGATGAACGCTAAAGCCAAGCAGTTAGGGATGGTTCAGTCAAGGTTTGTTGAGCCAACAGGTTTGTCGAGCGACAATGTCTCATCACCGCGCGATCTGGTTAAACTTTTGCAAGCGTCAGCTTCACGCCCTACCATCAGCAACTTCACGACCGATGTCCAGCAAGAAGTCCGCGCAGGCAACCGTGCGCCCACAGTATTTCGCAATACCAATATGCTTGTGAACAACCCGAGCTGGGACATCAAAGTTTCCAAAACTGGCTTTATCAACGAAGCGGGTCAGTGTCTGGTGATGGTTGCGCGGATCAATAATCGCGACATGGCGATTGTGCTGCTCAATGCGGAAGGCAAAGGCACACGGATTGTTGATGCCATGAAGATCAAACAACTGGTTCAGGCAAAACAAGTCGCCGCGACTGATCGCGCGGAAGTGACAACGGTAGAAAAAGAAATTTAATTTCAATACGAAATTAAATAATAATTTCAATCACTACTCGGAAGAGAATATTCCTGAGCCACCCGCGAAGTTCAGGAATCGCGTGCTGGAACCCTGGAATGTCAGCCTGACGGTTCCAATCGGACCATTTCGCTGCTTACCAATAATAATTTCTGCAGTGCCTTTATCCGGGGAGTCAGGGTTGTAGACCTCGTCACGATAAATAAACAGAATCAGATCAGCATCCTGTTCAATCGCACCTGATTCACGCAAATCACTCATCACTGGACGCTTATTAGGGCGTTGCTCAAGGCTTCGATTCAGCTGTGACAAGGCAATGACAGGGCACTCGAGCTCTTTGCCGAGTGCTTTGAGTGAACGACTGATTTCAGAAATTTCAGTGGCCCGGTTTTCGCCAGCGGAACTCGCACCCATCAGCTGCAAATAGTCGATCACAATCAGACCAAGTTTGCCGCATTGACGGGCCAGACGACGAGACCGCGCCCTCACCTCAACCGAACTGAGTGCAGGAGTTTCATCGATATAAAGTTGTGCATCCTGCATTTTTTGGACCGCGTGTGTCACGCGTGGCCAATCATCGGCCAGTAGCTTACCCGTACGCATACGGTGCTGATCGAGCATACCCACAGAGCCGAGCATTCGCATCGCCAGCTGAACCGCCCCCATTTCCATGGAGAATACGGCAACTGGCAAACCCTGCTCGATGGCCACATGCTCAGCGATGTTCATCGCCAGCGAGGTCTTACCCATAGAAGGCCGGCCCGCCACAATAACCAGGTCACCGCCCTGCAGACCCGAAGTCATCTTATCGAGATCGGTAAACCCGGTTGGCACACCCGTGACGTCCGAGTCACCCTCCCGGTGATACAGCTCATCGATACGTTCCACCACTTCAGAGAGCAAGGGCTGGATTTCACGAAAACCTGCTGTCGCTTTCGCGCCTTCCTGGGCGATTTTAAAAACTTTTGACTCTGCTTCGTCAAGCAGCTGACGGGCTTCTTTGCCCATTGGATTAAAGGCTGTCGCAGCAATTTCATCGGCCACGCTGACCAGCTTGCGAAGCATCGATCGTTCACGCACAATCTCGGCATAGCGACGGATATTTGCTGCGGAGGGTGTATTGTGCGCAAGCGCATTGAGATAGCCTAGGCCACCTACGTCATCTGACTTACCAACACTGGTGATTGACTCATGCACGGTCACTACATCTGCAGGACGACCGAGATTAATCAGCCTGGCAATATGATGCAGGATCAGCTTGTGATCAAAACGATAGAAATCGTCTTCATTCACCACATCACTGACACGCTCCCAGGCAGCATTGTCCAGTAGCAGTCCGCCTAGAACAGACTGCTCTGCCTCGACGGAATGTGGTGGAACACGCAAATATTCTAGCTGGGGGTCGGACGGATTATTCATACATCAATCATAACCGCTGCAAGGTGTTCGTAACGTACAAAAACCCTTGTACATCGCGCCACCGGAGCCAGGAAAAAATCCAGCCAAATGATGATTTGATTCGACCCAGCGTGCGCCCCATCCGCACCAGTTCCTTGCTGACTTCCGGATCCGGATTCGACAGCATATATGCCTCTAGCAGTCGATTGCAAAGCATCTGACGTGCGTGGGGCGTGAGTTCGTGGCCGCGCAGACCCGCCATTGAGGAAAGCATCTGATAGACGTCGTAGGCTTGCCCGAGCGGCCGGGACATCGCCTCACCAATATTTTCTTCAAAATCTACGCGTGTGATGCGATTATTTAAAAACATCAGGTTGCGCAGTTGCGCACCACCATGCACGAAGCCTGACTGATGAAATGCAGCGAGATCCCGGGCACAGCGATCCATCCAGATCAGTCTTTTTGCAGGCGTGCTGCGACGAACAAGAAATGGCACGCCCTGTCCCACATACTCCAGTACAAGTAGATCGGACTCCTGGTAAAGAATCTCAGGGACATGACAACCAGCCTGATGAAGCTTTTTCAAGCGCTTGGCCTCGTCATTCAAGCCATTACGCAGCAATACTCTTGCGGAAGGATGTTCACCAAAAGCTAACCAGCAAAACAAGGACAGCGTCCACGAACGGATAAACCTGAAGATATAGATCAATCGGGTTGCAAAGGTCTCTTGCCTACGTTTAACGACACATTGCACACCTTCTATATCAATCACCCATACGCCCGATCCATCGCCTGCGTGCTGAATCAGCCAAGCCTTAAGCCCTGCGTGAAAGGAGGAATGATTTTGATTCATAACAATATGCTGCGTACCTGATGCGAGAAAACAAAAAGCCGGCTCAGCGCCGGCTTTTTGCGTACAGGGACTAGTCCTTAAACCAGATCACCCACAACTACAACAGTGATGCTGCTCACCACGTCAGGATGCAGCGCAACCTGAATGGGGAACTCACCCACTGCTTTGAGCGGGCCTTCTGGCAGACGAATCTGTGACTTCTCAACACCAGCAAAACCCGCTGCGACCAGACCTGCTGCGATGTCCATGTTGGTGACTGAACCAAACAAACGGCCATCCACACCAGCTTTCTGACTGATTTTCAGAGAGAAGCTTTCCAGACGTGCACCAGCTGCTTGTGAAGCAGCCAGTTTCTCAGCCTGCACTTTTTCGAGCTCGGCGCGACGCAATTCAAACTCTTTCAGAGCTGTTTCGGTAGCACGACGCGCTTTTTTCTGGGGAATCAGGAAGTTGCGTGCATAACCATCACGCACACGAACAACTTCACCGAGGTTACCCACGTTTACGACTTTTTCAAGAAGAATAATTTGCATGGTATGCCCCTGGATCAGTTGTGGTTATCAGTAAAGGGCAAGAACGCCAGAAAACGAGCACGCTTGATCGCGGTGTCGAGCTGACGCTGATAAATTGCCTTGGTACCGGTCAAACGTGCAGGAATAATCTTGCCGTTTTCCTGGATGAAATCACGCAGTGTATCGAGATCTTTGTAATCAATCTGATCAACATTAGCAGCGCTGAAGCGGCAAAATTTGCGACGCTTGAAGAGCGGATTTTGTTGGGTGAATTTCTTTTTTTCTTTTTTCTTACCGAAGAAAGCCATGATATGCCTTGTTCAAATTTGTTGAATTCGCTGCGCATGCAGTCTGAATTTAGGAGAATCTTTTCGTACTGGAGCTATAAACCCCTGAATCCGTACCGTTGTGCCTAAGCTAATCGTGCCAGCCATCTGTACCAGATCTCCCATCACCAGTATTTGCAGCGAGAACGCTATACGGCGTGGAACACCTGCCTCAGAAACCTCAGACTCATGAGAGAGCAAGAACTCTAAAACCGGTATCCCTGCAGGCGTGTACCTGACTGGTGACTGTTCTAGTATCTGACCTTCTACTTCGAGCCGATTCACGGCAGACCTTTGATAAACTTAAAGCAACACGTTACTTATTCAGCGTCGTCTGCTGGAACTTCAGCAGAGGCTTTACGTGCTTCGTCGCGCTCAACTTGCTTCATCATGATGGATGGCTCTGTCTGAGCAGCTTTCATCTTGATCACGAGGTGGCGCAAGACTGCGTCATTGAAACGGAACGCATTCTCGAGTTCGTCGAGAGTGGTCTGACCGCATTCGATGTTGAAGCAGATGTAGTGGGCTTTAACCAGCTTCTGAATAGGGTAAGCCAGTTGACGGCGACCCCAGTCTTCCAGACGATGGACCTTACCACCCTGCGAGGTCACCAGAGCCTGGTAACGCTCGACCATGGCGGGAACTTGCTCGCTCTGGTCCGGGTGAACGATAAAAACAACTTCATAATTGCGCATGCAAACCACTCCTGAGGATGTCTGAAAAATACCTACTTGCAATACGTATTTTTCAGTGTCAGCCCGCCAGTCCAGAAATCCGGTTGGTCGAGCAAGAAAGCTTGCTATTTTCGCCTATACAGTGCTTTTACGCAAGTAGAAATGCGAGAAGCCCTTGAATCTTCAGACAAAATACCTGCAAAATGTCTCAAAACCCATACGCACATAACAAAACTTAGGGATAAAACCGTTTTCTGATGGAACGTTCAATACCTGCGGCATCCAAACCAGCGCCTGCGAGCAGCGCACCTTGTTCGCCATGGTCGATGAACAAGTCAGGCAGGCCAAGTTGTAGCAGTGGGCAGCTCTGTCCAGACTGATTCAGGGTTTCAGCAACAGCACTCCCCGCTCCGCCCATGACACAGCCCTCTTCGAGGGTGACAACGGCCTCATGCGTGGATGCCATTTCGCGAACCAGGTCTGCATCGATTGGCTTGACGAAACGCATGTCGACCACACTCAGATCAAGTGCCTGCGCCACCTGCATCGCTGCAGGTAAAAGCGTACCGAACACCAGAATCGCGATTTTGGATCCTCTTCTGCGCACGATCCCCCTGCCCACAGGGACCGTCTCAAGCCCGGGATGAACAATCGCACCGCACCCTGCCCCACGCGGGTAACGCACCGATGCAGGTCCAGGGTACTGGTAACAAGTCGACAACAACTGACGACACTCATTTTCGTCTGAGGGCGTCGCCACCACCATGTTTGGAATGCAGCGCAGAAAGGCAATATCGTAATTACCTGCATGAGTTGCACCATCTGCCCCGACCAGACCGGCACGGTCCAGCGCAAACGTCACATCCAGATTCTGCAAGGCAACGTCATGAAT
>JAUSCY010000076.1 GCA_030650995.1 Sheuella sp. | reverse complement strand
AACGATTAGGTTTTAAAACCCCGTACCAAGTGTTTCACCAGTCCTTAAACCGTGTTGCACTTCGTACTTGAAACCGCCTGCTGCTTTTGCTGTTTATCCAGAATTTAATCCTGAACCATGCATAAGCTTGGTTGTAGTGTTGAAGAAGTTGCGGATTTAAAAGCGCATCTGGTGATTTGAGCATGGCGAGGGCAAGTAGAATGTCGGTATGACCACACATACTGAATTTGACGCCGAACCGACCGACCAACCTGAAACCATCATGGAGGCAAAGCTCTGGGTGAATAAAGGCTGGACTGCACGTGTCATCAAAAATGAAGATGATGATGGCTGGGCGGTGCAGATGATCAAGGACGGAGAACCGGAGCCCGCACTAGTCGGGCCCTGGACGATGGGACGCGATAAGAAAAATCCCAAACCACTTGATGTCAATGCTTTCAATACACTGGTTAAAACCGCCTCTGAAGTCGTCAGACGTCACGAGCAGCATATGCACGCCTTACTTCACAAGAAACTCATGATCACGGTCGGTCACCAGCAGATTCAAATCTCTCTGGATATCGTACCGGACGAGGATGAGCCACACGCAGTTCTGAGTGCGCATGACCTGGATGGTGAGCAACTCGCACAGGTAAAAGTCAGCGCTGCATTCAAGCTTAACTCCTCCAGCGCACACACCTGGGCTGAAAACGACTATCGCAAACCCGGGTAAGCAGGCATATGTGTTGATCTGCGTCCAATGGCGCCGCTCGCACCAGTGATCCAGACAACGCGATCAGTCAGCAGCTTCATTTTTTTTGATCATTGACCGGGTGGTGCTGTTTCCAGTGTCTGGCAATATCTATCCGTCTGGCAATCCAGACCTTATCGTGTTTAGCGACATGGTCAAGAAATTTCTGCAGCGCCACGATGCGGCCAGGTCTGCCGAGTAATCGACAATGCATACCGATCGACATCATCCTGGGCTGCTCTGCACCCTCTGCATACAGTGCGTCGAATGAATCACGCAGATACTCGAAAAAATGCTGTGCTGTGTTAAATCCCTGCGGCGTTGCGAAGCGCATATCATTGGCATCGAGGGTGTAGGGCACGATCAGTTGATTAACGGTGACGCCATCAGACTGTTTGACCGGCATGTAGAAAGGAAGATCGTCACCGTAATAATCGCTGTCGTACTCATATCCACCATGCTCGATCAAAAGCTGGCGTGTGTTGGGGCTGTCGCGACCGGTATACCAACCCACTGGCCATAAGCCGCCTGTTAATTCACGGATCACGGTGGTCGCGGCCTGCATATGTGCACGCTCGGTCTCAAGATCAATGTTCTGGTAGTGCAGCCAGCGCAGTCCATGGCAGGCGATTTCGTGTCCTTGCGCGAGTAGTTTTTCTACTAGTGCGGGGTTACGCTGCAGCGCCAGGCTCACGCCAAACACGGTCAATGGGAGCTTGCGTTTTTCAAATTCGCGCAAAATTCTCCAGACACCCGCACGAGAGCCATATTCGTAAATAGACTCCATGCTCATGTGACGAGCCGGATAGCTTTCAGCTCCAACGATCTCTGACAGAAAGCGTTCTGAGCCTGCATCGCCATCCATCACATTGTTTTCTGCGCCTTCTTCGTAATTTAAAACGAATTGCAGCGCGATACGCGCACCCTCTGGCCAATTAGCCTGTGGGGGATGTTCGCCATACCCGACCAGGTCTCGCGAAGTGTGCGTTTCGAAATCAAATTTCATATTTACTTGAACCAACCCGAGTTCGCTTTTGCAGCACCTTGACCCTGACCCGTTTGAAGATTTTTGCTGCCTTCGGAAATATTACGCGTCGCATCAGCTTCAGACTGGATCACATCAGTTTGAGCTTTCTCACGATTGAGTGCCTGCTCTGCAAAATCGTCTGCACGTTTTGCCTTGGCTTTTTTCATGGCCAGATCCGCTTCACGCGCTTCGATTTCTTGCTGGCGTAATTTATCCTGATAAGCCTGTTCGCGATCCTTGTCTTTCTGCTGTTCGTACTTACGTTCGCGCACAGCTTCTTCGGCTGCGGCTTCTCGTTGCTTCTGGATCGCGAGCTGTTCGGCCTGATTTTTTTGCTGTTGCGCGCGCTGTTGTGCCGCACGCTTTTCAGCCTGTTGCTGCGCTTCGTATTGCTGGCGTGCCATGTCAGCCTGACGCGCTTGTTCAGCCGACTGGATCTGATTTTGCGCGGCGTTCAGGTTGTTGAGTTGTTCTTGCTGGGTTTGAGCTCCGACAACAGAGCTCGCCAGCAGACAAAGGGTCAATACAGATTTCTTAATCACAAATATGCCTTCCTGTTCAAGGACAAGGAACATCGTTGTTTGGTTGAATGCGCGTCTCTGTGCTGTAGCCCGTCGAGATGACCAGAGCTGTGCCCAGTTTGAATTCGCACATTTTTCCAACCTGCGCTGAGCTCAGCATACGGTTGTTTTCGACATATGTCAGTTGTACACCGTCAACCAGTGTTTTATCGGAAACCATCGTGCCGGCCGCAGCGCCAACAACACCACCCGCTACAGCACCTACTGCTACATTGTTAGAGCGATTGCCCGCGGCACCGCCTAGGAGTGCGCCAAGAATGGCACCACCAATCTGTGCAGCTTGTTTGCCCTGGGAATTATCAACCTCGATCTTGGCTGGGTTGATTGCCATGATTTGAATCATCTTGGCTGCTTGCGCCTGATTGACCTGACCTTGTCTGTAGACGTTGGCTTTGTACTGATCCCCCGAGGCACAACCGGTCAGGGTCAGGACAGAAATAACAAGCGAGGTAGTTAAAAATTTAGAGCTGAACATGAG
Source organism: Sheuella sp. (assembly GCA_030650995.1). Lineage (GTDB taxonomy): Bacteria > Pseudomonadota > Gammaproteobacteria > Burkholderiales > Burkholderiaceae_B > Zwartia. The sequence continues at coordinate 2,120 of JAUSCY010000076.1, read as the reverse complement.
ATATACGATCCTGATAACGATCAAAATAAAGTAATTTCAAACCCAGAGACTGCGTTATATAAAGCCTTCAGCCTGCAGTGCTTTTGTCACTGCTGGATCAGCCTGCATACGCGCAAAGTGTTTTTGCAAATTTGCCATCTGGCTTAAATCAATTTTTTTTGCTGCAGCCCAGCGCATCGTGACAAACAAATACGCATCGGCAACTGAACGGCACTCTGATAGCCACTCGCGTCCTTGCAGACGACCGTTGGCAATTGCAAACATATCCTTGACGCGCTCACTTGCATTAGCAGTCAGGCTGGCTTGTGCGGCCTCACCCTCGACCCAGCGAGCCGGGCCAAACACGAGACTGAAAGTTTTATGCAAATCAGAATTCAGAAAACCTAACCAGCGACGGCCTTCGGCGCGGGCGAGGGCCGTATCACCCCCCAGTAACTTTGCCTCGGGGTTCTTTTCTGCAAGGTATTCGAGAATCGCGATGTTTTGAGTGAGGACCACGCCATCGTCTTCAAGAACAGGTACGGCGCCAAGAGGACTGATTTCTACGAAGGGCGCAACTTTCATTTTGTCGCGTGCAACAGCCTCGTATTCAAAAGGCTTTCCTGTCCAGTTCAGTGCAATGTGATCGACTAAAGAGCATGCACCGGGGAGACCGTAGAGTTTCATATCAAAATCCTGATTTGAATGGATGGATACGTATATTTTAGTGTTTTTTACGGGTTATCATCACTGAAAATATTTATTAGGGGATCTCATAATGAGTCGTGCTTTTCGTATTGCGGTATTGGCGGGTGATGGAATTGGTAAGGAAGTCATGCCTGAAGGGCTACGCGTCCTGAAAGCTGCGGCCACAAAATTTGGTCTCAACCTCGAATTCCGCCATTTTGACTGGGCATCTTGCGATTATTACGTCAAAACAGGTCAAATGATGCCTGATGACTGGAAATCCCATCTGATTGACTGTGATGCAATCTATTTTGGTGCGGTAGGCTGGCCAGATATCGTTGCCGATCACGTCTCGCTTTACGGTTCACTGCTCAAATTCCGTCGTGAGTTCGATCAATATATCAATCTGCGTCCTGTGCGACTGTTTGATGGCGTTCCATGCCCTCTGGCAAATCGTAAGGCCGGTGATATCGATTTCTTCGTCGTGCGTGAGAATACAGAAGGCGAGTATTCTGCTGTGGGCGGAAAAATGTTCGAAGGTACTGATCGCGAGATTGTGCTGCAAGAGTCAATTTTTACCCGCATTGGTTGTGATCGTGTGTTGCGTTTTGCCTTTGAAATGGCTTCACGACGCAAGCGCAAGCATCTGACTATCGCCACCAAATCGAACGGTATTGCAATCAGCATGCCTTATTGGGATGAGCGTGCAGCTGAAATCGGTAAAGAGTATCCAGGAATTACGACTGACAAACAGCACATCGACATTCTCTCTGCGCGCTTTGTTTTGCAACCTGATCGCTTCGATGTCGTTGTGGCCTCGAACCTGTTTGGCGATATCCTTTCAGATCTGGGTCCAGCTTGTACAGGCACAATCGGTCTGGCTCCATCGGCCAACCTGAACCCTGGCCGCACATTCCCTTCGCTGTTTGAACCCGTCCACGGTTCAGCGCCAGATATTTACGGCAAACAAATCGCGAACCCGGTTGCAATGATCTGGTCTGGTGCGCTGATGCTTGAGTATCTCGGTCGCGGCTTGCCCGAAGCAGAGCAAAAACCTTATCTCGATGCGCATGACGAAATCGTCAAATGCATTGAAAAAATCCTGGTAACAGGTCCTCATACGCCTGATCTGGGTGGTAAAGCCTCGACCAGTGACATGGGTGCAGCCATCAGTAAAATGCTTGGTTAATTAGTTAGGTTAATTGTATTGAGTGAATGCTCTGAAATATGAGCATTCACTGACTGAATCTGTCAGAAGAGCAGATCGGTCATCCTTGGAGACAAATAATGCATGTACCTCATAACAAGCGCAGAAGTCTGATCGCGGCTGGCGCCGCTATGCTTGGATCTGGATTGATTCCCGCAGGTCGCGCATTCACACAAAGCGCATTCGCACAAACTGCACCTGCACAAACTTTCCCTAATCGCCCCATTACGGTTATTTGTCCCTGGCC
>JAUSCY010000074.1 GCA_030650995.1 Sheuella sp. | reverse complement strand
TCGATTTCATAACGTGTAATCACAGGTCCTGCCTGCGCAGCAACCACCTGGACTTCGACGCCGAAGTCTGCGAGCTTCTTTTCAATCAGACGGGAAGTGAACTCAATCGTTTCTGCCGATACTGTTTCAAATGCGGGGGGTGCCGGATCAAGCAGACTGAGTTCAGGCAAATGGCTTTCACCAGCGCGTACAGGCTCGACGAACAATGTCTGCTGCATTTCTTTTTGCATCCGTTCGGATTTCTTGACCACCACAACGGAAGGCTCAATCCGCACGGGCTGGTCATGAACAATTTTTTCGTGTTTGGCTTCGACCTGTTCATGTCTGACTGCCATTGCCACCTCGCCGGCGCGGCGGTCCTGGCGCGCACCGCGCAACTCTTTGATTTTGATCGTGAACAATTCAAGCCAGGAACCGACACGCTCAGCCAGGTTCATCCATGAAAATCCGAAAAACAGGCTTGTACCGATCGCAATCAGGCCCAGCAAAATGAGGGTACTAAGAGAAAACCCCACTGCCTGAGAAAGAAACCCGGACCATGCCTGCCCGATCACTCCGCCTGCGCCGCCAGAAGTATCTGTACGGCTGGGCAACTGCGTGCCAAAAGAACTCAGGCGATAGGCCTCCAGGCCTACAGAGCCCAGCAAGGCCATCAAAAACCCTATTCCCTGCTCCCACTGCACGCGGGCAAGGGTTTCAGGCTCGCCGCGTGCGCGAATCTGGTTAGCCAGCCGCAAGTAACCCGCGCGCACCCGGTGCAACAACAAAATAACCCACCACCAGGCAGAAAACCCGAATAAATACAATAAGATATCAGCGAGATAGGCACCAACGAGTCCACCGCGATTCTGCAAAATAGCCGCGCGGGATGAATGAGACCAGCCAGGATCGGTTGGACTCCAGGTGAACAGCACCAGCGTCAGCCATGCAGCCAGTGCTGCAAACAAGATCCAGCGTGCTTCGCGCACAACATAAATCAGCTTTGTCTGGAAAGCAGAAGGCCCATTTCGGGTGTTTCGGGTCGTGCGCGAAGGTCGCGTTGTAGCAGCAGTCAGTCTTGGCATGGGGGACATTATAATTTGTAGCTTAACGAAGAGGGTAAATCAGATGTCGACTTCTAAACACGCCAAAGTTTTGATTCTGGGTTCAGGCCCGGCAGGCTATACCGCAGCAGTCTATGCTGCCCGAGCCAACCTTAATCCAGTACTCGTCACCGGGCTGGCTCAGGGCGGACAGCTCATGACCACCACCGAGGTCGATAACTGGCCAGCCGATGCTAACGGCGTTCAAGGCCCGGAACTCATGCAACGGTTTCAGGCACACGCAGAGCGATTTAACACCGAAATGGTGTTCGATCATATCGCGAGCGTCGATTTTTCTTCCAGACCTTTCAAATTAACAGGGGATGGTGGCAATATTTACACCTGTGACGCACTGATTATCGCCACGGGAGCCTCCGCCAAATACCTCGGCCTGCCTTCTGAAGAGGCCTTTATGGGGCGTGGTGTGTCGGGTTGTGCGACTTGCGACGGGTTTTTCTACAAAAACCAGGACGTGGTCGTTGTAGGCGGGGGAAATACCGCTGTTGAAGAAGCCCTCTATCTGTCTAATATTTGCCGCACAGTGACGGTGGTACACCGCCGAGACAAATTCCGCGCTGAGCCAATCCTGATTGACAAGATGATGGACAAGGTCGCAAATGGCAATATGAAGCTCGCCACACACAAGGCCCTGGACGAAGTGCTGGGAGACCAGTCAGGCGTCACAGGGGTACGTTTGCGCGATACCAATACGGGCGAAACACAAGATCTGGCTGTCACAGGTGCCTTTATTGCCATTGGTCACCAACCGAATACATCCATTTTTGAAGGCAAGCTCGACATGGCCAACGGTTACATCGTAACCCGCAGCGGATTGTCCGGTCTGGCCACGATGACCTCGGTCGAAGGTGTGTTTGCAGCGGGCGATGTACAAGATCACGTCTATCGCCAGGCGATTACCAGTGCAGGTACGGGCTGTATGGCTGCACTTGACGCACAACGGTGGCTGGAGAATGCGGGGGAATAAAGCCGGCCTGGCCGATCTCAAACGTATGCACGAGAAGGCCCAGGCGGCGCGCAAAGCAGTTCAAGCGCAAACAGAGGCTGCGGACAAATTTTCTGCCCGTAGCGCCGCCGTGCTTTCAGAGGATGCCCTCAAGCTTTTTACCCGTGCAACGCAAACTGTTCAACCTATTCAGGCCAAAGGCAGAGTCCTGCACAAACGCTCTGATAGTGGGACCACCATTGATTTGCGTACGGACACGCGTCAATCTGACGCGCAGACCCTGCTCCTACAAAAGCGTATGCGTGCAACGGGCCAGACTGAAAGTCCCCTGAAAGAAACTACCGCCAGGCCACAGCCAGGTATTTCTGACACCTACGCACCGATCAGGGATATAGAGTCGGATATTGCCTGGTCAGCCCCGGGCATTGGTCCGGATACCTTGCGTCGGCTCAAACAGGCCTTCTGGCCCGTAGGTGCACATCTGGACTTACACGGGATGAATAGTGATCAGGCGCGTCTGGCGCTGCTCGCATTCATTGACCTGAGTCAGCAACACGCGACACGGTGTGTAAGAGTTGTCCACGGACAGGGCTATGGCTCCCTCAATGGCCAGGCAGTGCTCAAAAATTTAGTTACGCAATGGCTGGCTCAAATCCCTGAGGTTTCGGCTTTCGTCTCAGCCCCTGCCGCGCACGGTGGTCGAGGCGCGTTACTCGCTTTAATCAGACAGCTTTAATCAGTCAGCCTCGATCAGAGCCTAATCGGGCAGTCTTAAATACTCGACCAGCTCTTCTGTTGCAGGATCGGGGCGTGGTGTCAAGAGTGACACCACCACGATCACAATGAACGCAACAGGTGCACCAAAGACGCCTGCGGCAATCGGCTGAATTCCCCACCAGAATTCAATCGGCACACTACGCGGCACCCCAAGCACGAGCTCACGCAACCAAGCCTGCGTCATGATCATGTAGCCGAAGGTTGTAAACAGGCCCGCTAACATCCCGAGCGTAGCCCCCCATTTGTTGGCACGCTTCCAGAAAATTCCCATGACCAGCACGGGAAAAAAAGAGGAAGCGGCAAATGAAAACGCAGCACCAACCAAAAACAGGATGTCTGCGGGTGTGCGTGTTGCCACCCAGGCAGCAGCAAACGCCACAAGCAAAAGCAGGACTTTTGAGACAATGACGCGTCGCCCTGGATTCATCTTGGGGGAAACCATTCTGAAAATCGTGTCATGAGACAGCGCGTTTGAAAGCGTCAACAGCAGTCCATCTGCAGTAGATAAGGCAGCCGCCAATGCTCCTGCGGCAACCAGGCCTGAAATAACGTAGGGCAATCCGCCAATTTCGGGTGTCGCGAGCACGACGACATCGGCACCGATCTGAATTTCAGACAATTGCACAAGTCCATCATGATTCACATCCATCAAATCAATGAGCGATCGATCTACTGCATTCCATGCATGCACCCAGGACGGTAAGTCTGCATACTTGATACCGACCAGATTGGTATAAATTTCATACTTCACCAGAATAGCCAGCGCTGGTGCCATGAAATAAAG
>JAUSCY010000068.1 GCA_030650995.1 Sheuella sp. | reverse complement strand
ACATGGAGAAAGTCACTCGCGGCAGTGAGGTCACACTCCATCTGCGTGCCGATGAAGATGAATTTCTGAACGGCTACAAACTGCGCGAAGTTCTGCGCCGCTATTCTGACCATATTTCACTACCCGTCGAAATGCGTAAAGAAGAGTGGGACAAGGACGCCTCCGAGCAGAAAAAAACCGACGAGTGGGAAGCGGTCAATCAGGCCAATGCCCTATGGACACGCAATAAATCGGAAATCACCGACGAGCAGTACAAAGAGTTCTATAAGCACGTCTCGCATGATTTTGATGATCCGCTCGCCTGGACGCACAACCGTGTTGAGGGACGTAGCGAATACACGCAACTACTGTTTATTCCAAAGCATGCGCCTTTTGATATGTGGGATCGCGATGCACGTCGTGGCGTAAAGCTCTACGTTAAACGCGTGTTCATCATGGATGATGCGGAGCAGTTACTCCCCTCATACCTACGTTTTGTCCGCGGAGTCATTGATTCTGCCGATCTGCCGCTGAATGTTTCACGCGAGATTCTGCAGGAAAGTCGTGACGTTAAAGTGATCCGTGATGGCTCAGCCAAGCGGATCCTGAGCTTGCTCGAGGACTTGGCGGAAAATCGTAAAGATGATTATGCGACGTTCTGGGCAGAGTTTGGTCAGGTACTGAAAGAAGGGACAGGCGAGGATTCAACCAATCTGGAGCGTATTGCCAAGCTGCTGCGTTTTGCCTCGACCAAAGATGACTCTGACGCGCAAATTGTCACCCTTGCTGATTACGTCAGTCGTATGAAAGAAGGTCAGGACAAGATCTATTACGTGACTGCGGATAGCTACATGGCAGGTAAAAACAGTCCTCACCTTGAGATTTTCCGTAAAAAAGGCATTGAAGTGCTGGTCATGTGGGATCGCGTAGACGAGTGGATGTTGTCGCACCTGCGTGAGTTCGATGGCAAGCAGATGGTCTCTGTCGCCAAAGGCGGCCTGGATCTCGAGGCACTTGGCGACGAAGAGGAAAAGAAACACCAAACTGAGGTTGCCGAGCAATTCAAGCCCTTTGTTGAGCGTCTGCAGGAAACACTTAAAGACCGCGTCAAGGAAGTGCGCGTGACTGCGCGACTGGTCGATTCTCCCTCCTGCGTAGTAGTCGGTCAGAATGACTTGAGCCCGCATCTGATGCGTATGCTCAAGGCTGCCGGTCAGGAAGCGCCTAACGTATTGCCAGTGCTTGAGATCAATCCGGAGCATCCTTTGGTCGCCCGTGTGCAGGCAGCATCTGACGAAACGTTTGGAGATTGGGCTGCGTTACTGTTTGAACAGGCGATGCTTGCAGACGGTTCGCAGTTACCTGACCCTAGTGCGTTTGTGAAGCGTGTCAATCAGCTATTGCTTGGTTGATCCTGGCTAGATCGCGCAACCTCCGGCCAGTTTAATTCTGGCCGGTTAGCAGCTTGACTAAAACGGACCCAGTCGAACGATGCGCCTGGGTCCGTTTTTCTGTCTGGAGCAATATGGTGATGCCCCCGAACAGCACGCAAGCGATAACGGTCAGCAAGGCGGCAGGTAAGCCGTTGCAGAGTTTCATACTGTGCTTCAGTGTAAGGATCAGTATCCGTACCCTCAAGCTCAATTCCAATAGAAAAATCATTGCACTGTTGTCGGCCTTCGAAGGATGACACCCCCGCGTGCCAGGCGCGTTCATTGCATGAGACGAATTGAGTAATGTGTCCGGTGCGATCAATCAGAAAATGCGCCGAGACCTCCAGTCCTTGCAGACACGCAAACCAGGCATCTGCTTTCAGATCAATTTGATTGAGAAACAGGTCGCAGACATAAGGTGTACCAAACTGACCTGGAGGAAGACTGATGTTGTGAATGACCAGCAGACTGATGTCGGCTGGATCAGGGCGTTCATTAAAGTTTGGCGATGCAGTGAGAGTGATTCCCGCTGCAGGTTGCAGCCAACCTGTTGCATCCAACTCGATATCGATGCCCATACCTGGACTCAGACGCGCTGCTGTTGCTTGGCGCCAAGTCTTGCATGTTCCTGACTGCACCAGACCTGATTCTCTGTGATCGTGGCCTCGGAGCGAGGCAGGTGCAACCCGCAATGCTCGCACCGGACCATTTGCTCAGCGGTTTTTAGAGAGTTTGTAGCAGTCCTTTGTGTAGCGAAATGCACACCTGCTGCATGCTGCGCCGCTTTACGAGCCAGAATCCGGGTGATGACCAAACCACCGATAAAAATACTCAACCAGAATATTGCTTTGCCCATGTCAGGACCTCTGAAGAATAACTTCGATAACGAAGCGGCTGCCTGTATAGGACAGCACTATGAAGGCGAACCCCGCAAGGGTGTAGCGCAAAGCAATCCGGCCACGCCAGCCGCGCATGTGACGTCCGATCAACAGTACACCGAATGTAAACCAAGACAGCAGGGTGAATACGGTTTTATGATCAAAAGGTAACCATTTGCCAGTTGCCGCAACGGAGATAAGAGAACCCGAGATAACTGCCAGCGTTAACGCGCTAAAAGCCACCCAGATCACGCGAAACAACAACTGTTCTTGTGCAAGCAGTGAAGGCTGGGCGTCGAGCAGGCGTCCTGCTGTTGCCCAAAGACCTTTATTATTCAATGATTGTGCTGATTCACGAGGAAAGTGCAGTCTACGGTCGAGTGCTGACATCAGCAAGGCCTGGAGTGCGGCAACAGTGATGAGCCCATAGGCAGACATGGCGATCAGCAGGTGTACCCTGAGTGCCGTATCACCCGCATGAGCAATCAGTTGGGATTGTGGGAACAGAGCGGCTAATGCGCAAGCTATTGCACCCGCTGGCAAAAGCAGCAATTGCAGGCCATCAATGCGGATAATCAGACTTTCCAGCCAGAACACAATCATGCCTAACCAGACGGCAGCTGAAAGTGCTAAAGACCAGCTTAAGTGCAGATGCTGTTCCCGCAAAATGGACTCTTTCAGGGCGATGCCATGAAAAACCAGGGCGATCAGAACGCCTAAACGTACCAGCCTGCCTGCCTGAATAACCGGCTGACCAGACGAAAGCGCACGCCATAGGATGAGTGCCAGGCCGGAATATGCCAGCGCAGCAAGGGAGTGAAATACAATAGCGGTAGACATCCGTCTAGTGTAAAGCGAAAAAACCTTAGCCATGCTTGAAAATCTAACTCAACGCCTATCTCGTGTCATCAAGACAATGCGGGGTGAGGCGCGCCTGACTGAATCGAATACTCAGGATATGTTGCGCGAGGTGCGCTTGGCGCTCCTCGAGGCTGACGTATCTCTGCCAGTGGTGCGTGACTTTATTGCTCGCGTCAAGGAAAAAGCTTTAGGCGAGGAGGTCGTAGGTAGCCTATCGCCTGGTCAGGCTCTGGTAGGTGTTGTCCATACTGAACTGACTGCCCTGATGGGCGGAGATCTCGGGCCAGAGGCGAGCGAGCTTTCGCTGGCGATGCAGCCGCCCGCAATCATTTTGATGGCTGGTTTGCAGGGGGCCGGAAAGACCACAACAACCGGTAAGCTCGCCAAATGGTTATCAGAGGGCAGTCATGTCCAATATGGCCGCAAGACTGGCAAGAAAAAAGTAGCTGTGGTGAGTGCGGACGTCTATCGCCCTGCGGCGATTGAGCAGCTTAAAACGGTTGCTGAGCAGGTTGGGGTGGAGTGGATTGCTTCGGACCCAAGCCAGAAACCCGAGGATATCGCTCGCAACGCTGTTGATTACGCCAAGCGGCACCATTTTGATGTGCTGATTGTTGATACGGCAGGTCGTCTGGGCATTGATGAGGCCATGATGCGCGAGATCCGCGCGCTGCATGACCTGCTCAAGCCAATCGAAACGCTGTTCGTGGTTGACGCGATGCAGGGACAGGATGCTGTCAATACAGCGAAAGCCTTCGGTGAGGCACTGCCCCTGACGGGTGTGGTGTTGACCAAGCTCGACGGTGATGCCCGGGGTGGTGCGGCCTTATCTGTGCGCCATGTGACGGGTAAGCCGCTGAAGTTTGTTGGTGTTTCAGAGAAGCTCGATGGGCTGGAGCCTTTCTACCCCGAGCGGATGGCTCAGCGTGTGCTGGGTATGGGCGATATCGTTTCTCTGGTCGAACAGGCTCAAAAGAATATCGATATGGCCGAGGCGCAAAAACTTGCGACCAAGATCAAATCGGGAGACAAGTTTGATCTCAATGATTTCCGGGATCAGATCGTGCAGGTCAAGAAAATGGGCGACATGAGTTCGATGCTTGAAAAGCTGCCCGCGCAGTTCGCACAGGCTGCCGGTCAGCTCCAGAGCGGTCAGGCCGAAAAACAGATGCGACGCACCGAAGGCATCCTGAACTCCATGACACCCCTCGAACGCACCAAGCCTGAGTTGCTTAAAGCCTCACGCAAACGTCGCATTGCGATTGGTGCAGGTGTCCCGGTTCAGGAAGTCAACCGCATGCTCAATCAGTTTGAGCAGATGCAGGGGATGATGAAACAGATGAAAAAGGGCGGCATGGCCAAGATGATGCGCGCCATGGGTGGCATGAAGGGCCTGGGTAAGCTAGGCGGTTTTGGTCGCTGAAACTTTATTGAAAATGAGGTCCCAAACGCCATGACCGAGGCGCAAGCCACGGTTTTCAAACTTGGTTAAAGGCCTGAAATCGGGCCTGGGCGCGAAGCCTTCACAGGTATTTTGCAGTGTTGGCTCAGCGCGCAGTACCTCGAGCATCTGCATGGCGTAGTGCTCCCAGTCCGTTGCGCAATGAATGTAGCTGCCTGGGGCCATGCGACTGGCCAGAAGTGCAATCAGCGCAGGCTGAATGAGGCGGCGCTTATGGTGACGGGTCTTGGGCCAGGGGTCCGGAAAATAAATATGCACCCCTGCAAGACTTTCTGGGGCGATCATGTCGCGCAGCACCTCTACAGCGTCGTGCTGAATGATGCGGATGTTAGTCAGGGCTGAGCCCTCGATGCGCTTGAGCAAGGCACCTACGCCGGCATTGAAGACTTCAACACCCAGAAAATTATCGTCAGGACGAGCGATCGCGATCTGCTCGGTCGTTTCACCCATACCAAAGCCGATCTCCAGAATGGTAGGCGCTACGCGACCAAAGGCGGCTGGAACATCAAGCAGATGAGGGTTGTAAGTAATCGACCATTTTTCAAGCCAGGTATCAAGGGCTTCTTGTTGCCCCTGGGTAATATGGCTGCGACGATTCACGAAACTTTTAATGTGTTGATTCTGCATTTAGCCACCACCCACTGCTACAACGATTTCGAGCCTGTCCTGGTCTGCAAGCATGCAGGAGATATGCTGACTTTTAGGCACAATTTCTCCGTTACGCTCGACAGCGATACGCTTGCCTGCGAATCCTAGTTGTTCAACCAGTTGTGCCAGAGAGAGGGGGGAGGTCAACGCCATAGGCTGACCATTCAGTACGATTTCCATAAGAGATATTGTAGTGGTTCGGCTCGATCCTGTTTATAACGCGCTGAATCAGTATTGCCACTTCTCGTATAATGGTCATTGAACGTTCAGTCTGCGGGTGTAGTTCAATGGCAGAACGGCGGCTTCCCAAGCCTCAAGCGTGGGTTCGATTCCCATCACCCGCTCCAGTTTTTACGTGTAAGCACATGACACAAATCATCAATATTGCCGCCTATAAGTTCGTCGCTCTGGATAATCTCGAGGAGCGCCGTGAAGTGATGCTTGCGCGTGCTGAGGCTTGCGCACTCAGAGGCAAAGTCATCCTGACACCCGAAGGTATCAATATTTTTCTGGCGGGCACGCAGGTTTGCATTGATGCATTTTTAAATTGGCTGCGCGAGGATCCTGCGTTTGCAGATATTGAAGTCAAATTCAGTATCTCTGATGATGTACCCTTCAAGCGCATGCTGGTCAAAATCAAAAACGAAATCATTCGTATGGATCACCCGACGATCCGGCCCGAGGCAGGACGTGCACCAGCTGTCGATGCCCAAACCTGCGCACGCTGGCTGGCTCAGGGTACGGATGATGCGGGGCGTCCGGTTGTCATGCTGGATACGCGTAATGAATTTGAGGTTCAGGCCGGTACTTTCCGTAATGCGATCAACTGGCACATTACCAAATTCACTGAGTTCCCCCAGGCAGTACTTGACCACAAGTCGGAACTAGAGGGAAAAACGGTCATCAGTTTTTGCACAGGCGGTATCCGGTGTGAAAAAGCCGCTATTTTCATGGAAGAAGTAGGCGTGCAGCACATCTATCAGCTCGATGGCGGCATTCTGAAATACTTTGAAGAAACTGATGCTTCTGACTTTGTCGGAAACTGTTTTGTATTTGACGAGCGCGAAACGCTTGATCCGCAATTAAAGCCGCAGCCGGTCGACGCCTGAGCGCCGACCGGCTAAGGGCTTAATGAATCCTCATACCAGGCTGTGCGCCGGCAGAGGGATCCAACAGATAAATACCAGCATCCACCTTCTCGTCAGCATGACTGGCGGCCAGTACCATGCCTTCTGAAATTCCGAATTTCATTTTGCGGGGGGCGAGATTGGCCACCATCACAGTCATGCGTCCAATCAGTTGTTCGGGCTGATATACGGCCTTAATACCTGAAAACACATTGCGATGACGGCCTTCACCGACATCCAGTGTGAGACGAAGGAGTTTGGTGGAGCCCTCGACGTGTTCGCAATTCACGATACGTGCGACACGCAAATCCACCTTCACAAAGTCATCAATGCTGATGGTATCGGCCAGTGGCTCTCCACCGGGGATGAGAGCGGGTTCGGCGGGGATCGCTTGAACAGCCGGTGCCGCAGGCTCAAATAAGGCCTCAAGCATGGCAGGCTCAACACGTTGCATCAGGTGCTTAAAAGCGTTAATGCGAGTTGGGATCTGACCCGCATCCGTCCATACAAACGCACGGTCTAGTCCAAATAGTTCGGTTGCGACGCGCAGTGCGAGTTCAGGCAAGATCGGGGCAAGCATAACGGACAGCGCTTTAAAACCACCCAGAGCGTTTGAACAGATGTCCTGAAGTGCTGCGCGTTTTTCTGTGTCGCTATCCTGCAAGCCTTTTGCCAGCAGCCATGGCTGTGCTGCATCAAAAGCCTGATTGATCAGATCTGCTTGCGCCATGATGTCGCGAATCGCACGACCAAATTCACGCGCTTCAATGTCCGCACGCACGCGTTCGGCTGCTTGTGTCCAACCCGCCGCTAGTGCCGCCTGGTCACCCGTAAACTTCAATTCTCCATCAAAATATTTGCTGATGAAATTTGCTGCACGGCTGGCGATATTGATGTATTTACCCACTAAATCGCTGTTGACGCGGGCAATGAAATCTTCAGCATTGAAATCGATATCTTCAACGCGAGCATTGAGTTTGGCTGCGATGTAATAACGCATCCACTCGGCGTTCATGCCGAGCTCCAGGTAGCGCAGCGGTGAAATTCCTGTGCCACGACTCTTGGACATTTTTTCGCCGCTTACGGTAATGAAACCATGAACATTGAGTTGATCTGGCGTTTTGCGCCCTGCAAATTTCAGCATCGCAGGCCAGAACAGCGCGTGAAAATAAACGATGTCCTTGCCGATGAAGTGCACTTGTTCAGTGGTGCTTTCAGGGTCGAGCAAGGCATCAAAATCCAGGCCGATTTTGTTGCAGTAGGCTTTAAGTGAGGCCAGATAACCGACCGGTGCATCAAGCCATACATAAAAATACTTACCTGGTGCATCGGGGATCTCAATACCGAAATAAGGCGCATCGCGAGAAATATCCCAATCTCCTAGATTGACTTCATCGCCTTCTTTGCCGTGACCCAGCCATTCGCGTGTCTTGGCGAGCACTTCGGATTGCAGACGCTTGTTACCCTGGAGGCTTTCACCGGTTGTCCAGGATTGAAGAAACTCCACACAGCGGGGATCAGAGAGTTTGAAGAAAAAATGCTCTGATGACTTGAGGACTGGTTTGGCTTTGGTCAGTGCTGAATAGGGCTCGATGAGTTCGGTTGGCGCATAGACCGCACCACAAACCTCGCAGGAATCGCCATACTGATCTTTGGCATGGCATTTAGGGCATTCGCCCTTGATGTAGCGATCAGCCAGGAACATGCCTTTTACTGGATCAAAAAACTGTTCGATCGAACGCGTTTCAATCAAGTCAGCAGCGCGCAACTGACGATAGATATCCTGGGACAGTGCGATGTTTTCTGGTGAGTCTGTTGAATGCCAGTGATCGAATTTGATATGGAAACCATTCAGATACTGGGGGCGCTCAGCGCCGTAGCGTGCGACCAGTGCCTGCGGAGTAATTCCTTCAGACTCCGCCTTGAGCATGATCGGCGCGCCATGGGTGTCGTCGGCGCCGACAAAATGAACCGTATGACCTGACATGCGCATCGAACGCACCCAGATATCAGCCTGGATGTACTCCATGATGTGGCCAATGTGGAATGAACCATTGGCGTAGGGCAGGGCGGTAGTAACAAATAGGGTTCTGGACATGAGCAGGGCCGCACGAGATCATCAAGCCGATCATTTTAAAGCAGAGCAGGCCCAAGGGTGCGCAGGCGGCTTTTTGAAGCGAAACATTGCTTACATCAGAGGGAATACACCCGAATAATGCGCGCCCAGAGCAATCAGGGCGCTCGCCATCAGCGCCCAGACCGGGTTGTACTTTGTAAACAGGATAAAGGCCACATTGGCAGCAATCAGGATCGGTGTCAGCCAGCCGCGATAAGCAGCATGCGCCAAATCCAGACCCCCGGCCAGTATCAGCCCCACAGCGACAGGGACCAGAGCATCCTGCGCCAGACGAAAACCGGAGGTGCCCGCGACAAGACTGGCGATCCTGCCAACCATAAAAGCGAGCAGGCAGGCCGGGAGCAACATCGAAAACGTGGCGACCAGCAATCCCGGCAAACCTGCGACTTCCCAGCCGACCAGGCTCACGATGACAACGTTTGGTCCAGGTGTAATCTGTGTTACTGCAAATAACTGCATGAACTTCTCATTGTCCATCCAGTGCAATACATCGACGACTTCGTGGCGTAAGGCAGGAAGCACGGCGTTCATGCCGCCGATCGCGATCAGAGAGATCATCGAAAAAGTGCGAGCCAGCTGGCTGAGGATGCTGGTATCCATCATTTTTTTCTGAGCATGACCGTGAGCACAAGCGCGGTCGGAATCAGCGCCAGGACTACATAGACCAGAGGCCAGCGCAGAATCAGGATGGCTCCGATAGCGATGCCTATAATTAGCCAGCCAGCTAGTCCTGGCTTGAGTTTAAGGGCCATTTTGAGCCCTGTCGCGATCACCATGCCGGCTGCGGCAGCGCCTGCACCATTTAGCGCAATGCTCACTGCGGGTATCTCGGAAAAGCGACTATAAAGCGATGCCAGCACGATCAGAATAAGGATCGGCAAGATCATGATCGCAAAAACACTGACTAGCGAACCCTTGATGCCTTGAAACCGGTCACCGATGACAACGCTGGCGTTTACGACGTTGGCACCAGGCAAAACCTGACCCATACCGAGCACGGTCGCGTATTCTTTTTCAGTCAGCCATTGTTTTTTTTCGACGATGACGTGGCGTGCCATGACAGCGACCCCACCAAATCCTAGTACGCCGATCGTGGCAAATCCACTAAATAGTTCGGAAAGCGAAACGGTCCTGGAGGGAGTGCTCACAGATCAGGGTCCTTACTTGATATCCCGCGCATCAACGTCAGTGACGTCTTTACTGCGCAAAGAACCCTTGCTTAGTATGGATTTGCGTCGCGACTTGCGGGTCATCCAGTATTCTTTGACTTCAAAACGTTTCCCGCGAATGGCTGAGACGATGATCAACACCATGATTGCCAGAATCGTGGAGACAGTAAAAATAACGGCCATGATCAAACCGATCAGGGCGAGCAGTGTAAAAATGACTGCGCGAAAGATGCTTTGAATCAAATTTGTAGCCTCTGGTCTGTTTGGCAGTTAATTGCCAAAAATTGTAAGTCACAACAGGAATATGAAATGAGTGTAACGCTAGCTGACGTCAGAGCTGTACTTGAATCGCTGATTGACCCGGTGACGGGACTTTCCGTGAGTGCCGTGGTGAAAGATAGTCAGATTCAGCTTGCCGGATCGCGACTGAGTGTTCAGGTCGTGCTGGGCTATCCTGCGCAAGCTCAGGCGGGCCCCCTGGCTGTGAAAATCAAAGAGGCGCTGAAAGCTGCTGGAATCACCGATCCAGAGGTCAGCGTAACCTACAAAATCATTGCTCATGCCGTTCAGCCGGGTGTGCAACTCATTCCTGGCGTGCGAAATGTGATCGCCGTGGCTTCAGGTAAGGGCGGCGTTGGCAAAAGTACGACGGCAGTCAACCTCGCTCTGGCACTGAAGGCTGCAGGCGCTCGTGTCGGCATTCTCGATGCTGATATCTATGGCCCGAGCGTGCCAACCATGCTGGGTGTCATGCAACGCCCTGACAGTTCTGACGGTAAAACCATGGCCCCTGTGGTCGGGCATGGTGTACAGGCAAACTCCATTGGTTTTCTCCTGAAAGACGATTCGCCTGCAATCTGGCGAGGCCCAATGGTGACTCAGGCTCTGGAACAATTGCTGCGTCAGACCAACTGGGATGACCTGGACTATCTGATCGTGGATATGCCCCCGGGGACGGGCGATGTCGCGTTGACCTTGTCACAAAAAGTACCCGTCGCAGGTGCTGTTATCGTGACGACCCCTCAGGATATCGCCTTGCTCGATGCACGTAAGGGATTGAAAATGTTCGAAAAAGTTGGTGTGCCGATTCTTGGTATTGTCGAAAACATGGCGATTCATATCTGTACTAACTGCGGCCATGCCGAACACATATTTGGGCAGGGGGGCACGCAAAAAATGTCCCAGGACTACAACGTTGACTGGCTGGGCAGCCTTCCACTGGCGATGTCGATTCGCGAGCAGGTTGATACGGGCAATCCGACGGTTGTATCGGCGCCAGACAGCGAAGTCGCACGCATTTATGGCGAAATCGCGCTTAAGCTAGCAGCCAAGGTCGCGAAGCTCCCTAAGGATCTGAGCGATAAATTTGGCGTGATTTCCGTAAAACGGACCTGATTGGACCGCGGGCGCCTCAGAGAGGGGTAAAATTCGCGCTCTTGATATATGGATTTAGAGGCGCCACGCGATGAGCATTAAAAGCGATAACTGGATTCGCCGTATGGCTGAATCAGATGCAATGATCGAACCCTTCGAGCCGGGCCAGGTCCGTACAAACGCGTCTGGCAAGATCGTCAGTTATGGCACGAGCAGTTATGGCTACGATGTTCGCTGCGCCAACGAATTCAAGATTTTCACAAATATCAATTCAACAATCGTTGACCCGAAGAATTTTGATGAAAAATCTTTCGTCGATTTCAAGGGTGATATCTGCATTATTCCGCCCAACTCTTTTGCGCTGGCTCGAACTGTTGAATACTTCCGTATTCCACGCAGCGTATTGACAATTTGTCTTGGTAAAAGCACTTATGCGCGTTGCGGCATCATCGTCAACGTAACACCTCTTGAGCCGGAGTGGGAAGGCCATGTGACGCTCGAGTTTTCGAACACGACGCCGCTGCCAGCAAAGATTTATGCCGGCGAAGGCTGCGCGCAGATGCTGTTTTTTGAAAGTGACGAGATCTGCTCCACTTCCTATAAAGACCGCGGTGGTAAGTATCAGGGTCAGCTGGGCGTGACACTCCCCCGTACCTGATTCTTGACTGTTGTCATCAAAATTGCGTAATCGGGCCCTATACTCGCCCGATTTTCTTTATTAGTTTTTTTGCGGAGTTATTCGCATGAAATTTCGTTTTCCTATTTTTATCATCGACGAAGATTACCGATCCGAGAACGCCTCGGGTTTGGGCGTGCGTGCGCTAGCCTCTGCGATTGAAGCCGAGGGCATGGAAGTCATCGGTGTCACGAGCTATGGTGATCTGAGCTCTTTCGCCCAACAGCAAAGTCGTGCGAGCGCATTCATTCTGTCGATCGATGATGAGGAATTCGACGTTGATTCCCCCGAGGATGTCGCAGGCGCAATTAAAAATCTTCGGACCTTCATCGGTGAACTGCGTTTCCGAAATGCCGATATACCGATTTATCTCTACGGTGAGACGCGTACCTCGGAGCATATTCCGAATGACATCCTGCGCGAGCTGCATGGATTCATCCATATGTTTGAAGATACGCCTGAGTTTGTCGCGCGACACATCATCCGCGAAGCGCGCAGCTACGTAGATAGCCTGCCGCCGCCGTTTTTCCGCGAGCTGGTGAAATACGCGCAGGATGGCTCCTATTCCTGGCACTGCCCAGGCCACTCGGGTGGTGTCGCATTTCTTAAAAGCCCGGTCGGCCAGATGTTCCACCAGTTTTTTGGTGAAAACATGCTTCGTGCCGACGTTTGTAACGCCGTAGACGAACTTGGTCAGTTGCTGGACCACACGGGACCGATCGCTGAGTCTGAGCTCAATGCGGCGCGTATTTTTCACGCAGACCATTGTTACTTTGTCACCAACGGCACCTCGACTTCTAATAAAGTCGTGTGGCACGCCAACGTTGCGGCCGATGACATCGTGGTGGTGGATCGCAATTGTCATAAATCAATTTTGCACGCGATCACCATGACAGGCGCGATCCCCGTGTTTTTGCGTCCTACGCGTAATCACATGGGCATTATTGGTCCGATCCCTCTTGCTGAGTTCGAGCTTGAAAATATTCAGAAAAAAATCGATGCCAATCCATTCGCCAGAAAAATAAAGGATAAAAAGCCTCGCATCCTGACGCTCACCCAGAGTACCTACGATGGTGTGATCTATAACGTCGAGATGATCAAAGATAAGCTGGGCGACACCATCGATACTCTGCATTTTGATGAGGCATGGTTGCCGCATGCAGCCTTCCACGAGTTTTATCAGGATATGCATGCGATTGGCCCCAATCGTCCTCGCAGTCCAAAATCCATGGTGTTCGCGACGCACTCGACGCACAAACTGCTGGCCGGAATTTCACAGGCCTCGCAGATCATTGTGCAAGAGCCCGAGACGCGCAAACTTGATCGTAATATTTTTAACGAAGCGTATCTGATGCATACGTCCACCTCACCTCAGTACGCCATCATCGCCTCATGCGACGTGGCTGCTGCGATGATGGAGGCACCAGGCGGAACGGCCTTAGTTGAAGAAAGTATTCGTGAAGCGCTGGATTTCCGCCGTGCGATGCGCAAAGTTGATCTGGAGTACGGCGATGAAGACTGGTGGTTCACCGTCTGGGGTCCGGACCACCTGGTCAATCAGGGCGTGGGCCAGCAGTCTGACTGGGTACTTAAATCCAATGATCACTGGCATGGTTTCGGCGATCTCGCCGAAGGCTTCAATATGCTCGATCCGATCAAGGCCACGATTGTGACGCCGGGACTGGATATGTCTGGTAGTTTTGATGCGACGGGCGTACCTGCCGCGCTTGTATCGAAATTTTTGACCGAACATGGCGTCGTGGTTGAAAAGACAGGTCTGTATTCTTTTTTCATTATGTTTACGATCGGTATTACCAAGGGCCGCTGGAATACGCTGCTGACTGCTTTGCAGCAGTTCAAAGACGATTACGATCGAAATCAGCCAATGTGGCGCATCTTGCCGGACTTCTGTAAGGGCAATCGTAAATACGAGAAGATGGGTCTCAAAGATCTGTGCCAGCTCATCCATGCTGAATACCGTAAACATGATGTAGCGCGTCTGACCACCGAGATGTATCTCAGTGACATGGTGCCCGCTTTAAAGCCTTCCGATGCATTTGCCAAGATGGCGCATCGGGAAGTCGAACGCGTATCGATCGATCAACTTGAGGGTCGTGTGACTGGCGTATTGCTGACACCTTACCCACCCGGTATTCCATTGCTGATTCCTGGAGAGCGTTTCAATAAAACAATCGTGCAGTATTTGCAGTTTGCACGTGAGTTCAATGAGAAATTCCCTGGATTTGAAACCTACATCCACGGGTTAGCGGATGAGATGACTGCTGACGGTGAGAAACGTTATTACGTCGATTGCCTGATCGAAGAGTAATCAGAGATGCAGCCTTTTGATGTAGCGGTCATTGGCGCTGGCGCTGCCGGGATGATGTGTGCGGCGGTTGCCGCACAACGCGGCCGCAGTGTTGTCCTGATTGATCATGCATCAAAACTCGCTGAAAAAATCAGAATTTCCGGGGGTGGAAGGTGTAATTTCACCAACCGCCGTGTAGGCCCGGAAAATTTTATTTCTGCAAATCCCCATTTCGCAAAGTCTGCACTGGCCGGTTACACCCCGGATGATTTTCTCGCATTGATTAAACGCTACGGTATCGCCTGGCATGAAAAGCATCGCGGGCAGCTTTTTTGCGACGATAGCAGCGAAGACATCATTAATATGCTGCGCACGGAGTGTGAGCAGGGCGGCGTGCAATGGCGTATGCCTTGTAACGTGGATGAGATCGCGCGTACCGAATCAAATGATGCCCTGGGTTTCCGGCTATCACTCAGTCAAGAGGGCGCGCGCAGTACCCTGGATGTTTCGAGTGTGGTGATTGCAACGGGCGGACTGGCTATTCCACAGTTAGGCTCGACCGACTACGGTCTCAACGTTGCACGACAGTTTGGTCTGAAAATTATTGAACCGCGTCCCGCACTCGTGCCGCTGACCTTTGACGGTGAGGCCTGGAAAGATTTTGTTGCGCTTGCCGGTATTGCCCTGGAGGCAGAGGTCTCGACAGGCGAGGGACGCGTCAAGCAGTCATTTCTCGAAGACGTATTGTTTACGCATCGCGGTTTATCTGGTCCTGGTATCTTGCAAATTTCCAGTTACTGGCAGCCCGGTCAGCCGATATCACTTGATCTGGCGCATGGCCAGAACATGTCTCAGATGCTGCTGGAGGCTAAATCAGGTAGCAAGCAACAAGTAGGTACCTTATTGGGGTCGTTATGGCCTAAAAGGTTGACCGAGCGCTGGTTAGGAGAAGATGCGGCCAAAAGGCTGGCTGATTTGCCTGATCGCTATCTTGTAGAGCTAGGAAAGCGCATTCATGCCTGGACGATCACCCCTAACGGCACTGCTGGCTATAAAAAGGCCGAAGTCATGCGAGGCGGCGTAGATACGCGTGGACTTGATCAGCGCAGCATGCAAGCCAAAACAGTCCCTGGATTGCATTTCATTGGCGAAACCGTTGATGTTACGGGGTGGCTGGGAGGCTATAACTTTCAGTGGGCCTGGGCGTCAGGGTATGCCTGTGGAAATAGTCTTTAGTTCTACCGCATGTGACCCAATCAAAGTGGGCATGGCAGTGGTGACAATACGTAGATTCGAGTTGTAACAATGCGTAGTTTCGCGGTATGCTGCGAGTGCTGTGACCGCAAATTGCGGGAGAGTGCAACCTTTCAATGGATGCCGCCGAAGGCGCAATTCGCCCAGAATCGCTCAGGCTCCCTATACCGTAATATGCACCGATTGGTCCGTGATGACCAATCGGCACAACACTCTGGAGAGACCCGCGGCCAGCATGGCCAACACGGGCGCCGAAGGTGCACACCCGACCCGTTCGGGGCAACTCTCAGGCAAAAGGACAGAGGGGCGGATAGATGAATCATGCGTACATGTTTAATAACATGGTTGCATTGTTCTAGTCGCCTTTCAATTGTCCTTGCCGGAGTGCATTTCATGTCTGCTGCCTTAAAACATACCCCCTTAGCTGCTGTACATATTGCGGCCGGTGCGCGCATGGTCGATTTCGGTGGTTGGGACATGCCGGTGAATTATGGCTCCCAGATCGAGGAGCATCACGCCGTACGCCGCGATGCAGGCATATTTGATGTTTCACATATGTTGAATGTGGACGTTTCTGGCCCGGATTCCAAAGCTTTTTTGCTCAAACTCGTTGCGAACGATGTCACCAAACTGACACAGCCAGGTCGTGCTTTGTATTCCTGCATGCTTAATCCCCAGGGTGGGGTGATTGATGACCTGATTATTTATTTTTTTACAGATACGCAATGGCGTCTGGTCGTCAATGCAGGTACAGCTGACAAGGACATTGCCTGGATGCAGCGCGTCGCGCACTCCTGTAAATTCGACGTGATAATTCATGCGCGTCGGGATCTCGCCATGGTCGCTGTTCAGGGTCCACAGGCACGCGCTAAAGTTTGGGCTGCACGCCCGGCCTGGCGAGCAGCAACGGAATCGTTGATTCCTTTTTCTGCATCGAATTTGCTAGATGCCATGGTTGCGCGCACAGGCTATACCGGTGAGGATGGTTTTGAAATCGTTGTCCCGGCAGATCAGGTTGCGGCTCTCTGGAATGATTTGGTTGCCCAGCACGTCCAGCCCTGTGGTCTGGGTGCTCGCGACACCTTGCGACTCGAGGCGGGCATGAATCTTTACGGACAGGATATGGATGAACTGATTCATCCCAATCAGGCGGGGTTAACCTGGACTGTTTCGCTCAAAGATCCCGCACGTCAGTTTGTCGGTCGACAGGCACTTGAACAGTTTTCTGATCCTAAAGTATTTATTGGACTCAAGCTCCTTGATCGTGGTGTGATGCGCGCACACATGACCGTTCGCACCGCCAAAGGTCTCGGAGAAGTGACAAGCGGTACGATGTCCCCCACGCTAGGCTACTCAATTGGTTTTGCACGATTGCCTGTTGGCGTTGTGCCTGGCGATGCTGTGGAAATCGATATCCGCGGCAAGTGGGTAGCAGCCGAAGTTTGTAAGCTGCCCTTTGTTCGCAATGGACAGCCAGTTCAACATAATTAATTTCAACGCATTCTATTTCAACGAATTTTCAGGAGACTGTTCATGAGCATTCCTAATGATCGCAAATATGCCCGCACGCACGAATGGATCAAAGCTGACGGCGACGTCATGATGGTTGGTATAACTGGACCAGCCCAAGATCAACTGGGTGACCTGGTCTTTGTCGGTGACGTGCATGTTGGTGCCAAGCTTGCTGCGGCAGCCACTGCCGGAGTAGTCGAGTCAGTCAAAGCTGCCTCTGATATCTATGCTCCCGTTGCAGGCGAAATCGTTGCATTTAACGATGCGCTAACCGACGCACCAGACACGATCAATAGCGATCCATACGGTACCTGGATTTTCAAAATCAAGCCAAACAATGCAGCGGATGTGGATGGCTTACTCGATGCATCAGGCTATCAGGCTGTTGCAGACGCAAGTTAAGGCGCACTCATTATGTCTAATTCTCAGGATGCAAGTAAATTGAACCTCTCCGCGCTGGATACCTCACGCGAGTTTATCCCTCGTCATATCGGCCCAGGTGCAGCGGATCAAGCCAAGATGCTTGCTGCAGTTGGCGCAAATAGCATCGAGGCACTTATGCAGGAAGTAGTGCCCGCTAACATTCGCATGAAACGTGAACTTGATTTGCCCGGTCCACGCTCTGAGGCGGATGTGCTCACTGAGATGAAGGCATTGGCGAGTGCCAATCAGGTTTATCGAAACTACATAGGTCAGGGCTATTACGGCACGCATACGCCGAATGTGATCCTGCGCAATATCCTTGAAAATCCTGCCTGGTATACGGCCTATACGCCTTATCAGCCCGAGATTTCACAAGGTCGTCTTGAGGCTATTCTGAATTATCAGACGATGGTTGCTGATTTGACCGGACTCGATATTGCTAACGCATCGTTGCTTGACGAAGGTACCGCCGCAGCGGAGTCCATGACGCTCGCGCGTCGTGCCTCACGCGCTGAGAGCAAAGTATTTTTCGTTTCTGAACATTGTCATCCTCAGACTATCGAGGTCATCCGCACTCGTGCGGATGGGCTGGATATTGAAGTGATGGTTGGCGATGAATCAAAAGGCGTGCCTGCCTGTTTTGGTTTGCTGGTGCAATATCCCCATTCACTTGGTGGTGTGAGCGACTACCGCGCTCTCACGCAGCAAGTCCATGCGCAAGGCGGTGTGGTTGCGTGTGCGACTGACCTCCTGGCACTCGCGTTGCTCGAGCCGCCTGGACACTGGGGTGCCGATATCGCAATTGGCTCGGCACAACGTTTTGGCGTACCTTTTGGTTTCGGTGGTCCTCACGCTGGTTTCATGGCGTGTAAAGATGCATTCAAACGCAATATGCCTGGTCGTCTCGTTGGGATATCCAAGGATACGCATGGCAATCCGGCGCTTCGCCTGGCGCTTCAAACTCGCGAACAACACATTCGTCGTGAAAAAGCGACCTCCAATATTTGTACTGCGCAGGTCTTGCTGGCAGTCATGGCGAGTATGTACGCGCTGTGGCATGGTCCGCGTGGCATTGCTGCCATCGCGCGTCGCGTTCACTTAGCGACAGCTACACTGCGTGCGGGTTTAGTCACAACAGGCATGAAAGTGGTCAATGAAACGTATTTCGATACGCTGTTGATCGAAACAGGTGCACTGACCAATCAAGTGCTGCAGGCGAGTCGTCACGCACATATCAATTTGCGTCATGTCGACGCAACGCATGTCAGTATCTCGCTCGATGAAACGGTAACAACGCAGGATTTGGCTCAATTAGTCGGGCTCTTTGCTGATGCGGCTGCCAAACCTGCTCCCGCGCTGACTGCGGATATTGACGCACTGACAGCGTTACCAGGTATTCCTGCTGCGGTGCATCGTCAGCAAGCCATCCTGAGCCATCCGGTTTTCTCGAGCATCCAGTCCGAGACAGATATGCTGCGCTATTTACGTAAGCTTGCGGACAAGGATCTGGCGCTTGATCGCACCATGATTCCATTAGGGTCATGCACGATGAAACTCAATGCGACCATTGAGATGATCCCGGTGACCTGGCCTGAGTTTGCCAGTATTCATCCGTTTGCTCCTGCAGAGCAAACCAAGGGCTACGCAGTCATGATTGATCGGCTGTCCAAAGCGTTGTGCGAAATTACCGGTTATGACGCAATCAGTCTGCAACCGAATTCAGGTGCGCAAGGCGAATACGCAGGCTTGCTGGCTATCCGCGCCTATCATCGATCGAATGGCCAGCATCAGCGCAATGTCTGCCTGATCCCATCGTCAGCACATGGTACGAATCCAGCCTCAGCCAATATGGTGGGAATGGACGTGGTGGTGGTGGCCTCGGATACACAAGGCAACGTCGATCTCGTAGATCTTCAGGCCAAGATCTCGCAAGTGGGTGACCGACTAGCAGCCTTGATGATCACATATCCATCTACTCACGGTGTGTTTGAGGAAGCGGTCACGGATATCTGCGCCATGATTCACGATGCAGGTGGTCAGGTGTATATGGATGGCGCGAATATGAACGCCATGGTTGGTGTGGCACAGCCGGGTAAGTTTGGCTCTGACGTATCCCATCTCAACCTGCACAAGACATTCTGCATTCCACACGGCGGCGGCGGACCTGGTGTAGGACCTGTTGCTGTGCGTGCGCATCTGGCTCCCTTTTTGCCAGGCGTGGTGGGTGAGCAAGGCACGTTGACTGGTGATGTACCCGTCGGCCCTGTTTCTGCGGCACCTTTTGGTTCTGCGAGCATTTTGCCGATCCCCTTTATTTACATTTCCCTGATGGGCGCAGAGGGTTTGCGTCATGCTACAGAGGTCGCTATTCTTAATGCGAACTACGTAGCGCGTCGCCTTGCGCCTCATTATCCTGTGTTGTATACGGGACGTAACGATCGCGTCGCGCATGAATGTATTCTCGATATGCGTGATATCAAGGAAGTTTCAGGTATCGGTGCAGAAGACATCGCCAAACGGTTAATGGATTACGGTTTCCATGCGCCGACCATGAGTTTTCCTGTGGCTGGTACGTTGATGGTCGAGCCAACCGAGTCAGAAAGCCTGCAGGAACTCGATCGCTTTATCGATGCCATGATTTCTATCCGCGAGGAGATTGCACAGGTCGAGCGCGGTGAACGTGACCGTGACGACAATGTTCTGAAAAATGCACCGCATACTGCACAGATGTTGTTAGCCGAAGAATGGCACCATGACTATCCGCGTCAGCAGGCTGCCTATCCTGTTGCGAGCCTGCGTGATAACAAGTATTGGCCATCGGTCGGTCGTGTGGACAATGCCTGGGGGGATCGTAATCTGGTTTGTGCTTGTTTGCCTGTTGAGGCGTATGCCTGATCAAGATAGCTAAGACCAGATCAGGCATGTATGCGTTCGTGTCAGGATGAATCCTTTCAAGCGTGATTGTTTCTTTAATCCAGTTTGACGCCAGAGGACTTTGCAAGCTTTCCCCAGTTTGCATAGTCTTCTTTAACTAACTCTGCAAAGGCTTGTGAGGTTCCTCCGGCAGGCGTTACGCCTCCGGCTTCCAGCTTGCTGATGACATCAGCACTTGTCTTTGTGCTTAGCCAGAAAAGTTCGAATGTGCTCAATCCCCTGAGGAATCAAGGACTTTGGTTCTTTCCAGGGGTAGATGCTCACTTCGGCATTCGGTGCGAGTTTCACAACTTCCATGGCAACAACCAGGGGATGAGGCGGTGAATCGTCTGGTAACACCAGGATGGGTGTCTGGCAATTGCGTACAAAATCCCTGTCGACGGTAAATACAAAGTCAGCATGCTTCTTATACATATTGGTCAGGAACTGATCGATCATCTCCATGTTGATGTCTGGTCGACGAGCACAAAGATCAGGCCCCCATTTGGCCATGTTGTTGGTATACCCAAGAATAGGCAATTCAGGTCGACTGCCGCTGGGTTGTGCCATGACCGCTGCAACAATGCGATCAGGGGCCCGTTTGATCAGATTCCAGATAAATGGCCCACCAATGCAGAAGCCCAGGACCAGGAATTTATCGATTCCCAGATGGTCCATGAGCGCGAGTTGATCATCAGCAAATGCATCCCAGGGTCGGTCGATTTCGAGCGGGCCGGATGACAAACCATCATTTGCATTGCGTAGATCCATACAGATGCAGCGATAACTGTCTTTGAAAGTCTCTACTGCGTCAAAAGGACCCAAGGTAGAAAAAAACTTGAATGAGGAATTTAATCCACCACCAGGAATAATCAGTAGCGGTGTGCCGCTGCCAACTTCTTCGTAATGAATGCGAACATTGCCTTTTTCAAAAAATGCCATGAGGATGTCTCCTGCCTTTTATATGTAAAAAAACCACCAGAGGTGGTTTGTCAACCATCGGGAATTGTTTATTTTCTGATGTGCGCGTGACGTGCTGCGTCTTGTGACATGCCGTCACCCTTTGGCTTGCCTTCCAGGGTTTCCTTTTCTGCGGTGATTTCTTTGCGTCGTTCTTTGCAAGAGTTCGCAATGTCTTGCAGTGCTTTACGTGCTCTGGCAGCGGAAGCTTTGACTCCTTTGCCTTGGAATTTTTCGTTTTCGGCTTTATATGCTTCAAAAGCTTCGATGAGTTTATCGTGATGTGACATAGTATTTCCTTTGAATAAAAAATAACTAACACTAAACTTTAACCTGTAAACATCATAATCAGCGTTCATGTCCTTTACGCTTAAAATCGAGCAATGACAAACAAACCTATGAATCGTTGTCCCTGGTGTGAGGGTTTTGAGTTATATCGCCAATACCACGACTCAGAGTGGGGCGTACCCATGCGCGATGATCGGGCTTTGTTTGAACTGTTGATTCTGGAAGGCGCGCAGGCTGGACTTTCGTGGTCTACAGTATTAAAAAAACGTGAAAGCTATCGTCTCGCATTCGATGGATTCGATCCCGAAAAGATTGCGCGATACGATGACAAAAAAGTAGCTGAATTATTAGATAATCCTGGCATCATTCGCAACAAGTTAAAGGTTGCCGCAGCGATTACGAATGCCAGATCTTATCTCGCACTTAAAAAAGAAGGTCAGAACTTCGGTGATTTTGTCTGGCAGTTTGTCAGCCATAAACCTATGCAGAATAAGCGAATCTCATTGAGTGACGTGCCAGCTAAGACACCAGAGTCCGATGCCTTGAGCAAAGCCTTGCTTAAGGCTGGTTTTAAGTTCGTAGGTTCGACAATCTGTTATGCGTTTATGCAGGCTTCAGGAATGGTCAATGATCACCTAGTGAGTTGCCACAGGCACTCAGCAGTTAAAAAATTAAGAGCTGATATACCTCTAATTTGATTAATTAAAGTGGCTCAGTTCCCTGTCGTGATGGGACTTACGTTTAAAGGTAGAACAGGCTTGGCATTGATGGGAAATCCCTATCCATCAATGTTTTATTCGTTAGGGGTTTGCATATGGAATTACAAAAATTTATAGTTCTTGTTACCAAAACTAAGTGCGTCTAGCGAATATTTCCCAGCTCCCAGACCAGCAATCAATAAATAGGCAGCAATGATGCTTAAATTTTTATAGAACTGAGGTTCATTGAATGCCGGATCAATCCCCGCCCAAAACGGGTGTCCAAAATAAGTGACCGGAATTAACCACAGCACGGTCATGCTGGCTGACAAGCGAGTCTGCAACCCCACCAGAACAAACAGTCCTGCAGCGAGTTGAAATAGTGCATTTCCGTAAGCAAACCAAAGGGGCGGAACTGCACCGCTTGCAAATACTTCCATCATTCGTTTTGTCGCAGGATTGTGCAAAAAATTATTGATATCAAATAACTTTTGCCATCCATATACGACCATGATGGGTGCCATGCAAATACGCGCTATTAGTAGAACGAGGTTTATTTTCATGGTGAGGGTTGATGTGAGCAAGGTGTCTATATGTGGATCTCCATAAGCATAAAGTATATTAGCCTCAGGTTTTGTCAATGATGGCGTAAAGATTATGAATGTTTTTACTGAACTTTTACGTAAATACCCAGGTAAAGTATTGGGTGTTCTGCGTGTCCCGATTGATCTGGCACTCATTAACGCTGGGCTTGATTTTTCTGGCCAAGCCTTTAATCCTTGGGTGTTGATGGTTGGCGTGGCAGGATTGATCTCTAGCGTGGTGTTGATCATTTTTGCTGATCAGGTCCACGCCCAGATCCAGATCGATCCTCAGGATGCGAGGCATCGATACAAGTCTTTTATGTTTTGGAAATATCCGTGGGAGTTCGCATCCGTGATGGCTTTTGTCAAAGTCGTCAATTTTTTGATTTCTGGTGTTTCTCGTGCGCGTTTCGACGACTTGTTTCTAGGGATATGCATTCTAATTGGTCAGTCCCTAGTCCAAATTCCTGAGCGCAAGCCTGGCGAAAAAATCCAAGCTTCTGCGAGTTTTTGGAAAAAGTTCAAAGACCGGATTGCACAAAGCCCTAATCGTGCGGGCGCGCATGTCATGACAGTCGGTAACGTGGTTTTTGCAATCTACGCGTTATCGCCGTTTGAGTTAGCAAGATTTTTCGCAGGGATTTGGAATATCTGTCTCAATACCTATCTGATGGCACGCGCGAGCAAACGGCTAAAGCGAAGTTAATGTACGCGTTTTTAAACATCTGTATGAGTAATGAATAAATCTATTCCTGACTATATTCAGATTCAACCATCATAGAGGATGATAGAAATTTCAACATGTCCAACATGAAAAAACTTTTTATTTTGACGAGTAGCCTGATTGTATTTTTTATGATCGGCTGCAGTAATACCAGCACGGATTTAATCGTATCTTCTGAGTCTTCCATAAGCACGTATGAATGCTCCGTTCTACCGCAAAATAAAACCGGGCATTGGTATTCGCCGTCAGTGATGAATCAGGATGACCGAGTGCCTAGTCAATGTGAAACATGTATAGCAGCGGACAATGTTACGCACAATGCCTGTCGTGTTGATCGTTTTATTCGATCACCTCTGTGCTCCGGGCTGGTTTGTTCAGATACTCAGGGAGAGTTTCTTATGCGGCATGGACAAAGTCAGCGATTCGCATTGCAACATGACCTACGCTTTCAGGACACTGCAAAGTACCCACGCGCATCGGGTGAAAGCTGCAGATTTATTTTTTGGACAATGGACTCGGTCGTAGGAGTTGAAGATTATTTTTATCGTAAGCAAAAAAAATATTGGCAGCAATCCTTTGAGGCTTCTCAGCACTTAGTTACGCCCAGATTTCAAGCATTAAATGTTGCTCTTGGTATACAGCCAGCAACACAGCGAGGTCAGCATCAATTTCATATCCATATTGGCACACTAGCACCTGGCTACCGGGAGGCGATCGATTCGCTGAATTTAGATTCAAATGTGACTCAAATAATCAATCTGAATGGGTATAAATTTTATGTACGCTATGTCGCAGATCGAGAGGGCGAAGGCCCTTTTTCTGGTGAGGATCCCTTAGACGTAGCGACTGAAATGATCCCGGGAGGGAGGCAGTCAGTGCCGCTTTATGGCGTTCTTGTTGCAATCGCAAAAAATAATAAGGGTATTTTTGTTCTTGCTTCAAAAAAATGGGAAAGATCTGAAATCAACTATAAACAATCTCAAGTTTGCGCATTGAATAAAACTCAACAATAGCGACCGTCGTGCATGAGATCTTTACCCGGATACACGCATACACACCACGTTAATGATGCTTATCGAATTGATCCTGATAGGACTGGGCATCTTTCTCTACTATCCGCCAGGCCGCTGCATCTTTAGGCAATATAAATGTGTCATGCATCACTGCTGGAAGAGAGCCTGAATTAACGCCTGCCATCATGCGTCCTTTTGGCATGTAATAACATTCGCCTGCATGTGCAAGCTTGGGTTCCATACCTTCCATATACAGGGTCATTTCGCCCTCAATCACGCATGTGATTCCACCGTGGTCATGCATGTGGATTGGTGTTCTGGTTTTGGCCGCTCGTGTCGTCTGTTCTACGATGACCTGATTACCTTTCCCGTCCGGACTACTCAAGAGTTGCACTTCTTTCAACGAGCGTGCGATTTGCTCTGGAGGGATACTGCCATTAAGTTTAGTCACGAGCTCTTGTGGTTGATCCGCAGGTTGTGTGTGTCCGGATAAGGGAACAAACAAGATAAATATGCAAGTAAGAATTTTTTTCATCATGTCAGAATGTTACTGGAGACTTGCTTGGCCTCTTCTAACAAGTTTTCCAGAGGTTAATCTGGCTCTGTTTATGGGGATGACTTTAGGTATTACATTCTCAATAAATATCATTTATGGTATCTCTGTATAAAACTGGGTCGCTCAAGCTATTTTTATAAAATACTGACTGATAGATAGGGCTTCATCGTGATTGACTCAATTATTGATCTGCAGCAGTTAAACAAACTATCTCTATTCAGTAAAACCAACCACTATCATCAATGGTATTTATTTAGTCGTCCAGTTATAGCAGAAGAGTTTGAATGTTACTTCTATGCAAAAAACCTTTCTTAAGTCTGTTTTCCTTGTCAGTTTTGGTCTCACATGAAAGTATGATCTTTAACTAATAAAAACGCTTCTTTCCTGACAAAATCCATGAATGCTCTTGTTACAGATGATGTCTGTTTACCAACAGGGTATATAAATTGCCACTTTAGTTGAATCGGAAATCCTTCGATATCAAGAGCAACAAGTCGAGGTTCTTCGGTATCCAGACCCAGTGTGTACTGAGAAAGAATGGAAATCCCAAGCCCTGCCAAAATTGCTTGTTTGATAGCCTCGTTGCTTGAAAGTGTCATTTGTACTTTTGGTCGGATTTTATGACGATCAAAAAATTCATTGCATACCATACGTGTACCAGAACCCAGTTCACGCATGATAAAAAATTCATTTTTCAGTGCGTCAGCAGCAAGTGATTTTTTCCCGGCTAAAGGGTGATCATTTCTTGCAAAAACCACCATTGGATTTGGTAAGATTGGTTGACACACTACTTCCATTTCGATGGGAGGATTTGAAAAGATATAAAGATCATCCTCATTATTTGATAAGCGCTCAATGAGTTCGCTTCGATTATGTATCTGTAAGCTTATCTCTATCTTTGGGTGCATCTTTACAAACTCAGCAAGTAGGCGGGGGACAAAGTATTTACCCGATGTGCTGACTGCGAGTCGTAGCCTCCCTCCTTCAAGATCACGCAGTGCGGAGATAGACTCTTCAATGTGGGATAAGTTTTTAAATAGCGATTCACATCCCTCATAAAGTATTTCGCCAGCGGCAGTGAGGTATATTTTTTTGCCAATTTGTTCAAAAAGCGATATTTGGAGATTCTCTGATAGTTTTTTTATTTGTGCAGATACGGTCGGCTGTGCTAGATGTAACTCATCGGCGGCCTTGGTAAAACTAGAGGTGCGTGCGACGGCTTCAAAAACTGAAAGTTGAGGAAGCATTCCGTGACGGATATAGCGCTTGATTGTTGCGTTGGGCATGACTTTGTTCCTTGTTACCAATGAACAAAGGTCTGGTTCAAGTATCAACTAGATTGTCTAATCGATACTCCCAAAAGGCCGGGGCAAAAGGCACCCGTATTGACGACCTGATGGCAAAGGACAAAATGCCCCAGAACTACTCCCGCTTTGTACGACAACTCTAGTTAACCATAGGTTTATTCAACAAACAATAAGCATGTATTGCTTTTTCTGATCGTAATCATAGAAAATCATCTGTGAAATTATGGCTTTTGATGATAACCATCAGAAAAAAACATTTTTCAAATGCACGAGAAATCCTAATAATGATCTAACGAAAACCATTAGGGAGAATCTATTATGAAACGTATCCTTATTCCGGTTGGTGACATCCAGAACTCAAAATTTGCGATCAGGCATGTAGTTAGCCAATTCATGCAAAATTCTGCCGTGGAAATATATCTGATCAATGTTCAGCCGAAATTCTCCAGGCATATCGGCAGGTTTGTTAGTAAGCAAACTATGCAAGACTGGTATCAGAATAAGTCCGAACTCGCACTGACTGAAGCGCGAAAGATGCTGGAATCTCAAGGCATCCCTCATCACGTGAGTTGCAAAACAGGTGAACCAGCAACAGTGATCGCGAATGAGGCCAAACGCTTACATTGCGATCAGATTGTTCTTGGTACTGCGCGTAAGAACTCGTTAATGAGATTATTTGAAAACTCAACAATTAACCAGTTGATTGAAAAAACGCATATTCCTGTTGAAATAATTTCAGGGGAATCGGTTTCTCGTTTTGAGCGCTGGGCTATACCTACGGCAGGTGCTGGATTGATCGCAACATTTTTTGGTATGTTGCTGGATTAGAATTTTTTTGAATTCGTTGTATAGCATTTATGTATTATAAAAAACCATGGCTCACTGAAAGGTGAGCCATGGTTTTTTAATGCGAATTGCCTTTGTATTAAAGGCCATCCACTATGGATGCAATCAGTGCTGGTGCGCCTGACTGAGTATTTTTTCTGTATATGCAATAGCCAATGCGGAAACAACAAATGCAAGATGAATGATTGTTTGCCACATCAGAGTTGAATCACTCATGCTTGGCGCATTGATAAATGTTTTAAGCAGATGGATTGAAGAAATTCCAATTATTGCAGTCGCAAGCTTGACCTTAAGGACGCCTGCATTAACGTGTGAAAGCCATTCTGGCTGATCGGGATGGTCCTCTAGATTCATTCTCGATACAAACGTCTCCCAACCGCCAATGATCACCATCACCAGAAGATTTGAGATCATCACAACATCGATGAGACCAAGAACGATCAGCATCAATTCAGTTTCAGTGACTGTCTTGTCTATCCCCATCATTGAAATTAGATGGATCAGCTCTTTCCAGAACTGCCAGACGTATATTCCTTGCGCTACGATCAGGCCAATATAGAGAGGTGCCTGAAGCCATCTGCTCATGAAAATCCAGCGGGGTAGCGTACGCATATAAATGTCCTCTTTAAGTAATTTTGATGCGATTAAATCACATGTTTGAGTCGCTGGAGGTGAATTTCCCTATTGCTTATTCACTCTTATCCGTTTGAGAATTCGGGATTAAATGTTTGATAAAGACTAATGAGCAAAAGAAGTAAAAAAATCACGAGTGATGCGATGTTGACGACATTCTTTTTTCTATTGGTCCAAGTACAGCCTAGTAACCCTATTATGGCTAAAAGTATCGCTAGAACAGCAAATTGTGACAGGTTGATTAGTAAAAGGGTAGCCAGATTCCAAAATCCTTTCGCGCCAGGTACCAGATCCTGATTAACAATATATTGCTCTTTGCCGGCACCAAAGATACCAACAAATAGTGTGCCAATCCAGTTAGCCCAAAGCGACAAATACAGCGAAATTGTTGCTATTTTTTTTGAAGTGTCTGGTAATGATAGTTGTGGCCACATCCAGGCGAATGAAAAGAAAACCAGAGCTTGTACTGCACCAATCAGATGAGCCTGTAATAAACCGATCTTGGCTAAAGCATAAGGCGAGTAAATCGGTGCCAGTAAACCCAGCACAAACATGATCAACCCAGAAATTAAAAATCTTTTGTCGTATTGAAAGTTCATATTCAGCCAAAGGTAAGTAAATGAACCATACTAACCCTTAAGCTGCTTGCGGCTCATAGTGTGCAGATGAAATATTTCAATTCAAATATCAGCGTTGACCAACAAATGTCATCTCCCTCTGATATAGAACCAAAGTTGTAGAAAATCATATCCTGAGAGGGGTGGCCTCTTAATCACTCAGTCATTAAGATACATCCGGATGCAGCATGCATCAAACTGAAGAAATATGACCTGTTTCTAACGTACAAATGCAATGGGATTATTCAGGGAATGATGATGGCTAAAACCGTAAAGAAGGATAAGTCGCTGAATCCCCCCAAGGGGGATACCCCCTATTTGTCCATTGACGAACGAACAGCAAAAGGTCGAGCGTTGCGCGATGTAGCTTCGCGTGCTTCTCATGCTGGTTGGAAAGCTGACAAAAACCGTCATGATTCAGTTCAGCTATTGAATGAATCCAACGTTGGTCGTATTGAGGAGTTCATATCGATTCGCTTTGGACGCATGGCGGAGTCACCCTTTGCTTTTTATTGAGGCGCTGCCGTATTGATGGCCGCTGATCTCGCGAAAACTCCAACCAGTGGGCTACGGGTTCAGGTATGCGGTGATGCACACCTGATGAATTTCGGTGGATTCGCAACACCAGAAAGAATTGTCATTTTCGATATTAATGATCTCGATGAAACCTTACCGGTTTCATTTGAATGGGATGTCAAGCGACTCGCCGCAAGTCAAGGAGGCACGTGCTTCTGTGTTGGAGCCTTATCCTGGGAAAAGTCTCTATCCCAATCACGGGCAGCGTGTTGTGATTGGTCAGCGACTGATGCAGGCAGCAACGGATGTATTCCTGGGCTGGGTGCGCGGAAAGAATGGACGTGATTTCTATGTTTGCCAGTTGCGCGATGTGAAGTTATCTCCACTGATCGTGGATTGGGATACCGGGATCTTGCGACAGTATGGCAGGATGTGCGCACATGCTCTGGCTCGTTCGCATGCCCGAACCGGAGACGCTGCGATGATTGCCGGCTATATGGGCAAGGGTCAGACTTTTGATGATGCGATTGGAGAGTTCGCGGTTGAATATGCGGATCAGAATCGATCAGACTACCGAGGGTTTATCAAGGCAATCAGGGAAGGAAGAATCAACGCGATGACTGATCGTTGAATTTATTCAATATATCGTTACGGGTGGATTGACGATGGATAGAGTGGTTGACAGATTTCGTCGCCCATTTCGTAGCTATTTAATCGTCCTGAAACAGGGTATTAAATTCCTAGCTTCTAAACATAAAGTAGACGGCTCCCAATAAACACAGGCCTGCCCAAATGTAGTCTGTTTTAAATGGCTCTCCCATATAAAAAACGGCA
Source organism: Sheuella sp. (assembly GCA_030650995.1). Lineage (GTDB taxonomy): Bacteria > Pseudomonadota > Gammaproteobacteria > Burkholderiales > Burkholderiaceae_B > Zwartia. The sequence goes on along the minus strand of JAUSCY010000068.1, from coordinate 4,720 downwards.
AATGGTACGAATACACTGAGAGTAATAATTTCTTGGGTAATCTTCAGCTGTCCTAGTGAAAAATATTGGAAACCAATTCGATTTGCGGGAACCTGGAATGCATATTCAAGCAAGGCGATAGACCAGCTGACCAGCGCTGCAATCCACCATGGCTTAGAAGATAGATTCTTTAGATGGGCGTACCAGGCAAATGTCATAAAGACATTTGAAAGGGTCAACAGTCCAATAAAGGAAAGTATGCCAAGAGGATTTGATAAGTTAGACATATTTTGATTTTAAATGGATGGTAGTTAGCCATATTACGCCTAGAGCCTAGAGCCTAGATGTGGATTGACTTGATCTCAGGCATGATGTTGATCCAGCTGAGCGAGATTGCACGAGTGAAGTAATAACTTTTCTGGCAAAAAACGTGATGACAACAGTGCAATCGAAGCATCCAGACTTATCAGAGTTGGCCAGCAAAAGTTTTTATTCCTCGCAAAAACATCTCTACTGCAATTGCGACAAGCAGCAATCCCATCAGCCTCTCAATAGCCATTACAACCCGATTACCTAGTATCCGTTGAATGCGGTCAGCAAGCACTAGCACCATTGCACAGACAATCATGGTCACAAGAAGCGCCATGACCCACTCGATTCGACGACTAGGTGCCTGACTCACTAAAAGCATCACTGTCGCCATCGCAGAAGGGCCTGCCAATGCAGGAACGGCAAGGGGAACGATGAAAGGCTCATCTTCTGGCGATAACGCTGGTGCATCCTGATGCTCAGAAGGAAAAATCATACGTAAGGCGATTAAAAACAATACAACCGCGCCTGCAATTTGCAAGGATAGATCACTTAGATTAACAAGCTCGAGAAACTGCTTGCCTATGAACATGAAAGCTAACAATAAACAGAAGGCAATGAAGACTTCTCGCAAAATAATGCGAACGCGTCTGTGCGCAGGAACGCTGCGCAAACTGTTTATGAAAATAGGAATATTGCCGATCGGATCTGTGATCAGCAGCAGGAGTATTGTGGCGGAGACAAAGCTATATTCCATAGTTCAATATTAACTTGGTAGGTGTCCAGTCTTAACAAAGATGGTGCAACCCTCTTTGCTAAACGGCTGGTGCAAGCTCAGGTGAGGACTTCTGATCCATGAGCCTGCAGGATAGCGTCCGTGCTCATCCTCAAAGACCCCTTCAACAACAAAGATTTCTTCGCCGCCATAATGTTTGTGTGGATTGAAATATGTTTGAGGCGCCCACCGAACTAAAGTCGATCCACTACCCTGCTGCAGGAGCGGCATCACACTCAGGCCGGGCACCATACCTTGATACCAAGTCGCTATTTCAGTATTTAACACTACCCGATCTGTTTGATCCGAACCAAGATGCCGCAGCTTCACAAAAAGAGTACAGCCAGTATTGCTATGCGGTGCATGAGAAGATCCAGGAGGATTCATGATGTATGTGCCAGCCGGATAGTCGCCAGTATCATCGCTAAATATCCCTTCCAAAACCAGTATCTCCTCACCCAGCTCATGAGTGTGGGATGGAAACTTAGATCCGGGTTGATAATGAACGATAGAAGTTGCTTTTGCTACCTCATCGCCAATGCGTTCAAGCATTCGTCTCTCAATCCCCGGTGTAGGACTGGGAGTCCAAGGTAAGTCATGGTGGTTAATCACGACCCTCTTACTGAAGTCAGAGTTAATATTCATTTTTTACATTTCAGATATTTTAAAGATACCAAAACGTATATTAGCGTGCGTCTTTAGGTCTACCGCCTTGTGGCCAGTCATTTTGTTTGCCAGGATGGACTGGGCGAGGTTGGTGCGTAAAGTATTGCGAGACATCCAGTGCTTCTTGTTGTGTGAGTGAGTTATCAAGCCCTAGAGGCATGTTGGCGATGACAAATGACGCGGCAGTATATGGTCGGGCCATACCGGCACCATCATTAAATGAATCATCACCCCAGAGTGGAGGGAAAACATATTTATTAGGCTCGCCTTTAAGTCCTAGTCCATTGGCACCATGACAGGCGGCACATTTTTCTGCATAAACGGTTTTCCCTTTTACTGCATCCGGGATTAATTTCTGGTCAATTTTCCCCTCGCCTCGACCCTTTGCATTTGATCCAGTTGGTACACCGGTAGAGATGAACTGCATATAGCTCAAAATACTCGTCATCTCCATCGAATCGTATGGAATTGCTTTCCCATTCATCGAACGTTCGAAACAATCATTGACACGATCTGCTAGCGTAATGACTTTTGCGGCCCTTGCAGAATACGCTGGGAATACGCCCCATAAACCTGCCCACGGCGCTGCATGTGGTTTTGTGCCGCCATTCAGGTGGCAGCTTGTGCAGTTCAGTCCATTCCCGACATTGGTGGGCAACATCGCTCGCGTTTCAGTCAGTATCTTGTGTCCATGTCGTATCGCATCTCCAACTGGACCTGAAGGTGCGTCAGAAACACTGATCGCTTTGATTTCCGACCCTTGATTGGTCTGGCCGAAAGCTGAGTGCGTGATGAGAAAACTAGCCAAAACGATGCTGAATTTATTAATCATAATTAGATCTCTTTGACTCATGAGTATTGTTGTTTGCGGGACTTTGGATACCCCCAATGCTAGGCGTCTGAACTGAACTTGGCAATATTCCACTAGAAATATCCAGCTATCGCCCCATAAATGAAAAAACTCAGCGCAACAGCGACCTATACTACTGGAATGATTACATGTATTCGTATCGGCTTTGGAAAGATTGCTCGTATTCATGAAGAGCAATTAAGTAAGCATGGGGTTCGAACGATAGGTATCGTTGAGGTCAGCCAAGAACGACTCAAAGAAATTAAAGATTCCGGACACCACCCCTTTAGCTCATTAAAGGATGCGGTTGCTTGTAAACCGGATTTTTACGATATCTGTACGCCGAGTCATGCGAGGAGGGGCGTTCTTAACGCCTTATGTGCGCTTGATTCGCACGCCAAGATCCTGATTGAAAAACCAATCTGCGATTTTCAGGATATTCAGGAAATACAATCCGTCCTTCAATATCACGAAGGCAAGGTTGTCGTGAATGAAAACTATGCATCATCCAATGTTACTGCAGCCGTACGTCAGGCACTTGTCTCGCGAAATATCACGCCTGTCAGGCTGATTGTTGAATCAACTAAGCACCGAGGCGCTGACTACCTTAACGGAAGATATCTTGACAGACAGCTTGGCGCACTGGGTTATGAAGGTTCACACTTGCTTGCCATTGTGGGAGAGTTTGGCTCGGGCTATGAGATTGACGAGTTGGTTGACTCGGATATCGATAGTATTGAGATTGCGATCGATGAGCCTGACTTGCAATCAGGCGATCTTCCTCAGACTGCCGATCAGCCACACAAACAATTACTTTCACATCAGGGCGGTGCTTTCATGAAGTACCGCGCTAAGAACGGATGCGTGGTTGAGTTGTATACCAGCATGTCTGGTCTTATTGGCTTCCCATGTCCTCCGCATGCATATCCGGGCCAGAGGATTCTTCAGTCTGATGTGCATTCGCGATACAGAATTTTGCGGGTTGATGGCAACGACGCTACAGGGGTGCCTCATCAAATCGTTGGTTTTTACGAACCAATTGCCGGATTTGATCGATCTCAGGCTCAGTTGCTTATATTTAAAAACTGGATGCTTGATGAACAGTCTTCAGTATTTGAAGACAACACAATGTCGCAGCATTTGTTGCGTGCTATTCGGTATTTTAATGGTGAGGAGCTAAATCCATATAGCGTTCAGCGCGCTTTGGTCGACGTCATGCAATTGCACGAATGGTCCCAGAACGGTTGGTACGATATGGATGATTCCAATGAAATACTTGGTCAAAAGGATATTGCAGAGGCTCGAGTTCGCGATGCTCGACGATTTCAGTTGAGTTAGTAATAAGGTTTCTTGGTGTATTTTGACCTAAGTACTCTCAGCAGTTTCCACGACACACCACCAATCCCAAGCATCTGAACTGAACGTGACAACATTCCAATAGATATATTCAGTGACAGCTTCATAAATGAAAAACCCCTAGCGCCAACGCTAGGGGTTTCTAACAAATCAGATGATGCATTGTGACGACTTGTGTCACCAATTTCTTATCATCAGAATGTCTTGTTAATAGATAGGCTGATTGATTGAGTGGTAGTTTTCCCTGAAGAGCTTCCGATCAGCGATCCAGAATAGTTGACGTTAGTATTGCCATTAGTATTGTTGAACGTTGATGAGTAATTCGCAGTTGAACTAGGTGTCATTGCAATATTGTAATTAGCGTCTATGAACCAGGATGCATCTATAAAGTAAGTTGCACCTACTGTGATGGCACCGCCTACCACCCACTGCGAACTGGAAAAGTTTTGTGGGGTGCCGGATACGTCCGTACGATTGCCTTTAATGTCTGCAAATCCAATCAGATTATCAATATTTGTGTTGATTTGAGATATGGTTGGACCTGCACCTGCATAGATAAAACTCTTGTCAAAGGAGTGGCCAATGAATGGCATCAGTGAGAACTGTTTTGAAATGTTTGTTTTGAATGATCGGACCGTTGCATTTCCGGTAAATGAGGTTGCGCCGTATGACCCGTACTGAGGAATAAGGAAGTTCTCTTTAGTTGAGCTGAGATCTAAGCCGTTATAGGTGAATTTCGCACCCCAAAGCCATTTTGAATCTTGAAAATGTTTGAAATAGCCAGC
>JAUSCY010000058.1 GCA_030650995.1 Sheuella sp. | reverse complement strand
ACTGGGCGCGGCGACCGCTTATGGAGAGTCGCGTTTGTGGTGGGAATGCTGTTCTCACCCCTCGCCTACAGCCTGGTTGCACAAATGCCCGTGGCGGTGATTGAGGCAGATACGGTCACTCTGGTTGTAGCGGGCTTGCTTGTTGGCCTGGGTACGCGTTATGCCTCAGGCTGCACGAGCGGTCACGGTGTATGTGGTCTGTCGCGTGGTTCGGTACGGTCACTGACGGCAACTCTGACTTTCATGGGGGCGGGTATCCTCACGGTTTACCTCGTGCGCCATGTGCTGAGTTAAGACGTAGCTGAAAATTAATTGGAATTTCTATGTTGAATATATCTGCATTAATTGCCGGGCTGGTGTTTGGATTGGGTCTGATTGTCTCTGGCATGGCTAACCCTGCCAAAGTGATTGGATTTCTTGATCTTGCTGGGAATTGGGACCCTTCCCTTGCCTTTGTAATGGGCGGGGCGATCGGGGTTGGCGTGGTTGGATTCCTGCTTGCGCGACGTCGAACGCGCAGTTTGTTAGGGGCGCCCATGCAATTGCCTGCGAGTTCTGAGTTATCAAAACGTCTGATATTTGGCAGTCTCGCCTTTGGAGTAGGTTGGGGTCTGGCAGGATTTTGTCCGGGTCCAGCTATTGTCAGTGCAGCGGCGGGATATGGCAAAGCCTGGATCTTCGTGGCTGCAATGATCGCAGGGATGATGTTGTTTACGCTGCTTGAGCGGTTCAAGTTCTCTAAAAGGAGTCTTTCATGAAAGCAAACGTCGGTACGATTGATCGCACTATCCGTGTTGTCGCAGGGCTGGTGCTGATTGGCCTGACTCTGAGTGGCAAAATCGGTGTGTGGGGCTGGATTGGTGTCATACCTGTCCTGACAGGATTGTTCAGTTTTTGCCCCGCTTACACTTTGTTGGGTGCCAATACCTGCGCGCGTAAATAATCAGCTTATTGAGTCAGCTTACTGAACGGGATGAAGTGCGCCTGAGCAGATTCAGGCCCACACTTCATCCCGGCAGGTGAATGATTAAGCGATGAGTCTGGCGAGTTCTTCGCCAGGGTCAGCTGCACGCATAAAGGCCTCGCCGACCAGAAAGGCGTGGACCGCATGCTGGCGCATCAGTTGTACATCCTCTGGACGCAGGATGCCGCTTTCAGTCACAACCCGCTTGCCTGCAGGAATGCGCGGCAGCAGGTCGATCGTATTGTGCAGCGAGGTTTCAAACGTCCGCAGATTGCGGTTGTTGATCCCAAGCAGAGGAGTTTTCATCTGGAGTGCCATGTCGAGTTCGCGGGCATCGTGAACCTCCACCAGCACATCCATCCCAAGATCCAGTGCGCAGGCTTCAAAGTCGTTGAGCTGCGACTGATCGAGCGCCGACACGATCAGCAAAATGCAGTCTGCCCCCATCGCGCGTGCAGCGACAATCTGATAGGGGTCAACAATAAAATCTTTACGTAAAACGGGCAACGTGCAAGCTGCGCGGGCTTGACGCAGATATTCGTCAGCTCCCTGGAAAAACTGCACGTCTGTCAGCACCGATAAACAGGCCGCACCATGGCTGGCATAGGACTGTGCGATTTCAGCCGGCCGAAAATCTTCACGCAGAATACCTTTGGATGGTGAGGCTTTTTTGATCTCGGCAATCACACCAGGGCGGCCAGAGGCAATCTTGGTTTCAATGGCTTTTGCAAAGCCCCGCAGATCGTTTCTGCTTGTTGCTTCTTTTAATAGTTCAGCTTCTGAGCGAAGTAGCCGATCGGCTGCGACTTCCTGAAATTTGACTGCCAGAATTTTATTAAGAATATCGCTCATGCTGAAAACTTCCGTGTGAACGCACAAAAAGATTCGAGTTTGTCCCGCGCAGCACCACTGGCGATCGCCTCGAAAGCCATCTTGATGCCATCGCTGATCGTGTCAGCATGGTTACCGACGTAGATCGCGAGACCTGCATTAAAGGCCACAATGTCGCGTGCAGTACCCGCTGTATTGTTCAAGGCTTCGAGCACCATGACGCGGGACTCTTCTTTACTGGAGACTTTGATATTACGGTTTGATGCCATGGGCAAACCAAAATCTTCCGGATGAATTTCGTACTCAAGGATATTGCCATCCTTGAGTTCGCCAACCAGCGTGCCGCTGCCAAGGGAGGCTTCATCCATGCCGTCTTTGCCATGCACAATCATGACATGGCGTGAGCCCAGTGATTGCAGAACGCGAACCTGAATACCCACCAGATCAGGATGGAAGACGCCCATCAATTGATTGGCGGCCCCTGCGGGATTGGTCAGTGGGCCGAGAAGATTAAAAATGGTTCTGACGCCGAGCTCTTTTCGAACAGGTGCGATGTATTTCATGGCGCCGTGATGCGCCGGTGCGAACATGAAACCAATCCCTGTCGCCTCAATACAATCAGCAACCTGCGTAGGTGAAAGGCTCAGATTCGCGCCAAGTGCTTCGAGCACATCTGCGCTGCCTGAGGAGGACGATGCACTGCGACCGCCATGCTTGGCGATCGGCACACCTGCCGCGGCCGCGACAAACATGGCCGTGGTGGAAATGTTAAAGGTATTGCTGCCATCGCCTCCGGTACCGCACATGTCGACCATATCCTGAGGATTGGCAACCTGTACGGGAGTCGCGAACTCGCGCATGACTTGCGCTGCTGCAGTGATCTCACCGATCGTTTCTTTCTTGACGCGCAATCCCATCAGCAAGGCTGCAGCAATGGTGGGCGACATTTCGCCACGCATGAGCATGCGCATCAGGTGCAGCATTTCGTCATGAAAAATTTCACGATGTTCGATGCAGCGGTGCAGGGCTTCGCTGGGAGTAATCGACATGCTTATTCCTTTTTACCTGAATCAATTTCAAGAAAGTTACGTAGCATCGCATGCCCATGTTCGCTCAGGATGGACTCAGGGTGAAACTGAACGCCGTAGATCGGCAGCGTCTTGTGTCGCACACCCATGATTTCACCGTCAGCTGTTTCAGCCGTGATAGCCAGGCAGTCCGGGATCGATGCGCGCTCAATAGCCAGAGAGTGGTAGCGGATCACGGTAAAAGGTGAGGGCAGTCCCTTGAACACATCAGAACCCGTATGGGTAATCTCTGAAGTTTTGCCGTGCATGATTTCTTTTGCGCGGACAATTTTTCCGCCAAAGGCCGCCCCGATTGCCTGATGACCCAGGCAAACGCCCAGGATGGGCACTTTGCCAGCATAGCGCTTGATGACATCAATCGAAATCCCCGCTTCTGCGGGTGAGCAAGGTCCGGGTGAAATACAAATATGGTCGGGTGCCAGCGCATCGATTTCCTCGAGCGTGATCTGGTCGTTGCGAAACACCCGGACGTCCTGACCCAGTTCGCCAAAATACTGAACCAGGTTGTACGTAAAGGAGTCGTAGTTATCGAGCATGAGCAGCATGTTATTGATCCTGTCGTTTCATCAGAAAGGGTCGTCAAGACCGTTTTGCACTTGTTCGGCTGCGCGCAAGACTGCACGCGCTTTCGCTTCCGTTTCAAGCCATTCTTTTTCGGGGTCGGAGTCGGCAACGATGCCGGCAGCAGCCTGCACATAGAGCATGCCGTCTTTGATGATGCCAGTACGAATTGCGATCGCGACATCCATCTCGCCGCCATAACTCAGGTAGCCAGCTGCGCCACCATAAATCCCGCGGCGCACGGGCTCAAGCTCGTCAATCATTTGCATGGCGCGCACCTTGGGTGCGCCGGTCAGCGTGCCTGCAGGAAACGACGCACGCAGCACGTCCATGTTGCTCATGCCGGGCAGCAAGGTTCCGGCGACGTTGGACACCAGATGCATGACATGCGAATAGCGTTCGATCACCATCGTGTCCGTCACCTCGACGGTGCCGATCTTGGCCACACGACCGACGTCATTGCGTGCCAGATCAATCAGCATGACGTGTTCGGCACGCTCTTTGGGATCTGCCAGCAGTTCCTCGGCGAGTGCTGCATCTTCTTCGGGGGTGCTGCCGCGCTTGCGTGTGCCTGCCAGCGGACGGATGGTGATGCGGGTTTCAGGTTTGACACCTTCGGCTGCAGGCAAACTCTCCTGGCGCACCAGAATTTCTGGTGAGGCACCCACAACCTGGAAATCGCCGAAATTCCAGAAGTACATATAGGGTGAAGGATTGAGTGAGCGCAGTGAGCGGTAAAGAGAGAGGGGAGAATCGCTGAAAGGTTTTTTAATCACCTGACCGACTTGCACCTGCATCAGGTCGCCTGCTTCAATGTATTCTTTAGCGCGTCGCACGGCGCTCAGATAATCCTCTTTGGCGAAATTGCGCTCTTCTTTGGTGGCCACACTCCCATGACTGTAGGGAATTTCTACGGGCTTGCGCAGACGGATACGCAGTTCTTTCAGACGCTGTTGCGCGTGGTTGTAAGCCTCAGGGGTTGCGGGGTCGGCATAGACCATCAGGTAAATGCGACCGGCGAGATTATCAACGATCACCAGTTCATCGACCTGCAAAAGCAAAATGTCAGGCGGACCTTCCCCCATGCCTTCAGGGTAAGGTTTGGTGGCGGGCCCGAGTTTGGGCTCGATATGGCGTACGGTGTCGTAGCCAAAGTAACCCGCCAGGCCACCTGCAAAGCGCGGCATGCCAGGGCGCAGAGCAACTTTGAATCGCTGTTGGTATTGCGAAATAAATTCGAGTGGATCGCCCTCGTGGGTCTCGATCACTTTATCGTCTCGCAGCAGTTCAGTTTTGGAGCCGCGTGCGCGTAAAACATTGCGTGCGGGCAGACCGATAAACGAGTAACGACCGAAACGCTCACCTCCGACAACCGACTCAAGCAGGCAGGTGTTTTTGCCGCCTTGTGGACCTGTGTGGGCGAGCTTGAGATAAATCCCCAGCGGTGTGTCCAGATCGGCATACGTTTCCGCAATCAGTGGAATGCGGTTGTAACCTTGCGCCGCAAGTGCTTTGAATTCGATTTCAGTCATGATGAGGTTCCGGTTCTCGCTTAGGGCTTAATCCGTGCTTTCCAATAAAAAAGCCCGGCCATGGATGGGCGGGCTAGGTTTTTACTCGATGGTTTCAGGAAAAAATCCGGAAAACCTTAAAACAAACCATTACCCGACAGACAAACGCCACCAACGCCACCAGGCGCCAGTTACGAGTTGAATGCGGGTCGATAAAGTCATTTTTCAGTGTTTTTACAATGTCATTGCAACAGTCATTCAGAGGCTTAATGGGATGAAATCCACGTAGCCGCTGCTTCGATGGTTTCTACTATAGCATCGACATCCAGCGTTTGCACGCTCTGACCTTCGTTGTAGCCGTAAGGCACGATCAGCACGCGGCAGCCCGCGGCAATGCCAGAGGCCGCGTCATGCATGGAGTCGCCCACCACGATGGAGCGCGCGGGCGCGACGCCAAGCTGCTGGCAGGCATGCAGCATCGGAGCAGGGTGAGGCTTTCTTTCGGTCAGCGTGTCTCCACACACCACAGCTTGCATAAATGGCGCCAGACCCGTGCGGGCGAGAAGTGGCAGCGTAAATTCAGTCGCCTTATTGGTCACAACTGCGAGTTTGAGTCCCATTTTCTGCATCTGTTGCAGGCCCGACAGGACACCTTCGAATAGCACCGCTTTTTGTCCGTTGACCTCATGATAGCGAGGGAAAAAAGATGCCCGGCCGCGCACCAGCAGTTCTTCTGGAATGGGCGCGCCCTCCAGATCCTCTGCCAGGCTGCGTTGAATCAGATTATCTACGCCGCGCCCGACATAGGTCGCAATCAGTGACTGTGGCAGTGCAGTCAGCCCCAGGTCGGCGCGCATGGCGTTAGCCGCGTGGGCCAGATCCGGGATCGTGTCCAATAAGGTGCCGTCCAGATCCAGCAATACGGCATCAGCCGACAGGCTGTTATTTTGTGCAAAGGTCATGGGACTAACCAATGTCCGCGAGAGCCAGCTGCTCTCGCATCTGCTTGATCACAGCATGGTAGTCCGGCTTGCCAAATATGGCTGAGCCCGCCACAAAGGTGTCTGCGCCTGCCGCACGGATTGCACGGATATTGTCTATTTTGACGCCGCCGTCGACTTCCAGCGAAATAGGCTGGCCACCCGCTTCGATATGACGATTAATGAGGGTGCGTGCTTGTCGCAGCTTTGGCAGGGTAGCCGGAATAAAACTCTGGCCACCATAGCCAGGATTGACGGACATCAGCAAAATGACATCGATCTTGTCCATGACATGCGCCAGCCATTCAAGCGGGGTCGCAGGGTTAAAGACCAGTCCGGCCTGACAGCCGTGTTCGCGGATCAGCGCGAGACTGCGATCCACATGACGCGATGCCTCCGGATGGAAGGTAATGATGTTTGCACCGGCCTTGGCAAAAGACGGGATCAGTGCGTCGACCGGATCGACCATCAGGTGCACATCGATCGGCACATTCACGTGTGGGCGGATAGCTTCGCACACCAGCGGTCCAATGGTCAGATTGGGAACGTAATGGTTATCCATCACGTCAAAATGTATCCAGTCGGCACCGGCGGCTACAACATTACGCACTTCTTCACCCAAACGGGCGAAGTCGGCGGATAAAATGCTCGGAGCGATGCGTGGGACGGGTAAATTGTCAGGTAGTTTTGTAGTTTCTGGCATGATGTGCAAACGCCAAGTCGGAATGACCCTCATTATTGCATTGTCCTGATTGCCTGCGTGACCTCTTTTTTAATGGATATGTCTGTGAAACCTTTTGAGCTTACGGTTGCTGTGGAACCGCGCTTCGTGCCGGATCAGTCGAACCCTGCCAAGCAGCAATTTGTCTTCGCCTATACCGTACGCATCACCAATACGGGCGAGCGGCCGGCGCAGGTCATCAGTCGCCACTGGATCATTACCGACGGGGATCAGGCAGAGCAGGAAGTTCGCGGTTTGGGCGTGGTCGGGCAGCAACCCCTGCTGGCACCAGGCGAGACCTTCGAATATACGAGCGGCTGTCCATTGACGACCCCGGTTGGTACCATGCGTGGTAGTTACCATTGCGTGGGCGAAAACGGAGTTCCTTTCGAAGTTGAGATTTCAGAGTTCGTGCTGGCGATGCCTCGCACGCTTCATTAATCAAGGTTATCCAGAGTTATGACTAGTTTTTTTGGGTTAAACAGAGCGCCTGCTGATGTTGTGGCGTATTCACGCTCTTCCCGGATTCGCCATGTGCGCCTGACACTGTGCGCAGGTTTCGCGCTATTACTGGCGGCCTGCTCGACAGGACCGTCAGTCAAGGTGGAGTCGACCACAGGCATTCCAGATGCAGGCGTTGCCGCCCAGGATGGCCCCCTGGTGGTGCCCGCGCTGTCTGCGCTGCCCGATACCACGGCGCGCGTGCTGGCCGGAAAGTTTATCCCTGCCAGTTATAACGATCTTCCTGGCTGGGCTAGTGATGATTTGCGAAATGTCTGGACGACTTTCGTGCGGAATTGTCGCGGTCTGATGCGCCCGACCTCGGGCAATCTGGCGGCTTCTGCGCGTTCCACGCCGCGAGCCTGGCAGCCGGTCTGTGCCGCGGCGGCAGACCCTGCGCGCGCGCCCAATCCGAAGGACCCTGAATCAGTCAGGCGTTTTATTCAGAACTGGCTGGGTGTCTGGCGCCTGCAGGGTCCTGATGGCAAGTCAGCTAGTAATATTGTGACGGGTTACTACGAACCACTGGTCATGGGATCGCGTAAAAAAGGCGGACCGCACCAGTGGCCGCTCTATACCGTCCCTGCAGACTTGCTGACGATTGATCTGGGCAAAATGTATCCGGAGCTTGCTGGTAAGCGTGTGCGCGGCAAACTTGAAGGCAATCGCGTCGTCCCCTACGATAGTCGTGCTGCGCTGGAGACCTCTGGCCGTCAGCCGTCTGCGGTCGTATTTGTGAATGATCCGGTTGATAATTTCTTTTTGCAGGTCCAGGGTTCCGGTCGTGTGCAGCTGGTAGACGGACCCGATTCAGGGCAGACCATCCGTGTGGCTTACGCCGATCACAACGGACACCCCTATGTTTCGATTGGTAAGTGGCTGGCAGATAAAAATGAGCTGCCACTGGCACAGACATCCATGCAAAATATTCGTGAATGGGCCAAGCGCAATCCAAAGCGTGTGCAGGAGATGCTGAACGCGAATCCGGCCCTTGTTTTCTTCAGGGAAGAACTCATTGTTGACCCTGAAATCGGTCCGAAAGGTGCTTTTGGTGTTCCGCTGATGGCGCAGCGCTCGATTGCAGTCGATACGACTTTTGTACCGCTTGGCGCACCTGTGTTTTTGGCGACCACTCAGCCCGCTTCGACACAACCCTTGAACAAGCTTGTCTTTGCGCAGGATACGGGCACCGCGATCAAAGGTCCTGCAAGAGCTGACTTTTACTGGGGATTTGGTGAGGCTGCGGGCAATATGGCGGGTCGCATGAAACAGTCAGGTCAGATGTGGGTACTGTGGCCCAAGCAGGCTGGCGCGCCGAGCGCACGATGAAAGTTTCAGCCAACGGTGTTTCGGTATTGAGCGCTTCGATTGTTGTCTGCGGGACAGGAATCGCTGGTCTCGCCTGCGCGCTGGCGTTCGCGCGCCGGGGGCAACCCGTCACATTGCTGGGTCCAAAGCTCCAGATTGCTGCGGCGGATGCCGATCTGTATCACCCCCGTGTCTACGCGATCTCGCCTGCGAGCCAAAAATTCTTATCCCAGATTGGTGTCTGGGATATGTTGCCAGCCGGGCGTCTGACGGCTGTTCAGTCGATGGAAATTTATGGCGATGGCGATGGCCGGCTCAATTTGCGGGCATGGCAAAACGCGATGCCTGAGCTTGCCTGGATCGTGGAAGCGGGTGAGATAGAACGCGTGTTGATTCAGGCTGTGCAGTTTATCGGCTTGCCCTGGGTGAATGAGAAATTTGTTTCCTATCGCCCAGGATCACTGACCACGGCGAGTGGTACGGTCATCCAGGCCGATCTGGTGGTGGCTGCCGATGGTGCACAGTCGCCTCTGCGTGTTGCAGCAGGGATTCCCACTGAGATCCGGCCTTATGGCGCCACGGGGTTAGTTGCGCATTTCACTTGCGCGAAGCCGCATCATGGCAAAGCCTTGCAATGGTTCAGAGACGATGGTGTGCTGGCGCTGCTTCCTTTACCTGATACCCGAGCCGGTCATCAGGTGTCTATGGTCTGGTCGATGAAAGAGGCGCAAGCAGATGCTTTGCTTGCACAAGATCCCGCCGAACAGGCAGCATTGCTCTCCAGTATGCTGGCTCAGGCGAGCTCAGGACTGCTTGGCACGCTGACGCAATGCTCGCCATTACATGGCTTTCCTTTGACGTTAAATCAGTCTTCAATGATTGGTGATCGACTGGCTTTGTTAGGCGACGCCGCGCACCGCGTGCATCCTCTTGCGGGGCAAGGACTGAATCTGGGGCTGGGCGATGTACATTCGCTTGTGGATATTGTCACTGGACGTGAACCTTTTCGGCCTGTGGGTGATCCAATCCTGCTCAGACGTTATCAGCGGTCGCGTGCGGAGCCTGTGATGGCAATGCGGCTGATGACGGATGGATTACATCGTTTATTTGATGCGAAGGCGGCGCCTGTCGTCTGGCTACGTAATATTGGGATGAACCTCGTTGAGAAGCTGCCATTTATCAAGCGGCAGATCATCAGTGGCGCATCCCGCTAGGAGAAATCATGTTCAAGCTTTACTCTAAATTCCTGGGCGCATTGCTGGTGAGCCTTGTCGCGACTGGCGCTGTTGCACAAAAAACCCCCAATGTTGCGGCAGAGGCCAAGACACAGGCGATTAAAAAACTATTCTCAGAGCGGTTTGATCAGGCACCTGTTACTGCGGTACGTCTGACACCGTATGGCTTATATGAAATCCAGCTTGGCATGGACCTGGTCTATACCGATGAAAAAGTCTCGTTCGTGCTGGACGGAACACTAATCGATGCCATGACGCGTCGTGACATCACGCGTGAGCGTCAGGATGCCCTGGCAAAAATCCCCTTTGATCAACTGCCCTTTGAATTGTCGTTCAAACAAGTTAAAGGCACTGGCGCGCGTAAAGTCGCCATATTTGAAGATCCGAATTGTGGATATTGCAAGCAACTCAGGCAGTCGATGAAGGATATTGATAACGTCACTATTTATACCTTTCCTTATCCCATCCTGTCGCCGGACTCCACCACCAAAGTGCGCAATATCTGGTGTGCGAAAGATCGTGGCGCGACATGGGATGCCTGGATGCTCAAGGGTCAGGTGCCACCAACAGTAGAATGCGATACACCGATCGATGCGATGGTCGCTCTTGGGCAAAAGCTGATGGTACGCGGCACACCGGCACTGTTTTTTACCGATGACACGCGTGTTGGTGGAGCTATCCCCAAAGATGAGATCGAAAACCGCCTCAAACAGGCAATGTAGTAAAACAACAATATTCCTGACATGGAGACATAAATGCGTATTGCCGTATTGGACGATTATTTGAAAGTAGCCCCTGAAATGGCTGACTGGCAGTCTTTGAATGCCGACGTCAGTTTCTTTTCAGACTTTATTGAGCCTCATACCAGTGCCGAGGTGTTGGCTGACTTTGATGTCATCGTTGCCATGCGCGAACGCTCCGCCTTCCCGGCAAGTCTGATCAAGGCTTTACCAAATTTGCGCCTGTTAGTGACCACAGGTATGCGTAATAACTCGATCGATCTCGAAGCTTGCCGCGAACAGGGCGTAGTCGTCTGTGGCGCACCAGGCGATCCGCTCAGCAGGGGCGCGACCGCTGAGATCACCTGGTCACTTTTGCTCGCGCTGTTCAAGAAGATCCCCCAGGAAGCGGAAAACATGAAACAGGGTCTCTGGCAGACCTCTATGCCACCGACTCTCGAAGGTAAACGCCTGGGCTTGCTTGGCGCGGGCCATCTTGGACAGTGTGTGGCACGTGTCGGTCAAGCCTTTGGTATGGATGTGGTGGCCTGGAGTCCCAACCTGACCGAAGAGCGCGCAGCGCAGGCAGGTGTCAAGCTCGTGACGAAATATGAGCTTTTCAGCACTTCTGATGTAATCAGTGTGCACCTGGTACTCAGCGATCGTTCACGTGGCATCGTGGACTCGGCAAGCCTTGAGTTGATGAAATCAACGGCTTATCTGATTAATACTTCACGCGCAGGCTTAATCGATCAGGGCGCACTGAAAAGCCTGCTTGAACAAGGCAAGATCGGTGGTGCCGGACTGGATGTTTTTGATTCCGAGCCGCTGGCTGCCAATGACGAATGGCGTCATGTCCCACGGACGTTGCTGACACCGCATCTGGGTTACTCAACCCCGGAAAACTTTACCGTTTTCTATGCAAACGTAGTCGAAGATATTCAGGCCTGGATGGCCGGCAAACCTATCCGGATTTTGACCTGATGCAGCCGATACTTCCCGTCCATCTCGTTGTCAGGTTTTTACTGGTCTTGCTGTTAGCGGCGGGTGTGTATTTTTTCAGTGACTTTCTGGTGCCGGTGCTTGCTGCGCTCATCATTGGATTTGCCAGCTGGCCACTGTATTCGCGCTGGGTATTAATTTGCAGGGGGCGCACCACGCTTGCCGCTACGATCGCACTCCTGGTGATTATTCTGGTGCTGGTCGTGCCGCTTTCTGTTGCGCTCTATTACTCCGTCAATGAGGCAAGCAATCTGGTTGCCTGGCTGCTGAAAGCCAATCGGCTCGGCGTTGAACCGCCCGCCTGGATTGTCGCCTTACCGCTCGCAGGGGAGCGTCTGGGTATTTACTGGACTGAATACCTGGGGCAGCCCCATGCGTTAGGTACCTGGATTGAATTGATCAGTGGCCAGAATATCGGCAATATTTATCGCGTAGTACTGTCTGCGACAGGCAATGCATTCCATATCATGCTGACAGTCTTATTCATGTTGATTACCTTGCTGTTTGTGTATAAAGACGGTCATCGCATGATGGGGCAACTCGATATTCTTGGAGAGAGAATCCTGCCTTTGCGCTGGAACAGATTTTCTCGCGTCGTACCCGCTACGATTAGCGCAACAGTCACAGGCATGGGGTTGATCGCGATTGGCGAGGGCGTTGTATTGGGTGTGGCTTATTGGATAGCAGGTGTACCATCGCCCGTATTGCTGGGTGTTGTGACCGCCTTTATGGCGATGATCCCAGGCGGGGCGCCTTTGTCTTTTACCCTGGTTTCTTTGTATCTGGTGGGCTCTGGTCAGCACATCGCAGGTTTCGGTTTGTTTGCCTGGGGTTCGATTGAACTATTCATCGTAGATAAAACCCTCAGACCCCGCTTGGTCGGTGGTCCGGTCAAACTCCCATTTTTACCGACCTTCTTTGGTTTGGTAGGTGGGGTAAAAACCATGGGATTTGTCGGACTGTTCATCGGCCCGGTACTGATGGCATTAATTGTTGCCATCTGGCGCGAGTGGCTGGTTGACGTCAAGAACACGAATAAATGAGGACTCAGTTTTTAATGGCATTGCCTAAGACTGAGACCCTTAAGATCGATACCCTTAAGCAAGGCAATCAGATCGCCTAGCGACTCAACCTGCATTTTTTTCAGTATGCGGGCACGATGTAACTTGACAGTGGATGGTGCTGAATTACTAGCCTGAGCGATCTCTTTGTTGGAGCGTCCGGAGATGATTTCAGCACAGACCGCTTTTTCACGCGGCGTGAGCAATTTTAGTTTTTGCTGCACAGTCAGCGTGTGATTCAGTACGCTTTGTTCTGCGTGGTCACGCTCTAATCCGGAATTGATTGCACGCAGCAAGCCATCCATAGAGAACGGCTTGAGCAGAAAGTCTGCTGCCCCCTGTTTCATTGCCAGCACAATTTGTGCTGGCATGCTTTCGCCGCTGATGAAGATAATGGGTGTACGCCACCCGGTCTCTAATAATTCCGCCTGAAGTTCTACACCTGACTTACTGGGCATTCTCATATCCAGCAAAATGACAGCAGGCGAGACGGGGGTGGCATTTTTGAGGAAGGTATCCGCATCTTCAAATGCGCTAACTGTGAAGCCAAGTTTATCGAGCGTGCCATGAAGCGCTCGCCTGATTGAGGCGTCATCATCAATCAGATAGATATGGCCAAGCGTTTGATGGTCCACAGGAGATCGCCTGTTGAATAAGAAAGTTAAGATCTGAAAAATCCAGTCAGCACCTTACAAAAATTAGCAACATAAAGATATACGCCAAAAGATCTACGCAAGGACTCAGCAGCCTGCTGGAAGGCCTTGAGCTCTAAAGAACCCTTTGGATTGTC
Source organism: Sheuella sp. (assembly GCA_030650995.1). Taxonomy (GTDB): domain Bacteria; phylum Pseudomonadota; class Gammaproteobacteria; order Burkholderiales; family Burkholderiaceae_B; genus Zwartia. Next base: position 67,463 of record JAUSCY010000058.1, on the reverse strand, counting down.
GGAAGGCCTGACTCGACAGCAAATTTCGCCAGCGTTCTGATCCCTGACTGTGGGTTTGTCGCGTCCTCAACCGCGCGCAAAGTTGTGGTCATGCCTGCAGGCGTGAATTCAGCAACGCCATAGCCTCTGTAATTCGAGTCTGCGAAAATGAAGTGTGGATTGACACGTAACATTTTGTCGATTTTGTCTTGGCTGGTATGCGCCAGCGAAGTGATGGAGGTGCCGCAAAACTCAACACCTACTGCCTCGCTCGCGGGCTGTCTGTAGTCAGACAAAATATGGCCGACCCAGTTTTCATGCACGTCGCCACCTAGTACGACTGGGTTACGCAATCTGGTTTGACGCATCGCGTCAATGAGTCTTTGACGCGCCTGGGGGTAACCATCCCAGCCATCGTTTGAAATTTTTACGCCGCCTTTCGTATCAAAATTTCGCGGGCCGAGTACGGTTTGCTGACCGATGACGTTCCACTGGGTGCTGGATTTTTCAAATTGCCGCTTCAGCCAGCCTTCTTGTTCCTCTCCGAGAAACGTGCGTTGCGGTTGATTCAATGATGCACAGTGCTCAGGGTTGATCTTGCTTGAGCCGATACCGTTGTTCGGGTTACAGGCTTGGGGATCTCTGTATTGACGGTTATCCAGCATATAAAACGACGCAAGTTGTCCGAAGGTATGACTGCCAAAAATCCTGACGTTTTCACCTGCGTCAGCGATCAGAGACTTAAAGCTTGCGAGCCTGACTGGCATATGTTCGTAAAAGGCTTGGTATGCCGCGCGACGGCGTGCCATGAAATCCGATACGGGAGGGCCTGAGTTGCCTTGTTGTGTTCCCGCGTAATCATTTTGAACTTCATGATCATCCCAGGTGATCAGCCAGGGCGCCGCGGCATGCATTGCCTGCAAATCCAGATCTGATTTGTGCAAGGCGTAACGCTTCCTGTAGCCCTCAAGCGTGGTAACCCAGCCCCCGGTAGTCGGCCTGATATCTTTAGGACGAGAGGAGGGGTACTCGTACATGTAATCGCCCAGAAACATGACCAGATCAAGGTTTTCGGCGAGCATATGGCGATAGGCACTATAAAAACCATTGCCCCATTGCTGGCAGGATGCGTAGGCTAAACGTAATCGATTAACGGCAGTGCGGGCATCAGGAAATGTTCTTGTCCTACCTGTAGGACTGGTGACCGATCCTGTTATAAACCGATAAAAATAATGACGGTCTGGTTCGAGTCCGTCTATCTCGGCATGAACCGAGTGGGCAAGTGCTGGCAAAGCCTGAATAACACCCTGGCTGGCAATACGGGAAAACCGTTCATCGTGCGCCAACTGCCAGGTGACAGGGATTTTTTGTGTAGTCAGGCCCGCCGCGTCAACTGCCAGCGGATCCAGTCTGGTCCACAGCACAATCGAATCGCTGGTGGGCGAGCCGCTCGCAACACCCATGGTGAACGGATCGGCAGCCCAGGCTTGCTTACTCCATACAGCATCTGGCAAGCCAATCAAGGCGATCGTTGAGGTGATCCCTTGAATGAGTCGACGGCGTTTCGGGGACGGGGTGCCAGGCAGAAACATAGGTCAGGGTTACCTGGCGTTTAAAAGAACATTGCGTAAATAGAAAACCCTACTGCAACAAATCCTAGCCCGCCCGAGAGCATGCCTAACATACCGACGGCGGTAATAATGCTGGCTGAGGCGAGCACAATCGCCACTTGAAGCATGCCGGAGGCGATCTCAAAATTATGATATTTGTGATTCGCAATATTGCCGAGCTGTTCCGCTTTTTTGGCACGTGCAGCCAGTTCTTTACGACCCTCACCTGTCTCGGGCTCTGTGTCATAACGTTTGACCGCCGCAGACCATTTTTTGATAAGTGCTTCAGACTTTTCATCATTGGCGGGTGCCAGTGTCTTGATCGATTCCAGTGCTAACTCAGTGCTGGTTTTACGTACTGATTTCGCCTGAAAGAACGCCCACAGGTTGGAAGCTTCAACTTGTTTGGTGATGACTTCAGTCTGGTAGGCCTTGCTGAGTGTTTCAGTGATCGCGAGGCACAGTGCCAGGATCGCGATCAATAAAGCGATTTTTTTATTAGAGGGATCAATGTGTGCGTGTTCTGACATGATGTACTGATTTTCCTTGTTTAAAAATATTTAAATGATCTACAGCTCAGGTTGGATAGGTGCCTGGTAAGAGGAGGCTTTTATCGACAGTTTCAATATCTGTGTGGCCGCAGAAAGCCATCGTCAGATCGAGTTCTTTATGGAGCATCTCGAGGACCTTCGTGACTCCGGGACCGCCCATGGCGCCTAGTCCATAGAGAAAGGCACGGCCGATGTAGCAGCCCTGCGCACCGAGCGCGCGCGCTTTGAGTACGTCCTGACCGCTGCGTATGCCGCCATCCATGTGTATTTCTATTTGTTTGCCGACGGCATCGACAATCGCAGGCAGTGACTGGATGCTTGAGTTGGCGCCGTCGAGCTGGCGGCCTCCGTGATTACTCACGATCAGCGCGTCCGCACCGCTGTTTACAGCCATGCGCGCATCCTCCACATCCTGAATGCCTTTAAGAATGAGTTTGCCGCCCCAGCGTTTTTTGATCCATTCCACGTCACCCCAATTCAGTGCGGGATCAAATTGCGAGCTCGTCCATTCGCTGAGTTTGCTCATGTCTGTCACGCCTTTGACGTGCCCGACAATATTGCCGAACTGTCTGCGTGGCGTACCGAGCATTCCCATTGCCCAGCGTGGTTTAGTCGCAATATCGATCAGGTTAGCGAGTGTCATTTTTGGCGGAGCACTCAGACCGTTCTTCAAATCCTTATGGCGCTGCCCGAGGATTTGTAAATCCAGTGTCAGAACCAGTGCGGAGCAATTTGCTGCTTTGGCGCGCTCAATCAGGCGCTCGATGAAATCACGATCTTTCATGACATATAACTGAAACCAGAAAGGATGTCCGTCAGTGCCTTGCGCGACATCTTCGATGGAGCAGATACTCATCGTCGAGAGCGTGAACGGTATGCCAAAGTCGCGGGCAGCCTTTGCAGCCAGGATTTCACCATCGGCATGTTGCATCCCTGTCAGCCCTGTCGGCGCAATGGCCACGGGCATCGCGACGCGCTGACCAATCATGTTGGTGACGGTTGAGCGGTGCTCCATGTTGACCAGAATGCGTTGTCGTAATTTGATTTTCTGGAAATCGCTCTCGTTTGCACGATAAGTGCTTTCGGTCCATGAGCCTGAGTCGGCGTAGTCATAAAACATGCGCGGCACACGTTTTTTTGCAAGCACGCGCAAGTCTTCCACATTGGTAATGACAGCCATGATCTGTGATCTCCGGTATAAGAATTCATTTTTAGGGTGCAGACTGAACCTGACACCCACTGGATACCCCGCAGTTTAACGGGCGCAGACCAAATATGCAGCGACTTTTCGTATTCCGACCAATGCCGCAGGTTATGCTGGGCGCAAATATATTTTCAATATCCTTCGGATTAAACGGTAACAAGGAATCTGGCTATGCTGCGACTGTTAATAACAGGTTTGTTTTGTGTGGTGGTGCGTGGTGTTGCAGCGCAAAATATAGAACCTCCTGTGATCCATCAGCTCGCGCAACAGCAGTCCCCGCTTTTACTTCAGACCCTTGACAAGCTGGTTTCTGTCGAGTCGGGCAGCAGGGATGCGGAGGGACTGATCAGGATTCGCCAGCTGATCGAGCAGGAGCTCTTGTCGTTAGGCCTGTCACCCGTAGTGATTCCACCAACAGCACCCGCTACAACAGGTTCCATGGTGCAGGCAAGCCTCAAAGGCAAAGGAGATTCGAAAATCGCCCTGATCGCGCACATGGACACTGTCTATCAGCGCGGTGATCTGGCCAAACAACCATTCCGGGTGGAGGGCGACAAAGCCTTCGGACTCGGGATTGCAGATGACAAGGCAGGTATTGCAGTCATTCTGCATACTCTGAGGATGATCAAGGACTTGAAAATCGATGCATTCGGTGAGCTGACCGTGCTGATTAATGCAGATGAGGAAATTGGCTCACCCGGTTCGCGCGACAGGATCATTGCGCTAGGAGAGCAAAATGATCTGGTGATTTCTTTTGAGGGCAGCAGCATCAAAGGTGATTATGTGCGGCTGGCAACCTCCAGTATTGCGCGTGCGAATCTGACAGTAAAGGGCCGGGCCTCGCATTCGGGCGCTAATCCTGATTATGGTCGAAATGCCTTATATGAAATGTCGCATCAGATTTTGCAGATGCGCGATTTGTCCGATCCACAAAATGGTTTGAAACTGAACTGGACGCTGGCCAAGGCGGGCACCGTACCCAATATGATTCCATCCGAGGCACACGCCACGGCGGATGTACGAGCCGAACGCCTGAGTGATTTTGATGCGGTCGAGCAAACGTTAAATGAACGTATTAAAAATAAACTCATCCCGGACACCGAGGTCAAAATTGAGTTGTTGCGAGGTCGCCCACCGCTGAGTCCGACAGACAAGGGGCGTGCCGCAGCAAAGCTTGCCCAGTCTCTCGCGGCTGAAATCAACTGGAAAATGAATGTGCTGGAAACCGCGACAGGCGGTGGCACAGATGCTGCCTACGCTTCGCTGCGTGCTCGCGGTGGTGTGATTGAGAGCTTTGGCTTGCAAGGCTTTGGTGCGCATTCAGATGATGCTGAATATATACTGATTTCTTCAATCGCCCCGCGTCTCTACACCACCACAAGGCTGATTCAGTCCTTCAAACCTTGAGTCTGAAGGGCGTGAAATCTGTGTGACGGTCGTAGTAGTCTTCATTTTCGCGGCGCTTGAGAAAACCAACGATCTTGTAGGTGAGGGGGGTGGCAAGCACCTCCCAGCTGGTTTTTAAAATGTACTGTGAGACAGCAACGGCAATGATCTGTTTAAGTGGCCAGATGCCGTAAAAAGCCAGCATATAAAACAGCGAGGAGTCGATCAGCTCGCCGCAAGCGGTGGAGCCAATCGTGCGGGTCCAGAGATATTTCCCTTTAGTCAGGATTTTCATCTTGGCCAAAACGAAACCGTTGGTCAGACTCCCGCACCAGAAGGCAATAATCGAACCCGCGATAATGCGCCAGGTATTACCAAACACTGACTCCAGACCTTGCTGGAGATTTTCGTTGTAATCGCCTGGCGCGGCAGGCAGGTTAATCACCACCAGCGACATGATTGCTGCAAAGAGCAGCGCCGCGAATCCACACCATACCGCACGTCTGTCATGCGCATAGCCATAGACCTCGGTCAGGATATCGCCAAACATGTAAGAAATCGGGAAGAACAGCACCCCTGCACCAAACACCACATTACCGAGGATAGGCAGCTCAATTTCTGCCGCCTTTCCCGCTCCAATCAGGTTGGAACAAAGCAACACCGTGACAAACGCTACGACGATCAGGTCGTAGTAACGATGTTGACGTCTTGCACGATCTGGGTGAGGGGTAGTTTGCATGTTGTGAACAATGTAACAAGCAAACGCACGTCCAACAAGAGATTATCGAATGGTTATTTTTGCTTTAACCACTTTGGTAATGTGGTCTGATTGACTATCAACACGCCCAGCATTGTGATCAGCGTACCTAACAGAATCGGTAAAGTCAGTGGTTCATCGAATAAGAGCCAGGCCATCAGCGCAGTCGTAGGTGGAGTCAGATACATCATGCTGCTGACTTTCGTGGCGTCTCCGCGCCGCAGCAAAATAAACCACAGACTCATCGCGCCGATCGATATGGGCAGAATTCCCCAAAGTAGTGCGCCGATCATGGGTGCCGTCCATTGAACTTCGCGTGTCTCAAACAAAAACATCATCACCAGACAAAGCAGCGCACTGGTACTGAATTGAATGACCGAGCCCGTGCGCAAGTCAAAGCTCGGGCAAAACCGTTTTTGATACAGGGTTCCAACGGTTATGGAGATCATACCTCCGAAGGCAAAGACAACCGAAGTCCAGGTCAGTCCGTCGACACGAATTTTGGCGAATAAGACGAGCGATACGCCCAGCAGGCCGAGTACTAGCCCAAGCCACTGTCTGGACGAGACCCGTTCAGAGACCACCGAGGCGAATACCGCCGTCAGAATAGGCTGGAGACCAACAATCAGCGCGGCCAGACCTGCAGGCATCCCTTGTTTGACCGCAGCCCAGACTCCACCCAGATAGCAAAACTGGAATAGCGCACCGGCCAGCGCGATATGGAGGGTCTGTTTACCCGTTGGCCATGTGGGTTTCAGCCAGAGCAGGACAGGGATCATGCACAGAACGACGCCCGAAAAACGCAGGAATAGAAAGGTCATGGGTTCGGAGTAAGGCATGCCATAGCGGGCAATGATGAAGCCTGTACTCCAGATCAGGATAAAAATTGGTGCAAACCAGAATGTAGATTTCATGACGACAGTTTAAATCGAGTTAAGATCCTCACATGAAAAACGCCGCCTTTGCCTCTGCTGACCTCATTGACTCACGCTATGCTCTGTGGCGACTATTGATTACTCTGGTCATTATGACCATGGGCAGTAGTTGCATGTATGTGGTTGCTGTGGTTTTGCCAGATGTACAGGCAGAGTTCGGTGTGTCGCGCTCAGATGCGTCACTGCCTTATACCTTGATGATGATTGGTTTTGGGGTGGGCGGACTTTTCATGGGGCGGCTGACTGATCGTTTCGGTATTACCGTTACGCTGCTAGTAGGGTCGGTTGGAATTCTGGGAGGTTTTGTCTGGGCCGGGTATGCAGACAGCATCCTGAGCTTTACCCTGGCGCATGGCGTGATGCTCGGTCTGCTGGGTGCTTCAACGACATTCGCACCGCTGGTGGCCGACACTTCGCTTTGGTGGAATAAGCGCCGTGGTATTGCCGTGGCCGTTTGCGCCAGCGGCAATTATCTGGCCGGTTCGATCTGGCCGACATTGACGCAACATGGCGTAGAGACAATTGGCTGGCGCCAGACTTATATTTTGTTAGGTATTGTCTGTGGAGTCAGTATGGCTTTGCTGGCATTTCTGATGCGGCCACGCCCGCCAGCGATCCAGGTGGCGGCAGTAGGTAGCTTGAAAGAGTCACAGAGCTTGCGCCCGTTTGGCTTGGGGATGGGACAGGCTCAAATTTTATTGTGTGTGGCTGCAGTGAGTTGCTGTGTGGCCATGTCCATGCCTCAGGTCCATATCGTCGCTTACTGTGTTGATCTGGGGTTTGGTCCTGCACGGGGGGCGGAGATGCTTTCGCTGATGCTGTTTTGTGGAATTGCGAGCCGCCTGATTTCTGGTCTGATATGCGACCGTATCGGCGGCGTCAGGACCTTGCTGCTTGGCTCCGTCCTGCAAGGCCTGGCTCTGCTGCTGTTTTTACCCTTTAATGGTCTGGTGTCTCTTTATTTAATCTCGGCGATGTTCGGGTTGTTCCAGGGAGGGCTTGTGCCTTCCTATGCCATTATCGTTCGCGAACACTTTCCAGCTAAAGAGGCGGGCGCGCGGGTTGGATCAGTGATGATGGCCTCTTTGCTGGGCATGGCGCTTGGGGGCTGGATGTCAGGCAAAATTTTTGATCTGACCGGTTCCTATCACGCTGCCATGATTAATGGCGTTGCCTGGAATTTACTAAACCTTGCGATCGCGTTCTGGTTATTCTGGAGAGTGCGCCAGCAAGAGCGTGCATCAGCAAGAATCTCTTCAATTCTGGCTACATAAAACCCTATAATCCGAGAAATTTTTCGCATAAAGGGTCAGCCATGCTGCTTGGCTTTGTTATCGTTTATTGGGTGATCTCTGTTGGCATTGGCCTGTGGGCAGCCATGCGTGTCAAAAATACAGCTGACTTCGCTGCTGCTGGACATAGCTTGCCACTGCCGATCGTGACAGCGACCGTGTTCGCGACCTGGTTCGGTTCAGAGACGGTCCTGGGGATACCTGCCACGTTTATGAAAGAAGGCCTGGGGGGGATTGTGGCGGATCCCTTTGGATCTTCGATGTGCCTGATCCTGGTAGGTGTCTTTTTTGCACGCCATCTCTACAACCGTCGCATGCTAACGATCGGCGATTTCTTTCGCGAGAAATATGGCCGCACAGTTGAAGTGTTGATTACCCTGTGTATTGTGGTGTCCTATCTCGGCTGGGTCGCAGCCCAGATCAAAGCCCTGGGCCTGGTTTTCAATGTTGTTTCAGATGGCAGCATTTCTCAGACCGTTGGCATGATTATCGGCGCCTCGAGCGTATTGATCTACACCCTGTTTGGTGGAATGTGGTCCGTTGCGATCACCGACTTCATTCAGATGATCATTATTGTGGTTGGCATGCTGTATATCGGTGGGGAGTTGACATCACAAACGGGTGGTGTGGCGGTTGTCATCCAGCATGCTGCAGAGGCAGGCAAATTCAATTTCTGGCCTGAGGCAAATCTGGCGGCCATACTAGGGTTCATTGCAGCCTTATGCACGATGATGCTGGGTTCCATTCCTCAGCAAGACGTATTTCAACGTATTACTTCTTCTAAAAACGCCAATATCGCAGTGCAGGCTGCCATCCTCGGTGGCGTGCTGTATTTTGTTTTCGCTTTTGTTCCGCTATATCTTGCGTACTCCGCAACGCTAATCAGTCCTGGCCTGATTGAGGAATATCTTGAAAAAGATTCACAGATGATTTTGCCCAAACTTGTCATGGGTTATGCCCCGATGTTTGCGCAGATCATGTTTTTCGGCGCGCTGCTGTCTGCCATCAAGAGCTGTGCAAGCGCAACGCTGCTTGCGCCGTCTGTCTCGTTTGCAGAAAACATTGTGCGCGGGATGTTTAAACATCTTTCAGATAAAGACTTATTGCTTGTGATGCGCATAACCGTATTGTGTTTTACGGTCATTGTGACGGTGTTTGCCATCAACTCGCAATCGTCGATTTTCAAGATGGTTGAGAGTGCTTACAAGATTACGCTTGTAGCCGCTTTTGTTCCGCTCGCTTTTGGTGTGTACTGGTCCAGGGCCAATCCACTGGCAGGCTTGCTTGCCTCACTGTTTGGTCTTGCCACCTGGATTACCTGTGAGATCCTTGCGCCAACCGGGCTGGTGCCTCCCCAGCTTGCCGGATTAGGTGCGAGTATTCTTGGCATGCTGATCGGAGGTCTTGTGCCGCGTAATCTATTGCGCAGTACGTAAAAGATTATTGCGGAGGACGTAAAAGAGTTTTCTTTTATTTCGCTGGTGAAAAACGCTTGTTGATCACGCTTTTATACCGCTCACTCAGCTCTTCGGGATTGGCAACGGACACACCCATATCCCGGGCAAGACCGTCTTCTACGCCATAGACCCAGCCGTGTATTGTCAGCGACTGATTTCTCGACCAGGCATCCTGCACACTGGTAGTCTGACAAACATTCACGACCTGTTCAATCACATTGAGCTCGCATAGCCTGTCCGCACGCTCGGTGTCATTGATGACGCGTCCAAGATAGCTGCCGTGACGCTCGTTTACATCCTTGACGTGACGAATCCAGTTGTCCGCCAGGCCAACACGGATATTGTCCATTGCGGCCCGTACGCCTCCACAACCATAGTGCCCAACAACAATAATGTGTTTGACTTTAAGCTGATCAATTGCGAACTGGATCACTGACAAGGCATTCATGTCGGTGTGCACGACTACGTTTGCAATGTTGCGATGGACGAACACTTCGCCAGGCGCAAGGCCTGTGATCTGATTGGCCGGGACGCGTGAATCCGAGCAGCCGATCCACATATATTCCGGAGACTGCTGATTTGCCAGTCTTTTAAAAAAGTCTGGATCAGAATCGGTCACTGATTTGACCCACTGAAGGTTGTTATCAAACAGAATGTCGAGGGAATGGGGATTGTTTTCTTTGTACATGCGTAAATTTTACCTCCTGACGTAAGCCATCCCGCGATTTTGATCGAAATCAACGACAATACGCCTGCATATGAAAAAACTTGTCGCCACACAATCCTACAGACCAGAAATAGACGGTCTCAGAGCGCTAGCTGTTCTGCTTGTGGTCAGTTACCACTATTTTTCAGTGCAAGGTGGTTTTGTTGGTGTCGATATATTTTTTGTCATTTCAGGTTATCTGATTTCACATCAGATTTTCGCGAGTCTGGATCATCACTCATTCAGTTTGATCGAATTCTATGCCAAACGAATTCGACGAATTTTCCCGCCACTGTTACTCATGATCACGGTGACATTGATGGCTGGCTGGCTATTGTTGTTGCCGACTGATTTCAAATCGCTTGGTAAGCACGCCGCCGCAGGGGTTGCCTATGTTTCCAATCTGCTGCTCTGGACCGAGTCGGGATATTTTGATGCGCCCTCAGGATTTAAACCTTTCCTGCATCTGTGGTCACTCGGGATAGAGGAGCAGTTCTATCTCATATGGCCTCTGGCGATGATTGTTATTTTCCGCTACGTACGCCGCAAACTCACAGCCTTGCTTGTATTGACCGCCTGTTCATTTGTACTGAGCCTGATTGCCACCACACAGAATCAGGATGCGGCTTTCTATATGCCTGTCACGCGTTTCTGGGAGCTCGCAGCAGGTGGTGTATTGGCGTATTGTGAACAAAATAACCGCAATATCCTGAGCCAATGTCTAGGAGACTGGGTCAGTGGCTGGGTTAAAAAACATGCGTTTGAATTGGGTTTTTTATTGTTGATACTGGTGGTGTTGCTGGTAAATAAGCATTCAGCCTACCCAGGTTACTGGGCACTCATGCCGGTCTTGGGGACCTGCTTGATTCTGCGCATGCAGCCTTCATCGCCGCTGAAGAAAAAAATACTCATGCAGCCCGTCCTGGTGTTCATAGGCAAAATCAGCTATGGCATCTATCTCTGGCATTGGCCACTACTGGTGTTGCTGCACCTGACCGATCAGAACTCTGGGCTGGCGAAAATGAGTGCGTTCGCAGCGAGCTTTGCTCTGGCTTATGCAACGTACGTGCTGATTGAAGCTCCTGTGCGCTCGATTCGTGTGACGCGCAGCAGTGGACTCAAGTTCGTCTGGTTTGGTGTGCTGGCGACACTTGTGGTGGGTGCGACAGGCATGTTGTTCTCATCCGGCATGATTCACAGAACATGGGACGATAAGCTGATCAGCACAATTTACGCTGAGCCAGTCGCAGGCTGCGCAGCAGACGCCAGGATCGACAGGGAAATAGATTACTCAGCACTGCAGCAGTGTGAAAAGCTTAAACATCCGGGCGACCCCGTCGTCATGCTACTTGGTGATTCTCATGCGTTTGGCCTCTATCAGGGGCTGGAGCCTTATCTGGATAAACGTGAGATTAATCTGATCGGCTTGCCTGCCATGTATTGCACGCCTATTTCAGTTTTGGATAAGCGCGCAACGTGCGCGCAATATAACCAGTGGTTACAGGATGAGATTCTGCGCGTACAACCCGATCTGATTGTTATTTTTGCGCATCATTTGTTATGGATGGATGATGAGCATTACGGCGAGCAGCTTAACTATTCCAAGCACCTCTGGAATGCCGCGCAGAGGCTTAAAACGCTTGGAGCAAAGCAGGTACTAATCGTTGGTCAGATTCCGACATGGATCAACTCCCTGCCACATAACCTCAACCTTAATTTTTTAAGGAAAGATTTACCTGTTCCACAATACACGATGACTGGGGTTGACCTCTCATCTCTGAAAATGGATGAGGAGATGCGAGCTGAACATCTGCCGGGCGTTCAATACCTGTCTTTACGCGATGCACTGTGCTCGTCCCAGGGGTGTCTGACAAGCGTCGGTAGTCAGTATCCCGCCGATCTGCTCGTCCACGATTATGGTCATCTAACCAAAAATGGTGCGAGCTATTTAGCAGAACAATTGATTGGACAGACAATCATGTCGTTAGTGAATCCACTAGTGAATCCGCAAGTGAATCGCTAGTGAATCACTAGCAAATAAAATAAAGCTTATGCATTACCTGACAGGTGTGGCGCCTCGCGTGGCATATTCAATGAGCGCGGATAACTCACTATAAGAAATATCATCAAGCAGGTTACGGGTTCTTGTTTGCGGGCCAGCGGTTACGCTCATGGGTGCAAGGTATTGCACATGTATATTGGCTGTGACACCGACACTTCTCTCGAGCTCGACGAGCTTGAATTGACTCACAATCTGAATATTCGTTGCATATTCATCGTTAACGAACCGATCCAGATCACGTTTGCGTGAGCCGGTAATATCGTTTTGCGCGCAAGTCACTTCCGTTTTCGTGGTGTGGATGACCAGCCGTCTCGCGGAGCAGGCTGCCATGAGGTTGTTTTTCGCCTGTGAAATACTCATCGCCTGAAAGTTCGTTTCAATGGCTCTGGACGGCTCTGACTTAACTTCTTTGAGTTCACCTTTTGAGCTGCAGCCAGCTAGCAGCAATATCGACATCATTAAAGCTATACGTGGCAGTGATCGATTCATGGCTGTGCTCACAAAATAAAATGGTGTACGGATATGTGTATTGTATGCAGTCGTGCCTGTCTTCACATCAGGCGCGGCGCAAGCTGATTTTTTTAAGACGCAGGGCCGGTTTTTCAATCAGACGCCATGACAACAGCGCGATCGCTGTAGTCATTACCATGGCGATGATCAGGTAAAGGTAGGAGCCACTCATTTGTTTGTAGATCATGAAATTTACGATTGGCATGTGATAAATGTATATACCGTACGAAATATCGTTCTTGTGCAGCAAGGACTCAGAAAGATTCGGCAGGGTATAAGCGGCTTTGAATATCAGCCATCCCAGCAGGATAAATGAAATTAAGTTAATTGAATTGTGTGTGCCCAGATCTGCATGCAGTGCGAAATAGTAAGACAGCATGTACAGAGATAGTGGCACCAGAATATGCGTTTTCAGTATTTTTTCTTGCAAGCCCTTATTGGTAGAAATATAAGCGCCGAGCGCGAACATTGCGATCCATGGAGCAAAGGAAACATTAAATAGTTTTTCAAGCGTCGAGACGCGCGGATTCAGCATTGAATTCGCAGTGTTGAGACCAATAAAAATGATGAATAAACAAACCGAAATCTTTCTGTACTTTTGCCAGAGAAAAAATATGAATGGCGTGAGTACATAAAATTGCAACTCGACGGTGATTGTCCATAAACTTGCATTGAGCTTACCTGTGGCATAGGCACGCATGAAGTCTGGATTAAAAAACTGCAGAAAACTGAATTGAGTTGCCAGCCATAACAACCATTGTTTAAACGTGATCTGTACCGTTGAGAAATACCCGCTGAAGTACGTCAGCACTAATGAAAAAACAATACAAATATAGAGCGCAGGGAAAAGCCTCAATATGCGGTTAATCGTAAATATGCGCAGGCGATCCGGGGTCTTGATGTTGGCGTAAGACTGGTAAATCAAATAGCCACTGATAAAGAAAAAAATTGGCACCCCGGGGAAATAACCGAGGATGTTGAGCCATGGCAAAGGCACATGCATCCAGTCTGCCGCATGCGACACCGCGACCTGCGCCGCAGCAAACAAGCGGATCAGGTCGAAGTTGTTTCTGGTTTGAACAGAGGATGTACCCGTGCGGGGCATCATGCAAAAATCCCTGGCTGATTCCGCATATGAGAAATCCCGTAGATCCAAAAGCTCACAGGCTTGGGTAGTCTGTATAGCCTTTTTCAGCGCCGCCGTAAAAAGTTCCGCGGTCATAGGGATTTAACGGGGCATTATTAGCAAAACGTTCTGCAAGATCCGGATTGGATATGTAGAGTCGTCCATAAGCGATCGCATCAGCAGAGTCGTTTACCAGTGCCTGTTCCCCAGATTCGCTGGTGTAGCCACCTGCGCTGATAAAGCCACCCTTGAATGCTTTGCGGAAAAGCTGGGCGGTATCGGGCGCGTTTTCGTCGACCTTATCGTTTCCGCCAGCAGAAGTTGAACGTGGCTCGATCATGTGAAGGTAGCTCAGACCATAGCCATTGAGTTTCTGGATGACGGCATTAAACAAAGCGGCTGTATCGCTGTCGCCCATGTCATTGAAGGAGCCGTAAGGGGAGAGGCGCACGCCAATGCGGTCATAGGAGAATTCGGTGGCGACCGACTCCAGAACTTCACTGAGTAAGCGAATGCGATTTTCAATCGAGCCGCCATAATTATCTGTGCGGTGATTGGTCTTATCCTGCAAAAACTGATCTAGCAGGTAACCATTTGCGGCATGAATCTCCACGCCGTCAAATCCGGCTGTTTTCGCGTTATGCGCAGCCACTTTATAGTCGTTTTTAAGGCGCTCAATGTCCTGTGCAGTCATGGCTTTGGGCGTTTCGTAAGCTTCCATTTGCCAGGTCGCTGTCAGCGTCTTGCCAGCAGGAGCAATGGCGGATGGTGCTTCTGGCAGACCTTGTTCGGGATGCAAGGAGGAGTGAGAAATACGACCGACGTGCCAGAGCTGGGCAACAATTTTCCCGCCTTTGGCGTGAACAGCGTCGACGATCTCTTTCCAGGCCTGCGTTTGTTCTGCAGAATAAATGCCAGGGGTTGCCGGGTAGCCTTTCGCAATGGGGGAGATTTGGGTTGCTTCGGAAATAATCAGTCCTGCACCTGCTCGTTGCGCGTAATACGTTTTAGCCAAAGGACTCGATACATCCCCCTCGACTGCCCGCATACGCGTAAGTGGAGCCATCACAACGCGATTTTTTAATTCGATGGCACCCAGACGAACGGGTGTGGATAATTTTGGGGCGGATGACATTAAAAAATCCTTTTGCTGAGAAAAACTACAGCATACAGTGCAAAAATGAGGACACTCGTCATGAGTGGAAGTGCATTATTTTAATGCCTGAATACCCCGTTCAAATAAAAAGCCCTGACAGTGTGTCAGGGCTCGAATCCCGCTATGCATCCGGCACTTTTGTCCTCCGGATGTCCGTGACTGCAGTCAAGGTCAGCCGCGAGGCGAACCCTGATGCTTGTGGGCATGATTTTCCTGTTTGGATTTCATGTATGCAGTGAAGGTTTTACGCTGTTCTGCATTCAGTCCATCCCAGAAAGCTAACCATTTTTGTTCTGCCTCAGTACGTTTGGCTTCCATGCTGGCGCGTGACTGCTTGTTGAGTTCAATCATGGCGCGTGGATCCATTTGATCTTTACTCAATTGCTCCGTCATGGCTTTCTGGCGAGCTGCCATATTGGCTTGTTTCGCTTTGAATACATCCTTGCGCGCTGTTTTTGCAGCGTCATACTGAAGTTTTTGCGCAGGTGACAGGCCTAATTTATCGATAACAGCCTGGTGGTCATGTCCCATATCCATATCGCCATGCTGCCCATGATGGGCTGCCATCGAATGAGGGTGGCCTGGCATGCCGGCGGCAGGTGCCACCTTCGGTGAGGCTGGAGCTGTCGGAGGTGTAGACGATGTGACGGTTGGCGCAGAAGCGGAAGCTGGTGGTGGGGTTGCTGTCGTAGCGGATTGAGCCCAGGCACCGTTTGCCAGCAAGCTCAAGCCTAAGGCGGCTACAAGTGAACGGGTATTGATCAGTTTCATGGCGTATCTCCTGTGTTGGAACGCGAGATCATGATGACGCAATACCCGTTTCAAACGCATTACATAAATGCTCTGAGTTGTTTCAGTGCATTTCAAGGCGCCTGGCTACATCCTGGCTCAAGGTAAATAGCTTGAGCCGATTCTGTGCACATCTTCTTCAGGTAAGTCCTGTTTGAATGCCACTAGCCAGAGATCAAAGGATTTGAGTCCTCTGCCGCCGAAGGTGCTTTTGAAACCCGCCTCTGCAAAGGCTCCACACAACGCTTTGAACGTGAAGCCGCATTTGTGCGCCATGTAATGATTGCCTTGGGCGATATAGCCTCTGTGACCATACAGGATGTCAATGGCGCTGATCGGGCCGGCAGGTGAGTCGTAGAGAGGCTCAAGCAACTGATCCTGGGCGACGGCCTGACATACACTTTGAAGATCAGGGCAGGTTATGACCACAAAGCCGGTTGGTTTGAGTACGCGACTAAATTCTTTCAGCGCAACGGGTACCTCGTGTGGAAACAAATGTTCGATGTTATGCGACGAGAATATCGCATCCATACTCGCGGTTTCTACACCCGACATATCTGTCAGTGTTCCGACGATGTCGGGATGGACCTTTTCGTCAATATCAAACCTGATTTCCTTCCAGTCATCAGTATTAAAGCCCTTCAGACCTGCTTTGGTTTGCGGGCCACAACCCACGTGAAGAAAACTTTGCATGTCAGATCCAAATAGTTAACGGTTTAAGGTGCTCAGGCTTTTTTCAGAAAAACAGCTTTGAGCATGAAACTGCCATTTTCCATGCGGCAGTCTACTTCGTGTCCATCGGTGCCGTTTCCAAGTCGAATGCTTTTGACCTTCGTTCCTTTTTTCAGCACGGTGGACGAGCCTTTGACTTTAAGATCTTTAATCAGAATAACCGCGTCGCCGTCGGCCAGCGGATTGCCATTTGCATCGCGCACAATCCCGTCGGTCTCTTGCACGTCCTCTTGTGCAGCGGCGATCAGCCACTCGTGACCACAATCAGGGCAAACGTATTGATCGCCATCCTGATAGGTGTTCTCCATCGTACACAGTGGGCATGCGGGTATGGTATTCATGGTGTTCCTGATTTAGAAGTGCTGATCATTATCATGATCATGGTGTTATCGCTTGGTGCGCTGGCGCGACCACCAGTCCTGTCACGCGATGTTTGGCAATCAGGCTGGCGACGAGTCCACTGGCTTTGGCTTGCTCGACAAAAGTGTTCAAAAAATTAAGACCATCCGTATTCGCGTTTCGTGTGCTGATGGCTTGCTGGATGGTTGCGAAATTTTCTTCAAGCAAACGCGAACCAGGTAATTTTTTAGCATCTTCTGTTAACGCAACGCGTAAGCCAGCCAGGGCCTGGAGGTGATCCTGGACAAAGACGTTGATCGTCGCCTCAAATCCTTCTGCCATAACCAGTTCCGCATGTTTCAGATTACGCGACAACCATAGCTCGTAGGCGCTGCGCGAAGGGACTGCGATTTTCACGCCAGGTTGATCGACCTGGGCGACAGTCTGAAGGCTTGAGCCGGCAGGCACCAGATAGGTCGCTTCAATTTCCACGTAAGCAGGCGTGAAGGTGATTTTTTTTGCCCGTTCGGGATCTGAGCCGACTAATCCAACATCACAGGCGCCGCACGCTACCGCTTCAACAAGTTCGTCCTGATTTTTAAAGGCAATGAGTTCAAGCTTGACGCCTAGTTGATCGGCAATCGCCTGGCACATATCGGGTGAAACACCCTGTGGTGTTCCTGCCGGGCTCGTGCCGGTGATGAGCAGGAAGTTGCCCGTAAATACGCCCGCGCGCATTGTTCCTGTGGGTGCTAGATGTTGAGCGATGTCTGAAGTCATTATGTTTAATGTGAAATGGTGGAAGAGAACACGTTGATGACGAGGACTCCAATGATGATAAGAGCTATCCCAAGGATGGCGGCCAGATCGAGTTTTTGTCCAAGCCATATCCAGCCAGCAATCCCGACCAGTGCAATGCCTGCACCCGACCAGATCGCATAGGTCACCGCCAGCGGCAGCATCTGCACAATTTTCGAAAGCAGGAAAAAGGCGATGCCATAACCTACTAATACAACACTGCTCGGGATGAGTCTGGTAAATCCTTCGGTATATTTCAGCGCCATGGTCGCGATGACCTCCGCGACAATAGCGATTGATAGGTAGATCCAGGCCATCTGATGCGCTCCCGGTCGGGTGAGTACTAAATATTCGTTTGAGTGGCGGGCGCAGCAGGTGACGGCTGGGTGGATGGACCAGACGCTGGCGCTTCCTTTGCCGGTGCAGGTTTAGGAGCGGACTCTTTGCTGGTGCTGCCACCGCTGATTTTGCCTTTCACCCACTCCGAACTGCTGGTGATGTCTCGTCCGGCACCTGCTACAGCATTACAAGCACTTAAAAGCCCGGCCAAGATAAGAATAAAAATCAGTTTCATAAGTCCCTCGTTTGTGTAGTGCCCTAATTATCGCAGCTAAGGTAAACCCTATCCAAGCAATAATTGCCCACTTCCCATGCTAAAACAAAAAGAAAAGTACTGTTCAATCAGAAACAGGATTCGTCCGGAGCAAAATATGGCAATTTCGATTTTTCCTGTCACCCCAGATTTCATGGCCGAAATCAGTGATGTGGATTTGAGCAAACCGCTTTCAGATGCTGATCGTGCGGATATTCAAGCCGCCTTTATACATTACAGCGTGCTGGTATTTCCAGGTCAGGACCTCACATCGGATCAGCATGTCGAGTTCGCCAAAGTATTTGGTCCGATGGAACAGAATATTAATACTTACGCCGACGAAGTTAAAAAGTTCAGAATCGACGCGCGCATTGCAGATGTATCGAATCTGGGTGATGAAAATGAAATCCTGACAAAAGACAGTCGTAAAAGAATGTCAGGACTCGCAAACAGGTTGTGGCATACGGATAGTATTTTCAGGCAGGTCCCTGCGCTGACCTCATTGCTGTATGCGCGTGCGATCGCACCGGTAGGTGGGCGAACTGAGTTTGCAGATATGCGAGCGGCATACGATGCGCTCCCGGACATCACAAAAAAATGTATCGACAAGCTTGTAGTCGAGCACTCTATTTTTCACTCCCGCGCAAAAATTGGCTTTAACAATTTTACTGAGCGTGAGCGCGCCTCATTGCCGCCCGCCACGCAGCTGATGGTTAGAACGATACCCGAGACGGGTCGAAAAAATCTCTATATCGCATCCCATGCCATGCGGGTGCTGGGTATGTCAGATGCGCAAAGCGAAGAGTTGTTTGACGAACTGACGCAACATGCGACACAACCACAGTTTGTGCTGTCGCATCGCTGGCGGGTGGGCGATCTGGTGATGTGGGATAACCGCTGCACGATGCACCGGGGCACTGATTTCGATGACCTGCGGTACAAAAGGGATATGGCGCGTGCGACAGTCTCAGACATTGGCAATACGGTAGAGCTGTCTCTTAATGCGGCACAGCGAAGCGCTAAGTACTAAGCACTAAGCGCTAGGTTTAATCAGATGAAGCCCGCAGCGATATTAATGGTCAGTGCAATCAGTGTGGTATTGAAAAAATAGGCCATCACGCAGTGAAGCAGACACACGCGACGCATCGATTTTGTAGTGATGCTGACATCTGAGGTTTGTGCTGAGGTGCCGATCATGCAGGAAAAATATAAAAAATCCAGATAGTCAGGTTGTTCGTGCCCAGGAAATAGGAGTCCGGGCCCACTTTTGTTGGCTTGAGTGGTATAAAAGTCGTGCGCGTAGTGCACGGCAAACATAACTTGAGTGAAGGTCCACGATGTGATGATGGTGAGTGCGGCGAGCAAAATATGGAATAGCTGGTCGTTGCCTTCCATCGCTTTTGAAATGCCAAGCACCATCACGTTTGCGATAAGACATACTATCGCAGAAAAAACTACTAACATCAGAATGACGTAGTTGCCGGTATTCTGGCGAATGGCGTTTGCACGAACCTTGTCAGGATCTGCCTCAAACATCAATTTGAAAGTCAGAAAAAGATACAGGCAAGAGCCGATATTCCAACTCAGCACAAGTATGATCCAGTTATTGTGTTGCGTCAGAGTGGAAATAAGTATTGCAGAGACGACTCCAATCACCACGCTTGTGCTTAGAATCGGTCGTGCTTTGATTACGCGGATCATGTCTTGCCGAACCACATACGCTTAAAGACATTGTCCCGATTAATCAGCAGGTGCTTGCATGCTGCAGCAATATGGGCGAGTGCGAGTACACCCAGTGTCAGGCCAAGTAAGCCATGGATATTGAATAATTGTTTGGCGAAGGCTTCGCCTTTTTCAATAAAAGGAAGCGCTGGCAAATGGTAGCCACCAATTGTATTGAGGGCAGGGAAAGCAGTGATTCCCGCCCAGCCAAGCAAAGGCACAATGATTAGCAAGATATACATCAGAAGATGAACGGTTCTGGCGGCGAGAAGTGTGACTGGAGGTATGTCATCTGTGTAAGGCAGTGAAGGCTGGCGTAATTTAATCAGGATACGAATGACCATCAGCCAAAGTACAGTGAAGCCGATCGCTTTATGCCAGGCATAGAGTGTGTTGGTTAACGTATCCCAAATGTTGGCTTCACCCCGTGACACCATCAGGAGTCCGATCGGGATCAGGACAATCACACAGGCTGCGATGATCCAGTGCAGGATGCGCATTGTCATTGAATAACGGGTCGTAGCTTGCATCACAATCTCCTTAACCCAACGCCGCTGCGGTCATTATTAAACGCAACGCGATCACTAAGCTTAATACTTTAATTTTTATTTGCGGTCTTTAAGTCTTTCGAAAAATCACCAACGATTTTGAAGAAAGTATTGACCATTGCTTCAAGCGCGTCATGGCCAATGCCACCATACGCATTGATATCCATTTCGATGACCGCTTCGTTTTTATCATTGACGTAGGCCCGCGCCCAGCGATTCCGGATATTCCAGTCGTTGGCTACTTTTAATGCGACGGGCTTGTCTGGGGAATAGGTCGCCCGAAGCAAAACATCTTCGCAAGTGGTGTCCGTTGCGCAACCGATGAAGCTGATATCAATTTTTGCAGCGCCTGAATTACCCGGACTGACTTTGAGCAGAGGGTCACCTTGTTCGTCCCGGGTTTCTTCGAAGTTGAAGTCTGCTGCAGTCAGAATGGTGGCCATCACGGAGGGGTCGAGGTGTTTGATCTCTGCGGTTTCGTCAGGCCGGTCTTGCGTGGTGGATGTTTCTTCGATCAGCCAGGCAGCAGGAACGGTAGCAATAATGTGGGCCTTGACGGCCTCTAACGGGATTGCATGGCCGTTCACTTTGAATACATCTTTTTCAAAGGTGAGCTTACTGACAAACTTGTCACCTTCCATTTTGCCAAGTTTTAATTGCGCAACGAGATCCAGCAGGCTTTTTATTTCCTTATCCGTTCGCGTCTTAGCCTGGGCGGCGCTAGCACCTGAATTCAGGATGGATTGTGAGATCAACCCTGTAATCACTGGCTTTGAAACTTCAAGCTCCGCAGTCATCGCGGTAATCGGGTTACTAGCAAGCCCCATGCCGTTGGCAGGAGTGCTAGCCGGACCAAACTCAGTCTTCAGATTAAAACGGATTTCACCTTCGGGAGTCGACCATAACAGTGGTTCAATCCGAAATCCAGGATTGCCTTTGAGTATGGACTGTATACCTAACCAGAACTGTTTCAGATCTGCCGTGGTCACCAGATCGGCCTCGGGCGAAATATTCAGGGATCGGGTTAACAAACTATTGTTCAGATCAGTCAGTGATTTAAGTGCAGTGCCATCAAGCTGGTCATACCGCGCAGTGAGGGAAATATTCCCCCAGTCTTTCTGATTGATTTTTAGTGATCCGATTTCGTAGGTGACCTGCCCATTGAGCAGAGATGCTTTTTCATTAAGCTGGAGCTGACTGTTGATTTTCCCCATAGAGAGGGTGGGTTTTTCGAGTCGGGCTATGGTCAGACGATCGATGGCTACACCACTTGTCCCGATATTGAGATCAAATGACCCGATACGCGTATCAGTCTGAATCGTGGCGCCTTGCAGATCAATACTTGATTTGCCATCGCTCACGTTGAGTGACTCAATTTTGAGTGTGCCACGACTAGAGGAAAAGTCTGGTCCGACGGTGGCGAGAAGATTGGCACCGCCAAATTTAGAACGTGTCGCTTCTTGGGTGTAATCGAGCGCCCGGGCGCTCCATTTGAGCGTCGAAACACCTTGCATGTCTATCGTGGTGATCCCATCAAAAAATGATTGGCCCCCTGATGCTCCAAAAAGAGCTTGCGTGTAGGGGTTGGGTTCAATCACTGTGCGCATCGATGCCATGAGCGGTTGAACATGGCCGCTCAATAATTCTTTAATCGGAAAAGGACCATGCTGTATCTGGTTCGTAAAAATGATTTCGGGCCGGATACTGGGATCTTTGGAAGAAGGAAATGTCAGGACGTATGTCGCTTCACTGGTGAACACGCCGCGCGTATAACTATCCAGGCTAATCTGAACCTGATCAGACCACTTTCTGGACAAGTGTGTATTGAGCATCTCAACGGCCCGATCCGTTTCTGACTGCAGGCGTATACCAGCATAAAAACTTACGCCCGCGTAAGTTGCGATGGCCAGTGCGATAGCACTACCCGCCATAATCAGTTTGCGATTCATATTCTATTTTTCCGTTAATGCAGGCCGCCCGATCAATCGATCAGATGCGCCGCTGATATTCAACTAAGTCGTAAGCCAGACCATTTTCAGGCGGCTGTGGCACTCTTGATATTTCTATCCATTGTGCGTCGTCCAGGGGGGCAAAAAACGCATCCCCTTCTATGTCTGCCTGCACCTCTGTCGCGATCACGCTATCGGCGAGCGGCAGGGCCTCCCGGTAAATTTGAGCACCACCAATCACGAAGGCCTGATCTGCGTCGCGCACAAGTTCAAGTGCTGCGCCGAGGCTGGTGACAACGTCAGCACCCATAACCATTCTGGATGCGTCGCGTGTGACAACAATGTTTTTGCGACCGGGCAGGGGGCGGCCCAGAGAGTCCCAGGTCTTGCGTCCCATAATGATCGGGCAGCCAAGCGTGGTGCGTTTGAAGTGCGCCAGATCTCCCGGTAATTTCCAGGGTAGCGCATTGTCCAGACCAATCGTGCGATTCTTTGCGTAGGCAACAATCAGTTTGAGCCGCATGAAAGCTGACCTTTTAAATTAAAGCTATACCGCAACGGGCGCTTTGATGTGAGGGTGGTGTGCGTAGTTTTCGATTACAAAATCTTCATACTTGTAGTCGAACAGCGAGTCTGGTTTGCGCTGAATCAGAAGTGTGGGGTAGGGGTGCGGCTGACGCGATAGCTGTAGCTCCACTTGTTCAAAGTGATTGCTATAAATATGACAGTCTCCTCCGGTCCAGACAAAATCCCCCACTTCTAATCCACATTGCTGTGCGACCATATGCGTCAGTAAGGCATAGCTTGCTATATTGAACGGCACGCCTAGAAATATGTCGGCGCTGCGCTGGTAAAGCTGACAGGACAGTTTGCCATCGGCTATATAAAACTGGAAAAATGCATGGCAAGGTGGCAAAGCCATATTTTTAATTTCTGCGACATTCCAGGCAGACACAATCAGGCGCCTGGAGTCGGGTGTGGCGCGAATCTGCTCAAGAACCTGACTGATCTGATCAATATGACCGCCATCCGGTGTTGGCCAGGAGCGCCATTGAACGCCATACACAGGACCTAAGTCGCCGGTCGGACTTGCCCACTCATCCCAGATTGTGCAGCCATTTTCCTGCAGCCACTTAACGTTGGAGTCGCCACGCAAAAACCACAGCAGTTCGACAAAAATACTGCGCGTGTGCAGTTTTTTTGTCGTAACCATCGGGAACCCTTTCGACAAATCAAAACGCATCTGATAGCCAAAGACCGAGCGCGTGCCCGTGCCTGTGCGGTCGGTTTTATTCACGCCGTTCGTGTAGACGTGGCGCATAAAGGTTTCGTACTGGTTCATCTGCAATGATCTCGAGGATGACTATTCTGTTTTTGCGGCTGAGTGATCAACAATTTCTGCCGACCAGGTAATGTCTGCAGTATGTGCAAGCATTGCTGATGCGGAACAATATTTTTCGTGTGACAAGCTGATTGCACGTTCGACTGCTGCACGGGGTAGATTGTTGCCCGTTACGGTAAAGACGAAATGAATCTTAGTGAATACTTTAGGATCAACTTCCGCACGTTCGGCAATCAGTTTGACTGAGCATCCGGTTACTGCGTGGCGACCGCGCTTGAGAATTAATACGACATCAAATGCTGTGCAGCCGCCGGTGCCAACCAGTACCATTTCCATCGGACGAGGCGCCAGATTATGACCGCCACCTTCGGGTGCGCCGTCCATCGCCGTGATATGTCCTGTACCTGTTTGCGCAACGAAGAGCATGCCATCCGGACCGCCCCAGTCTATTTTGACTTCCATCCTGAAACCCCCAAGCTTTAAAGCAAGAATGATAATCCCTATTAAACCCTGAATTTGCAGCACAGACTAAAATCAAAGGGTGCCGTTCTTTCAGGCAATATCTCTCTAAGCCTGTCAATATATTGAGCCGCTGTGTTCTGTTGCCTGTGACAATTTGAGTAAATTAATCGGAGTTTTGATGTCGTTTGCGCCTGAGACCCAGAAATACCGTCCCCGTTTCGTTCGGCGTCAGCACTGGCTTGACCCGTTGATCGAGGAGTTTGATGCTTCTTTGCAAGTATTGTCCGGGGCTTCCCGCGCGGGACGTGCCAATCCCGCTGGCACGCTCAGGGCAGAACAGCCTGATTTGCTTTCCCCTGAGGAGCAGCGCCATGCAGCGGGCTTGATGCGTATCAATCAAGTCGGGGAGGTGTGTGCGCAGGCCCTTTATCGCGGGCAAGCCGCTGCTTGCAGTGATCGCGATACGGTGGCTCTTTTACAGGAGGCCGCCGCTGAAGAGGTTGATCACCTGGCTTGGTGCAATCAGCGTTTAAAAGAACTCCACAGTCGTCCGAGTATGCTCAATCCCGTGTGGTATGCGGGTTCTTTCGCGCTGGGATTGCTGGCGGGACGAGCAGGGGTCGCGCGCAGCCTGGGTTTTATGGCAGAAACGGAGCGACAGGTCGAGGCGCATCTGGAGGATCACCTGAACCAGTTGCCCCGACAGGACCAGCGATCGCGCGACATCGTTGAGCAGATGAAAAAGGATGAGATTAATCACCGTGTGACGGCTCAAAACCACGGTGCGCAAGAGTTGCCTTCTGTCGTTAAGGGATTAATGACCCTGATGTCGCGGGTGATGACCAAGACGGCCTATCGGATTTGAAACACGTTGGAGCTGCATGGTTTTTCAGTGAATCTGCAGGTAAAACATCTTTCTGTGGGGACCTGTTAAATGTGTATCGTGTTGTTGCACTGCACAAAAACAACACTTTTTTAATTTCTCTCTAGCAAAAGTAGGCTAATTAAGTGATTTAAAGAAAGTTCTTGCATCGCACAAAAAAGTATTCTATGATTCGTTTATGGAAGTTAAGTTAATAGTGTTTTGATTCAAAGTGCTTAATGAGCTCAAAATAATGAGTTTAAAATTTAAGCCCCAATCATTTCGCTAAGAGATCATTCTCCTTAACTTGCCACGATTGTCTCCTCCACCCTCCTCTTTTGGTGGATTTAGCCCAAGACTGCAAAGTCTTGGGCTTTTTTTTGACAATTTTCTGGGGTTGTCATCGAGAATCAGGTGATCATTTAAACTGACGGCTTATATGAAGCGCCAGCGTTTGGCCCGACGGAGAGTACTTTGCAAATAGATGATGTCAGAATCGCAGTTGTTGGTCTCGGGTATGTCGGTTTGCCACTAGCGGCCGAATTTGGCAAAAAAAGGGCCGTGATTGGTTTCGATATCAATCATGCGCGAATTCAAGAGCTCAAAGACGGACACGACCATACTCTCGAGGTCGATGCTGCAGAGTTGGCATCTGCCAGCCATTTAACATTTACAACTGAGCTCAGCCAGCTTGCCGCAGCGAATTTCTATATTGTTACTGTTCCAACTCCGATTGATCGTTACAAAAATCCGGATCTGACACCCTTGATCAAGGCGAGTGAAACGATTGGTAAGGTTCTTAAGGCCGGCGACATCGTTGTGTATGAGTCAACCGTCTATCCCGGTGCAACCGAAGAAGATTGCGTGCCTGTGCTTGAGCGTGTGTCAGGGCTGAAATTTAATCAGGATTTTTTTGCGGGCTACAGCCCTGAAAGAATCAATCCCGGTGATAAAGCACATCGTGTCAGCACCATTAAAAAGGTAACGTCAGGCTCAACACCTGAGGTGGCCCTGCTGGTCGATGAGGTGTATCGCCAGATCATTGTTGCCGGTACGCATCGTGCGCCCACCATTCGCGTGGCTGAAGCCGCGAAGGTGATCGAAAATACGCAGCGCGATGTCAATATCGCGCTGATCAATGAGTTAGCGCTGATATTCAACAAGATGGGTATTGATACCGAGGCCGTACTAGAGGCTGCAGGTACAAAGTGGAACTTCCTACCCTTCAGACCGGGTCTGGTAGGTGGGCATTGCATCGGTGTCGATCCTTATTATCTGACTCACAAAGCCCAGTCGATCGGCTACCACCCCGAGATTATTCTGGCGGGTCGCAGACTCAATGATGCGATGGGCACTTACGTGGTTACGCAGCTGGTCAAGACGATGACGCGCAAGGGTATTCAAGTCAAGAACGCCAGAATTCTCGTGATGGGGCTGACCTTCAAGGAGAATTGTCCAGATCTGCGCAACACACGCGTCGTGGATATCGTGCGTGAGCTGGAGGATTATGACGTGGTTGTAGACGTCTATGACCCCTGGGTTGATACCAAAGAGGCACAAGATGAATACGGCATCACGCCGGTTATGCAACTACAGCCTGGTGCGTATGACGCAGTCGTAGTGGCCGTTGCGCACGAGCAGTTCATTGCGATGGGCATTGATAAAATCCGCGAGGTCTGCAAACCAGGCCATATCGTCTATGACTTGAAATATGTTTTTTCAGCTGATCAGACTGATTTGCGACTCTAATCCATCACAAAAGAGAATCCGGCATGATGAGTCGCTACGAAGATATTAAAAATGAGCTGCGCCTGAAACCACGCAAATGGCTGGTGACAGGTTGTGCAGGATTTATTGGTTCGAATTTAATCGAAACATTACTCGGGCTGGATCAGACCGTTGTGGGTCTGGATAATTTCGCGACAGGTCATCCTCATAATCTGGATGAAGTTCAGTTCAGTGTAGATGCCCGTCAGTGGGCCAGATTCACTTTCATTGAAGGTGATATTCGCGACGCTGAGATGTGCGCGCGTGCGGTCCAGGACGTGGATTATGTGTTGCACCAGGCAGCCCTTGGCTCTGTGCCGCGCTCTATCGCAGATCCTGTTACCACTAATGCCGTCAATATCTCCGGTTTTCTCAATATGCTGGTGGCTGCGCGCGATGCAAAAGTCTCAGCATTTGTGTATGCGGCCTCGAGTTCAACCTATGGTGATCATCCTGCTTTACCTAAAGTAGAAGACCAGATTGGTAAGCCTTTATCGCCGTATGCCGTCACCAAGTATGTCAATGAGTTATATGCCGATGTATTCGCCAAAACCTATGGTTTGCATAGCATCGGTTTGAGATATTTCAACGTGTTCGGCAAGCGTCAGGATCCCGATGGCGCCTATGCGGCAGTGATTCCTAAATGGATCGCTGCGATGATCCGTGGTGATGATGTGCTCATCAATGGCGATGGTGAAACCAGTCGCGATTTTTGTTTTGTAGAGAATGCGGTACAAGCCAATATTCTTGCTGCCACGGCGACTTCCGAGGGCGTCAATCAGGTTTATAACGTCGCTGTAAATGCCCGTACCAGTCTGAATGCTTTGTTCGGGCAATTGGCCTCGACACTTGCTAAACATCAGATTCAGTATGGTAAATCACCCGTCTACAAAGACTTCAGAGCGGGTGATGTACGCCATTCACAGGCCGATATCAGTAAAGCGCAACGTTTGCTGGGCTATGCGCCTACTCATACTATTTTGCAAGGCCTGGAAGTCGCGATGCCCTGGTATGTAAAATTTTTAAAGTAGTGTTCGCGGCTGGACTGTTAGCCGCTCGCTAGTTTGCGCACCCAGTGTGCGGTCGAAGGATCGTAGGGGCTGACGTCCGGGTCGCTACCCAGCGCATCCAGGCGTCGCTCAATATCCCCTGCGAGTCGCTTGCCGAATTCGACACCCCACTGATCAAAGGGGTTGATGCCCCAGAGCACTGCTTCGACAAATACTTTGTGTTCGTAGAGTGCGAGCAGTGAACCAAGCTGTCTGGCATCAAGTCGTGGCAGCACAATCAGCGTAGAGGGTCTGCCGCCCGGGTGGACACGATGCTTGGCGAGCAGAACCGCGCGCTCAGGATCCGAAATTGTTTTTTTAACTTCGTTGAGTGCTTTATCGAATGATTTGCCTTCAAGCAGGGCGGCACGTTGCGCCAGACAATTCGCGACCAGCAGACGATGGTGGCGCGTGTGACGATGGTCAGGTTTGGCGCACAAAATAAAATCAACCGGCGCGCCCTTGCCATCCTGATGCAGCCACTGGAAAAAAGTGTGCTGACTGTCAGTGCCTGGCATACCCCAGACAACTGGACTGCTCGGAACGTCGAGCTTCTCACCGTCGCGCATTGTGGATTTGCCCAGCGACTCCATCTCGAGTTGCTGCAGCCATGGCACCAGGTTGCGCAAGCGCGCATCGTAAGGGCAGAGCGCAAAGGAGGCATAACCCAGCACACTGCAGTTGATGACGCCACTGAGCGCCATCTGGACCGGTGCATTGCTTTCGATAGGAGAGGTTAAAAAGTGTTCGTCCATGGCGGCGGCACCCGCCAGCATCTCGTTCAGGGCCTCCTGACCCAGGCCAAGGGCGATGGGTAAACCGATCGAGGACCAGATTGAATAGCGGCCTCCGACCCAATCCCAGAATTCAAAAATATGTTCGTCACTGATACCAAATTCTTGCGCCGCACGACGATTCGCGGTGACTGCAACAAAGCGGTCCAGAGGATTTTCGACGCCTCCCGCACGTAACCAGTCAATCGCACAGGCCGCATTGGCCAGTGACTCAATCGTGGTGAAAGATTTGGAGGAAACAATAACCAGTGTGTCGAGCGGGTCCAGTCCTTCCAGTGCACCCGTAATGGCATGTGCATCGACATTCGAAGCAAAACGAATCGTGCGGCGCCCCGCGCCGCCCTTTAGTGCTTCGACAGCGAGTCGGGGGCCCCAGTCACTACCACCGATACCCAGATGCACCACATTGCGATACAGATTTTGAGCATTGGATTGTTCGATGAAATTCGCAAGCCGTGCTTGCTCGGCATGAATCACCTCGGCAACGGCGGCTGGCGGGTGTTCTGCGCGAAGTGCGGTGTGCCAGGCGGAGCGGTTTTCAGTCCAGTTGGATTGACCACCTTCGAATAAATCTTTGCGGGCGGTCTCGAAACCCTGCTGTATCAGCAGCGCTTCAGAGGCCTTCGCCAGCGCCGCAGAGTTACGCTGCGTGCTTAGATCTACATCAAGATCGGCTGCACGAACGATGCGCAGCTCGTCCATGGAGAGAGGACTGGCAAGTGCTGCTTTGGAGAACTCTTGCCAGGCAGGGCTTTTTGACAACGCGCTCATGGGATTGTGGTGTGTATTTAAAAAGGCAGGGTGACGTGAGGAGCTAGCGCGAGCAGTTGCTCGCGGAATGCTTGCTTGATGCGCGCGAGCGCTTCGGGTGTATCGCCTTCGAAGCGCAGCACCACAACCGGCGTTGTGTTGGATGCACGTGCCAGACCAAAACCGTCTGCATAATCCGCACGTAGGCCATCTATTTTGATGATCTCGATCGCATCTTTGAATACCCCCTGGCTTTGGAGGCGTTCGATGAGCGCGTGCGGTTCACCTTCTTTCATTTCGAGTTTGAGCTCGGGGGTCGACACACCTTGCGGGAGTGCCTCAAGCACTGCAGAAGGGTCGATGCTGCGAGAAAGGATTTCCAGTAAACGGGCGCCTGTGTAGAGCCCGTCATCAAAACCGAACCATCGTTCTTTGAAAAAAACATGACCGCTCATTTCACCGGCAAGGGGAGCTCCGGTTTCTGCAAGCTTGGCCTTAACAAGCGAGTGACCCGTCTGGCACATCAGCGGCTTGCCACCTGCTTTGCGGATTTCAACGGCGACATGGCGGCTGCATTTCACGTCATAAATGATGGTCTCTCCCGGGCAGCGCTCAAGCACGTCGCGCGCATAAAGGATTAACTGACGATCGGGCCAGATAATCTGGCCGCTTTTAGTGACCACGCCGAGCCGGTCACCATCACCGTCAAACGCGAGTCCGATTTCGCAGTCGGTCGTTTTGACGCAATGAATCAGGTCTTCAAGATTATGGGGTTCGGCCGGATCCGGGTGGTGATTGGGAAATGTGCCGTCTACTTCGCAGAACAGTTCGGTGATTTCACATCCCAGTCCACGGAATAGTTGCGGGGCGACTGCGCCGGCGACACCATTGCCACAATCGATGGCTATTTTCATCGGGCGTGCGAGTTTGATGTCAGCCAGTACACGTGCCAGGTAAGGCGTAAGAATATCAACTGACTGCGCGGTCCCGGGTGTTGTTGCACGTGGTGGTGTGGCGGCGACTTCGTCACGCAGTTTGGCGATCGACTCACCGTGCAGGGTGCCACCACCCATCATCATTTTGAAGCCGTTGTATTCAGGTGGGTTATGGCTGCCTGTAATGGCTACGCCCGAGCCCGTCTTAAGGGTGTGAGCTGCAAAGTAAACCAGGGGTGTCGGCACCTGGCCGACATCAACGGTGTTGATGCCGCCGTCACGGATGCCCTGCTGCAAGGCCTGTGCGAGCTCTGGGCTGCTTAAGCGGCCGTCGCGACCCACTACTAGCGTCTGCACACCTGCAACATGCGCGCGTGCTGCCAGGCCGCGCCCGAGCTCCTGAGCGAATTCGGGGTTCAGAGCCGTAGGAACGATGCCGCGAATGTCGTAGGCTTTAAACGCAGAATAGGGAAAGGGGTGCGAAGCAGACACGTTAAAACTCCGAAAAACAAATGAGATAGTTCAAAAGGCAGATTTTAAAAGGCTCTGCCTGACACGGTAGCTTTTCATTATCTCAGAAACGCTTGTCAATAAGAAAATGAAGTGGTTCTTACTTAACTTACAATTTAAGCATGATTAACATAAGCGATCGGCAACTTATCGTGTAAGCGTGCCATTCGAGAGTTGAATAATTATTTTTGCGATCCATTACTTGACTGAATTGACTTGGCAAGAGGAATAAATGAGCGTTTTAAAAGAACTAGAGGCACTGTTGGGCGCGGGTCAGGTACTGACTGGTGAGGCGGCCGCACCTTTTTTGGTGGATTGGCGTGGTCGATATCAGGGTCAGGCTCTGGCCGTTGTGCGTCCGGGCTCGACCGAGGAGGTCGCTGGGGTTGTGCGTCTGTGTGCGCAGCACGGCGTTCCTGTGGTCCCGCAGGGCGGTAATACAGGTTTGTGTGGTGGTGCCACACCAGACGAGTCTGGTCACGCGGTGGTCATCACGATGGCCAGATTAAACAAAGTACGTTCGATTGACACCGACAACGACACGATGACTGTCGAAGCCGGCTGTGTGCTGCAATCCCTCCAGGAAGCCGCCCGCGCTGCAAATCGCCTGTTTCCGCTGAGCCTTGCTGCCGAGGGGAGTTGCACAATCGGCGGCAACCTGGCCACCAACGCAGGCGGCACGCAGGTGTTGCGCTACGGAAATACCCGTGAGCTGACGCTCGGTCTGGAGGTCGTGACCGCTGAAGGTGAAATTTGGAATGGTTTGCGTGGGTTACGCAAAGACAATACAGGTTACGACTTGCGCGATCTATTCATCGGTAGCGAAGGTACTCTGGGCATCATTACAGCAGCCACACTCAAGCTTTATCCGCTGCCTGTTGCGCAGCGTACGGCTATGCTGGCACTCAATACGATGGAAGATGCAGTAACTGTTCTTTCTCGCGCACGTGCAGGGTTTGGTGCCTCTTTGACTGGATTTGAAGTCATGGCGGGTCCGGTGTTGCAGGCTGTCGTGCGACTCTTTCCGCAGCAGCGACTCCCTTTTGAAGGCCCTTCGGCCCAATCCCCCTGGTTTGCATTGCTGGAGTTGTCAGATAGCGAAAGCGCCGAGCATGCACAGGAGCGTTTTGAGTCAGTGTTAGGTACTGCGATCGAAGATGGCCTCGTGACCGATGCGGCGATTGCTGAAAATATCGCGCAAAGCAAAGCAATGTGGCATTTGCGCGAGAGTATTCCTCTTGCAGAAGCTGAGCTCGGCAAAAGCATCAAACACGATGTGTCGATCCCGATTTCCCTGATTGCCAAATTCGTACAGGCTACGAATGACGCGCTGCAGGTCAGATTCCCCGGTATCCAGAATATTGTCTTCGGTCATCTGGGTGACGGTAATCTGCATTACAACGTTGCACGCGCACCGCACCAGACCGAGCAAGAGTTACTTGCTATGCAGTATGACGTCTACGGCTTGGTGCACGACAGTGTGCATGCGCATAGCGGCTCAATCAGCGCAGAACATGGCGTGGGTCAACTCAAGCGAGATGAGTTGCCGCGTTACAAAAGTGCGCTCGAACTCAGACTGATGAAGCAGATCAAGGATGCACTGGATCCCAAGGGATTGATGAATCCCGGTAAAGTTCTGCAAAATTAAGCAAACGCGATGCGACGCCTAACCTGGCGGTTCTGGTGGTCAGCGCTCATCATGCTGACACTCTGCCGCCTGTCCCTGATGATATGGCAATGGCCGCGGGTCTCCGCAGTCGACGGATTCTGGTCTGTATTGCATGGGGGATTACGTTTCGACATCGTTATTCTTGGCATGATGGTCGCTTTGCCTGCAGGCCTCGCACCCTGGTTCGGTCATTTCGCGATCGCAGAAAAGCTCTGCGCCTGGTGGTTCCGCATATGCTGGTTCTTATTGATTCTGCTCGAACTTTCGACGCCGCAGTTCATCACTGAGTACGACACGCGCCCCAACCGCCTATATGTTGAATATCTGGGACATCCCCGCGAAGTATTCGGGATGCTTTGGGAGGGCTACAAGTGGTTAATGCTGGCAGTGGCGATAGGTGTTTCTTTAAGCATCTGGCTTGGTTTTAAACTGTTCAGTCCGGGTCGTCCAGACAAGCCGCTGCGTTGGTATTGGCGGCCTGTCATGGGCTTGTCGCTGGTTGCCTTTTCTGTGATGTCGATTCGCGGGACGCTTGATCATCGTCCGATCAACACGTCCACGGTTGCATTCAGCAATGATGCGATGGTTAATACGCTCCCACTCAATAGCTTCTGGAATGTGGTCAATGCGGTTTATCTGATGCAAAACGAAGTGTCCTCCTTCGATCTCTACGGCAAAATGCCGATCGGGGAAATCACACAAATCGTGCGCGCAGCATCAGGTATGCCTGACGAGATGCTTGATCCGCATTTGCCGACACTTCATGCGCAAACCGCTAGTGTTAAACGCGATCGCCCCTTCAATCTTGTCATCATTTTGCAGGAAAGCCTGGGTGCGCAATACTCAAAAAGTCTGGGTGGGGCAGGCCTGACTCCTCAGCTTGATGCGCTGGGTAAGCAGGGCTGGTGGTTTGAGCGCGCCTATGCGACAGGCACGCGCTCAGTACGCGGCCTCGAGGCAATCAGCACTGGGTTTCTGCCTACTCCAGCGCAGGCGGTTCTGGCTTTGCCACGTGCTGAGACTGGATTTTTTACCATTGCCGAGTTGCTGGGCCGTCATGGCTATTATTCGCGATTTATCTACGGCGGCGAGGCACATTTTGACAATATGCGCGGATTTTTCCTGGGCAATGGTTTTAATGAGGTCGTTGATTTGCCGAAGTTTGTTAACCCTAAATTTGTCGGTTCATGGGGTGCCTCGGATGAGGATATGTTCAATGAGCTTGACCGTGTACTGAGTACTGATACAAAGCGTCCAACCTTTACGATGGCTTTTTCGGTATCGAATCACTCGCCCTGGGAATATCCTGAAGGGCGGATTTCGCCTGAGGGTAATCCTGCCTCGGTTACGAATACAGTTCGTTATGCAGATTTTGCAATAGGCGAGTTTTTTAAAAAAGTACGTCGTTCAGCATATTGGGACAACACGATCTTTCTCGTTGTGGCCGATCACGATGCCCGGGTGTCAGGCAATCTGGTCCCGGTCAAACACTTCCATATTCCCGCCCTGATTCTTGGACCTGGTGTTGCAGCGCGGTCTGATCCACAGATCATGAGTCAGATAGATCTTGGGCCGACCCTGCTCTCGTTAATTGGGATGGATACCGTCCATCCTATGGTCGGTCGTGACTTGACGCAGCAGCACGCGAATCGCGCCATGATGCAGTTTGGCGATAACTACGGGTATCTCAAGGTGGATCCGGGAGGGCAAGAAAAACTGGTTGTGCTTGAACCCCATAAGCCGGCGAGAACCAGTCTGTATAAAAAGCCTGAGGTGTTTGGAGAACCGGATACCTACACGCCAAGCGAACCTGATGCGTCACTTGCACGCGAAGCACTCGCCCATGTTTTGTGGCCGAGCTGGGCTTACATGGAGCAACGCTATGCGCTGCCCCCTGTAAAAAAATAAGCCGTTTAATTTTAAATTAAGCTCGTTTTATATAACCGCGGGCAGAATACGACCGCTCGCCTGACCAAAACTCAGTCTGGGGTAGCCAGGTTTGACGCACTCACCCTGCAATGTGATCTCATCACCGTCCATTAGGTATTTGCGTTCCTCACCCCAGGGCAATTGGAGTGCTTGTTTGCCACCGATACTGATTTCATTGAAGGTGCCGGCCTGCTCGGGGGCGGGACCCGACATCGTACCCGTGCCGAACAGATCGCCTGGCTGCAGGTTGCAACCATTGACCGTATGGTGCGTCACTAGCTGGGAGATCGCCCAGTAAGCCTGATCCAGATTGGTATCCGTAAGTGTGGTTGGCGCGACCTGGGCTTTTCTGGACTGATCTGTCGAGAGCTGTGCGGTGAGATGGATGTCATAAAACCCGCCTCCTTTGACTGACTCGCTCATTAAATAAGGCAGCGGTTGTGGATCGGTTGCAGGACGGCTGAACGGGATACGGAATGGTTCGAGTGCTTCGCGAGTCACGATCCAGGGCGAGATGGTTGTGGCAAAACTTTTAGCGAGAAATGGTCCGAGGGGTTGATATTCCCAGTACTGAATGTCGCGTGCCGACCAGTCATTGAGCAGACACAACCCAAAAATATGCTTGTCTGCCTGTTCGATTGGAATGCGTGTGCCTTGGGGGTTGCCGGTCCCGATAAAAACACCCATCTCGAGCTCATAGTCCAGGCGCTGGCAGGGGCCAAAAGTTGGATCGCCATCCGGGGTGGCAGGTTTTAGCTGCCCGACAGGACGCAGTACATCGTGTCCGGAAACCACCAGGCTTGAAGAGCGTCCGTGATAGCCGATCGGTACCCATTTGTAATTAGGTAACAGGGGCGCGTCGGGCCGCATTTGTTTGCCGCCCGCCGTGGCATGGTGAATGGAGATGTAAAAGTCTGTGTAGTCACCGACCTGGGCTGGCATGCTGTATTGGGCACGCGTTTGCGCAACCAGTAACGGTTCTAGCTGGGCTTGCATGGCAGCGCCCTTGCGCAAGGCGCGCGATAGAGCCAGGCGCAATGCTGACCAGTGCGCATCACCCAGCGCCATCAGCGCATTCAGGCTCGTGCCGGTGCAGGCTGCGAGTGCGACAGCAGCTTGTCCGTCGAAAGGTTTGAGGGATGCCAGCGCTGCCAGGTCAATAATCTGATCACCGATCGCTACGCCCGGACGAAAAGCCTGTGAAGTACCTTGCTCCCGAAAGATGGCAAAAGGCAGATGCTGAATAGGAAAACCAACTTCATTATCGTTTGCGCGAGCGACCCAGCTTGTGAGGGAAGGGTCGTGTGTTTCGTTTAAGTGCGTTGCACTGGGTTGTGACATGTTGTCTCTTCTTTATATTGAATCTGGTGGATGATAATCAGACTTTTTGGCAACTAGGGCAAAAATAGGTGGCACGCTGGCCTTGAACAATGCGTTTGATTGGTGTTGCGCAGACTCTGCAGGGTTGGCCTTCTCGCTCATAGACCGCTGCATGCAGTGTGAAATAGGCACCGGGCTCGCCTGTTGCGTTGACATAATCCCGCAGCGTGCTGCCACCTGATTCCAGGGCATCAGTCAGTGTTTCGCGAATAGCGAGTGCGAGTCTTGCGCAGCGTGTCAGAGACACACGACTGGCTTTGGTTTTTGGGTGAATACGTGCTCTGAAAAGACTTTCGGAGGCATAGATATTGCCCGCGCCCACTACGATCTCTCCAGCGAGCAGGGCTTGTTTGATGGACATAGATCGTCCTGCCAGGCCGTCGTGCAGGTATTTGGCGTTAAATGCCGGGTCAAAGGGCTCGATGCCCAATTTTGCTAACAACGGGTGCTGCTCGATGGGCCCCTGGTCGCGTGGGTGCCATAAAACCGATCCAAAACGCCTGGGGTCATGCAGTCGCAGGGTCGCGTGCTTGAACAGCCACTCCACATGATCGTGCTTGCGTAAAAGCTCCCCCTGCATGACGCTGCGCAGTGAGCCAGACATGCCTAAATGAATCAGGACCGTCCCGGTATCAAACTCTATCAGGATGTATTTACCTCTGCGAAGACAGGCGCGCACGGTCTGGCCCTTGATGAGATCTGGCAGCGCTTTTGGGATCGGCCAGCGCATGCGGGACTCGTGGACAACCATCCCTGTCAGGGTGTGACCTGTTGCAACGGCGTCAATTCCTCGCCGGGTTGTCTCGACTTCTGGGAGTTCTGGCATGTGTGAGTGCTAACATCCTGAGAATATGTGTGCAGATTGTGCCATCAACTAGGCGGGTCGCGTGAAGTCGTTGTCAAAATACAGAGTTGTACATACCTTGGTCGCGAGCTCCGCTGCGGCGATTGCCTTGCTCTGGACGCCGTATGCGTTGTCGCAAACGCCTGCGTCAAAAGGGGTATCGCAAAGTGTGCCCTTGCAGATAAAGCCCCGTGTGGCTGAGTCCGAGCAGATCTGGCTGCGATCCGGTCAGTTGCCTGACGTGACCTTGACATCAAACTTACTGTTCCGCATCCTGGCTGCTGAAATTTCAGCCCAGCGCAATGTCTTTATTCCTGCAGGAAAAACCATGGTGGATCTTGCGCGGGAGGTCGGTGATTACCGCCTTGCGCGCCGAGGACTTGAGTTTTATCTGGCGGGCGGAAATCTTGCAGGAGCGTTAGACGCGGCAAGAGTCTGGTTACGTATTGCACCAGACGATGCGGAGGCTGTGTCAACGGAGATGGCTTTATCTGCTGCATCGGGACAAACCAGCGGCCTGGCCGAGGCGTTACGCAAAAAAATCGACGTAGCGACAGATAAAACAGCGGCCATTGGTCAATCCGTTGCAGTATTAAGTCGTATGCCGGATCGTGCCGTAGCGTTTTCCATCCTCGATCGTGCCATCAGCGAAAGCAACGCCCGGAATCTGGCTGTTTCGCGTCTGGCGCTTGCAGATATGGCCCAGCTCGCAGGAGAAAAGGAGCGATCATTGTCTGAGGCGAAAGCCGCTTTGGCTGCAGCCCCGCGTTCAGAGGACGCTGCAATGCGCGTATTTGAATATGGGTTGAAAGTGGACCCGGATCAGGCGCAAAAAGACGCACGCACTTTCATTACAGCGCACCCCGATTCAAGACGACTGAGACTGATGCTAACAAGCTATCTGACTGACCAGCGTGAATATGGTGCGGCAATGAAAGAGCTGGTCGCAATGGCCAAGCGTTCCCCCGAAGATTTTGATTTGATGTTCATGCAGGCGCAGGTGTCATATCGGGCAAAGCAGCTCGACCAGGCCCGTGGGTTGCTCGAACAGTTTGTGAGTGTGCAGACACAGCGTCAGCGAGCCAACGCAGAGGGAGCGACCGATGCCCCTTCAGCATTAGCGGATGCTTATTTGTTGCTTGCACGTATTCTGGAAGATCAGGGGCGGCTCGATGACGCTGTGATTCAGCTCTCCAAAATCGAAGACCCAGCCTCGCGTTACGGCGCACATCTGCGTCAGGCGATGATCCGTGCAAAACAGGGCAAAATCGATGAGGCGTTAGCGATTATTGATTCAGCAGGTCCCGATTCGGATGAAGAGGTCGTGCTGGGCGCAACGGCGGCTGCCCAGATTTTGCGCGATGCAGGCCGTATCGATGATGCCATTGCACGCCTGAAGGTTGCCGATCAGCAACAGCCGGATTCGGTCGAAATTAAATATGAGCTGGGCATGCTTTACGAGCGCAAAGGGCAACTCAAAGAGACCGAACGTTTATTGCGTGAGGTGATCGCTCTTGATTCTGGTCACGCGCATTCTTACAACGCTCTGGGCTACGCCTTGGCGGATCGGAACCAGAGGTTGCCTGAGGCACTCAAGCTCATCACCCGGGCGCTGGAGATTTCCCCGCAAGATCCTTTCATCATGGACAGCATGGGTTGGGTCAAATACCGCCTTGGCGATCGCGCCGCTGCAATCGACTATCTGTCCAAGGCATACAGCAAACGCCCTGAAACAGATATCGCCGCACACTTAGGTGAAGTGCTCTGGGTTCAAGGCCAGCGTGATGAGGCCATAAAAGTTTTCCGTGAAGGCGCGTCAAGGGAGCCTAAAAATCCGGTTCTGCTCGAAACAGTTCGTCGTCTTGGAGTCAAGCTTTGAGTCTTGTGGTTTTTCGTGTGTGGGGCAGGTGTGTGGTGTCTGTCATTGCGCTGCTGTGGCTCGCGGGTTGCGCGACCAATGCCCCGGAGTCCGATAAAACCAGCCAGACAGAGTTTTTACGTTACGGACGCTTCGCTTTGAAGGCAGAGGACTTTAACAGTAACCCTGAGGCTGTGCAGGGCGGCTTTACCTGGCGTGATACGGGCGTACGCTTTAG
Organism: Sheuella sp.; assembly: GCA_030650995.1. Taxonomy (GTDB): domain Bacteria; phylum Pseudomonadota; class Gammaproteobacteria; order Burkholderiales; family Burkholderiaceae_B; genus Zwartia. Next base: position 28,874 of record JAUSCY010000058.1, on the reverse strand, counting down.
TCTGGATCTGACCGATCCAATGGGGTCTGTCATCGCGCGTGTCGTGGTTGAGCGCACTGGCGCAACACTGACACGCGCCAGCGGTGAAGAGACCTACGCAAAAACGCCCGATGCCTTGATGCAGACGGTGCTGGGTCAGACCGTTCCTGTGGCTGGATTGCGTAGCTGGTTGCGGACAATCAGGGAACCTCTGCCTGGCATGAGTATGGTGCTCAAGGATCCAGAGGGTCGTATCAACACCTTTGAGCAGGGCGGCTGGCGTGTTCAGCTTTCAAGATTCGATGACTCAGGCCCGCAGCTGCTGGTGTTAACGCACAGCGAAGGTAGCAAACACATTGCCATCAGGCTGGTTGTAGATAAGCTCTGATCATGTTGTATGACATCCCTGCACCTGCCAAGCTCAACCTTTTTCTGCACGTGACCGGTCGGCGCTCGGATGGCTATCATTTGCTGCAGACCGTTTTCAGGTTTATTGATTTAAATGATCATCTTGATATTGATGTCAGGTCAGATGGCCAGATCCTGCGCGAGACAAGCATGCCGGGAGTGCCACACGAGCAAGACCTCGTCGTGCGCGCAGCGATCGCTTTGCAGCGTCACACAGGATGCCCGTTAGGCGCCCAGATCAATGTCAGAAAGCTGATCCCCTCTGGCGGCGGACTGGGCGGAGGCTCAAGCGATGCTGCTTCGGTACTGATTGCCCTGAATCGACTCTGGCACACCCGATTAAGTCGTGCGGATTTGATGAAAATAGGCCTGCAACTGGGGGCAGATGTGCCCGTATTTATTTTTGGTCAAAATGCCTTTGCAGAGGGTATTGGAGAGGATTTGCAGGCCATTGCACTGCCTGAACGTGCCTATATCGTGATTCAACCAGCTCAAAATGTACCGACTTTAGGTGTTTTCCAGGATCCCGATTTGACAAGGGACACCGATCCGGTCAAAATAATGGACTTTTCTGGGATGTCGTTAGGTTCGTTGTCTTTGGGTTCTTTGGGATTGTTTGATCATTTCCATAATGACCTTCAGCCAGTGGTGCTTAAACGATATCCTGTTGTCCGAAAAGCGTTTGACTGGTGTTATTCTGCTGGGTTGAATGTCCGGATGACCGGGTCAGGGGCGTGTTTATTTGCAGAGTTTTTGCAGATTTCAGATGCAAACTTGGCTCACCAGAAAATGCTCGCTAAAATGCGCTCTGAGTTTCCAGAGACTTTTAATGTGGATGTACCGCTTGCAGGTGTACCGCAGTTTATCCAGTCTGTTTCAGTCTGTGATGGGTTGCAGGAGCATCCGCTGCGAAATTGGATAGAAAGCTAGTTGGGGAGTCGCCAAGCTGGTTAAGGCACCGGATTTTGATTCCGGCATGCGAAGGTTCGAATCCTTCCTCCCCAGCCCTAACACCTCAAGCTGTTGAACTGACCGATGTATCGCTTAGTTTAAGTTTATTTAAATTTAAATAAATTTAAGTGCTCGGTTCCCCGGTTCAGCAGCTTTTTTGTTCCACATCTTTTTACTGTCTGTGATTGCCCCTGCCATGGCCAACGATAGTTTCATGATCTTTACCGGTACAGCCAATACAAGGCTGGCCGTCGATGTGGTCAACCATCTCGATATGTCGCTTGGGAAAATGTCCGTTGGACGATTTTCTGACGGTGAGGTTGCGGTTGAAATTAATGAAAACGTTCGCGGTAAGGACGTTTTCGTATTGCAGCCCACCTGTGCCCCAACGAATGACAACTTGATGGAAGTCATGGTGATGGTCGATGCCTTACGTCGCGCCTCGGCTGGTCGTATCACCGCTGCAATCCCATATTTTGGTTATGCTCGCCAGGACAGACGTCCGCGTTCGGCTCGCGTAGCGATTACAGCCAAGGTTGTGGCGAATATGCTGCAGGTTGCGGGTGTGAACCGCGTGCTGACAATGGATCTGCATGCCGATCAGATCCAGGGGTTTTTTGATATCCCTGTCGATAATATTTATGCAGGACCGATTTTGCTGGGCGATATCTGGCGACGCAATCTCACCAATCTCGTGGTGGTGTCACCCGACATTGGTGGTGTGGTGCGTGCGCGTGCGCTGGCTAAGCAGCTTGAGGCTGATCTGGCGATCATCGACAAGCGTCGGCCGCGTGCGAACGTCTCCGAAGTCATGAACATCATTGGTGATGTGGATGGCCGTACTTGCCTGATCATGGATGACATGGTCGATACCGCTGGGACACTTTGCAAGGCTGCGCAGGCGCTAAAAGAGCGTGGAGCAGGCTCTGTTTATGCTTATTGCACCCACGCAGTGTTGTCGGGCGGTGCAATTGAAAGAATTGAAACCTCCGAGCTCGATGAGCTCGTGGTGACTGACACGATCCCTCTTTCCGAGGCCGGCCGTGCATCCACCAAAATCCGTCAGTTGTCATGTGCGCCTTTACTGGGTGAAACCATCCTGCGCATATCAAATGCTGAGTCGGTCAGTTCGTTATTTGTTGATTGATGTTTAGAATTTGGAGATCGCTGGTCGCGGCGATCTCCAAGCCCACGCTCTGGTGTCAGAGCGTGTTTTAACCGGACTTAAACAGTCCATTTTGGAGTATTTCCATGAAATTTAATGCAACCCCACGCAGCGTACAGGGAACGAGTGCGAGCCGCCGCCTGCGCCGTGCGAGCCTGATCCCAGCTATCGTTTACGGTGGTAAAGACAAGCCCGTCAATGTCGAGCTCGATCACAACGAAATTTATCATGCCCTGCGCAAAGAACAATTTCACTCATCCATTCTGGAAATGCAACTGGAAGGCAAAAGCCACCAGGTCTTGCTGCGTTCAGTGCAATGGCACCCCTACAAACAGATCGTGATGCACGTTGATTTTCAACGCGTTGATGCAGACAAGATCCTGCATACTAAAGTGCCTTTGCACTTTATCAATGCAGATATTTCACCTGCAGTGAAACTGAGCGCAGCGCTCATTTCGCATGTGTTCACCGAGCTTGAGATCGCTTGCTTACCAGTCAATTTGCCACAGTTCATCGAAGTCGACCTGTCCATGCTGATTGGTGGTGCCTCGATCCATCTGGCTGACATCACGCTGCCAAAAGGCGTGACTTTTGTGGCACACCGTGGCGATGCAAACCCAGCTTTGGCAACAGCCATTGTCAAGGGCGGCCCTGCTGACGAGTCCGCTACACCAGCTGCTTAATTAATCCCGCACAACGGATCGTTGACTGATCCATTGTGCTGTGTTGATAGCGATGCTTTAAAGCCCCACTATGCTTTGCGCAAGTGGGGCTTTTGCTTTCTAATCGAGTCATGTCTAATTCCTCCATCAAACTGATCGTCGGCCTTGGCAACCCTGGGGCGGATTACGAGCGGACCCGCCATAATGCGGGTTTTTGGCTGGCTGATGAGCTGGCAAATGATTTCCGTACAACATTTACGCTTGAAAAGTCATTTTCTGGCATGGTAGCCAAGGCTCGCGTGCAGTCCGAACAAATTTATCTGGCCAAGCCTCAAACCTATATGAATCGCTCAGGGCAGTGTGTGGGCGCTTTAGCGAGATTTTATAAACTAACGCCTGAGTCGGTACTGGTTATGCATGATGAACTGGACTTGATGCCAGGTCAGGTCAAGGTCAAACAGGGGGGCGGGCACGCTGGGCATAATGGTTTGAAAGACATTCAGGCGGCCCTCGGGAGTCCGAATTTCTGGCGTTTGAGAATCGGGATCGGCCATCCCCGTACGCTGGGACTGCAGCAAGAAGTCGCAGACTTTGTGCTGCACCAGCCCAGACGTGACGAACAAACCGAAATTGATGCCACTATTACGCGTTGTCGTGCGGTCATGCCACTGTTTATCGCTGGTGACTTTGCACGTGCAACGATGCAGTTGCATCGTGATAACCCCGCGTGAATAAGATGGGCGATCTGACAGATCCGGGTTTTAAAGCGCAACTGCGTGACTGTCTGTCGTTTATCAGGCATCCCAGTCTGTCCCGGCCGCTCCCACATCCTCCGCCTATCTCGGGCTGGCTGGCTGACTGGATACCCGCCGTTAGTTTCAAAAGACTATTGGCCTGGGCAGGCATGCTCTGGCTGATTAACATTCTGGCTTTGGGACCGATTGTCCTTGCTGTGTTTGAGATGAGCGGTGCGACGCATCGGATCAATATCAATAATCTGCCGTGGTTTCAGGCAATCGTCTGGGCTCCGGTTGTGGAGGAGCTGTTATTCAGATTTGGCTTGCGCAGACCCCTGCAAGCGCTCTGGATGATTCCTTTGCTGGTCATTGTGTTGCTCAACGGCATGGTTTGGTGGTCAAGTTGTTTGCTTGCTGCGACCATCGTCATGTGCTGGTGGTCGAGCCGCGTCTCAAATGGTCCGGGGGATTGGTCCTGGATGTGGCTCAGGCGCTATCGTGCAGTATTCCCTTATTTGTTTCACTTGATCGCGCTGAGTTTTGCAGCGGTGCACATCAAAAATTTTATTTTTGTAGAGGTCGACTGGTGGATGATGGTGGTGCTGGTCGCGCCACAGTGGGTCACCGGCTTAGTGTTGGGCTGGATGCGTGTCAGGCGAGGCATTGTGTCCGCCATGCTGTTGCATGGGCTATTCAATGCGGGGCCATTGCTTGTGACATTTATTGCTTTACAGTTTGCGACTGATATTTGAGCGTTGTGTTGAAAGCGCCGTGTTGAAAGCGCTCTAGGGTCAACCGCTATATATCTCGCGCAACTGACGTTTCAATACTTTACCGATCTCATTACGCGGCAGGCTTTCTATAAACTGCAAGCCACTCAATCGCTGCGTTTTTCCAAGTTTCGCATTGACCCAGCTACGTAGTTCCTCGGTTGTGACGAGAGCCTCAGGCTTTAACACAACAAAACCCACTGGCGTTTCTCCCCATTGTCTTGAAGACACACCGACGACGGCTGATTCCTTGACCTCAGGGTGCTGGTCAAGCGCCTCCTCCAGGTCACTCGGATAGATATTGAATCCTCCCGAGATCACCATGTCCTTGATCCGGTCGGACAAGATTAAGAAACCATCTTCATCAAAACGTGCGATATCACCAGTCCGGATAAAGCGTTTACCTGTTTTGTCGAACCACTCGGCTTCGCGTGTTTTTTCAGGCAAGCCGTAATAACCTTCCATCATTGCGGGTGAGTTGCCAACAATTTCTCCTGACTCACCCGGGCTGACTTCGTTGCCTTGTTCGTCGATCAAACGGATGTCGGTGCCACTTGAGGGCTTACCGATGGTGTGAAGTTTGTCAGGATGCAGGTGAGCATCGAGCTGACAGCGTCCGCCGCCTTCAGTCATGCCGTATACCTCAGAAAGGCCGCCCGGCCAGTGTTTGAGGACTTCGGCTTTGAGCTTGGCAGCGAAGGGGGCGCTGGTTGAAAATTTAGCCTTGAAAGCCGACAGGTCATAGTTGTCAAAGCTCGGGTCATCCATGAGTCGTTGGTACTGCACAGGGACCAGGATGGTAATCGTGACGCGGTATCGCTGTGCGAGCTCCAGATATCTACGCGTATCGAATTTGGCCATCATGACTGCGGTACCACCCATGCCAAGCGTAGGGAGCAGTGCGGGCAGCGTAGTATTTGAATACAGTGGCGTCGCGGTCAGTAATACGGTGTTTGCACCATAGCCGTTCAGATGGGCGCGCTGGATATGTGACCAACGCATGGCGCAGGGTTGAACGATGCCTTTTGGAACACCTGTGGTGCCAGACGAGTAAATCAGATTAAACGGCCACGATGGCTGCGTGTTGACTAAGGTTGGTTTGTCATTCTCCGAGAGCCAGCTCGTCCAGGGTTGAGCGATAGGAGAGCTGTCCAGAGCAATACGTCTGAGCCCTGGGTGGGGTGCAGCGGCTAAGCCCCAGGCCTGATCAACTCCGAGATCCAAAAACAACCATTTCGCTTTTGAATTCAAGAGCATACCGGTCAGGTTTTCTGCTGAGGCTGAGGGTGGAAGCGGAACAACTAGGCCGCCGGCGCGCAATATTCCCAGAAAAAGCGCGACATAGTCGATCGAGGTATCCGCACAGATCGCGACTGCATCTCCCGGAATCAGGCCATCTCGTTGCAGGCTGGCCGCCACACGATTGATCTGCGTATCAAGTGCTGCATAGGTGATTGAGACGATGGATGATGCCGTACCCTGGGCATTTGACTTTGCCGTGTCAAGGATAATCGCCGGACGATCTGGTTTTTGCTGCGCGGCATAAGCCACCAGTTCCTGGATAGTTCCAAAGGGGCGGGCGAGCAGGTCATCAAGAGTCATTGTAGGTGCTGAAAGTCGGTTTAGGTCGAGGGCGGCAGACCGGTTAAACTTATATTCTATACACCTGGATTTCAGTTCAGCCCTCATTTGTTGAATTTCAATATATTTTTAAGTTTTCGGGACTCTCATGGCTCTGCAATGCGGCATCGTTGGTTTGCCCAACGTCGGTAAATCAACTTTATTCAATGCGCTGACCAAAGCAGGTATCGCAGCGGAAAACTATCCTTTCTGCACGATCGAGCCAAACGTCGGCATCGTCGAGGTTCCAGATCCACGGCTCGATGCACTGGCTGCAATCGTCAAGCCTGAGCGTATCCAGCATGCGACGGTCGAGTTTGTCGATATCGCCGGTCTGGTTGCTGGCGCGAGCAAAGGCGAGGGTCTGGGTAACCAGTTTCTCTCGCATATCCGCGAGACCAATGCGATTGTGAACGTTGTGCGCTGCTTTGAAGACGACAACGTGATTCACGTCGCCGGTCGCGTCGATCCGATCGCTGATATCGAGGTGATTGAGACCGAGTTGGCATTGGCCGATATGCAGACCGCTGATAAAGCGCTGATCCGCTATCAAAAGACTGCGCGCTCGGGTGATAAAGATGCCCAGAAAGTCGTCGCTGTACTCGAGCAATGCATCAAGCAACTCAACGAGGCGCAGCCAATCCGCGCGCTCGGTTTGTCCGCCGAAGATATGGCATTGATCCAGCCCTTGTGTTTCATTACGGCTAAACCTGCGATGTATGTGGGTAATGTGAGCGATCATGGGTTTACTAATAATCCTCTGCTTGACCGTTTGACCGAGTACGCCGCCGCACGCAATGCCCCTGTTGTAGCTATCTGTGCTTCGATCGAATCAGAAATCGCTGATTTGCCAGATGAAGACAAAAAAGAATTTCTCGCTGATATGGGTATGACGGAGCCTGGCCTGGATCGCCTGATCCGTGGTGCGTTCAAGTTGCTTGGCTTACAGACATATTTCACTGCGGGTGTAAAAGAGGTGCGAGCCTGGACCGTGGCGGTTGGCGCGACAGGTCCACAGGCTGCAGGTGTGATTCATACTGATTTTGAGCGTGGTTTTATTCGTGCGCAGACTATCGCGTTTGAGGACTTCGTGACCTACAAGGGTGAGGCCGGTGCGAAAGAAGCCGGCAAGATGCGCGCCGAGGGCAAGGAATACATCGTGAAAGATGGTGATGTGATGAATTTTTTGTTTAACGTTTAACGTTTAACGCTAATTCTAATGCTTGACCAGCAAGCAGCTAAAAGCTTTAAACAGAATTGCAAACTGCAACACTTTTTATATAAAAATTGAGCCCCGTTCAACACAACGATGACGGGGCTCAATTTCTCTGAAGTCGAGTTTAGTAGATTTGCGCAATCTTACCCATCATCGCCATCATGGCGAGCATGCTTGTGAGTTGAATGCTGATCGCCCAGCAAAATTTACGATCGATGATTTCCTCGATCCGGACAAATCTCTTATCGATCTTTTCTTCAAAATGGACAAATTTTTTATCCATTTTTTCTTCGATATGGATAAATTTCTTGTCCATTTTTTCTTCGATATGAATGAATTTTTTGTCCATATCGATACGTAAATCCGTGATCGATCGATCCAGGCGATCAATGGATTTTGCTGTTTGATCCATACGGACCTCGAGTGTGGTGACGCGTTTTTCCATTGTTACTTGTGCTCTTTACGTGCGCTGAATGTGACGTATTGATCTTATGGGCTCAGTCTTTGAAAAACAATACGTAGACAACGCAAACAAGAAGATTAGGATGGAACTAATTTGTAAGTAAATGTGAAATAGTGGTCATAGGGTTAGCGTGGGCCATATAGGATATTGCTGAAATTAGGTTGCATATTGACCCGTCCCACATAAACTTGTACTACATTAGCTATAGCGATTTTGCAGAGTATAAATACTGTAATCATCGTTTAAAACAAAAAAACATCAGGAGACATATATGGTTCGCATGATAAAACTTTTCGGTTTGGCCCTGCTCATCAGCGTCGGGGCAAATGCTTCGGCTCAGCAAACTGAGGCGGGTGTCGCTAAAGCGATGGACACTTTAAATGCCGCAATCAAGTCGGCTGATCCTCAGCAGCTAGATAAAATCGCTATTCCGGATTTGACCTATGGCCACTCGAACGGTCGTCTCGAAAATAAGGCGCAATTTATCGATGCGTTAGTACAAAAACGCTCGGTTTTTAAAACCATCGATATCTCCAAACAAACCATTCACATGCAGGGTGATACGGCCGTAGTGAGAAATCACGTCTCGGCCGATACCGATCCAGGCGCGAAGGGTACGATTGTGCATGTAGAGATCGATGTCATTTACGTTTGGCGCTTTATTGCCGGCGAATGGAAACTGATCGCTCGCCAGGCCTACAAGCTCTAATTTGATCTGGTTGATTGTCAACGATACCGGTCATCATGGAGCGTCTGTCTCCTGATTGATCGGTAGCATTGAACGTCATGCCGCCATGAGTCAAAAACTCCTTTGGTTATTGATGCTCGCTTTGTCGCTGGCAGGCATTTATTGTCGACAACAAACCTGGTGCAAGTTCGAATCGTGCGTCAGAAATCGTCGCGACCAGCGCACCGGATGGCTACACCCTTTTGATCGCCGCCTCCCAGCTAGTTTCAAGTAGCGTCTTGTTTAAAGATGTGAAGTTTGATGCAGATAAGAGTTTTGCTCCAATCACTGAAATTATGATGTCGCCAGCTGTTCTTGTAGTGGGTCCGAGCTTGCAGGTGAAATCTTTATCTGAGCTGATTGCACTGGCAAAAAAGCAACCCGGTAAATTGAGTTATGCCTCGACGGGTAGCGCAAGCCGGGATTCAGGATCTTGAGCTTGAATCATGGAACGGATACGGGAGTGCTGAAAAATTTCAGCACTAGTAAATCTGCGCAATCTTACCCATAAAAGCCATGATGGCTAGCAAGCTAGTCAGTTGTATGCTGATGCTCCATCAGAATTTCCGATCGATCACCTTTTCAACATGGATGAATTTTTTATCCATGGCCGTACGCAAGTCCTCAATCGAACGATCCGGGCGATCGATAGATTTTGCTGTTTGATCTATTCGAACTTCAAGTGTCAGCACGCGTTTTTCCATTGACTCTAGTTCCGTTCGGTATGTTGAATGCGATACAGGGATGCTATGGCCGCTAGCCTGCAAACACAATACGTAATCACCGTCAGAGAGTAAGTTACTCGCACACTATTTTGTAAGTAGATGTGAATATATTGGAAACCTGGGTGCTTACTCCGCTACAAGCACCCCACGTTTAACCAGTGCCTCAGCTTTCGCGTCTTCATTCATTAAAAACTCACCAAACTCTTTGCTCGACATGGGCGTTGGCGCAGATCCCAGACTGACCAGGCGGCCTGCTACATCTTTATTTTGTAGTGCCAGATTCAGTGCCTTGTTTAACTGCTCAACTACCGTTTTAGGCGTATTGGCTGGTGCCAATAGTCCAGAGGCAGTGGATACGTCAAAATTTTTCAATCCGGACTCTACAAATGTTGGGACCTCGGGCAAGTCAGGCGCACGCTGAGTCGTTGTCACGGCAAGCGGCGAGAGCTTGCCACTCTTTAAGTAGCTCATCGAGCTCGGGAGCTGATCAACGACCGCATCAATCTGCCCGCCGAGCAAGTCTGAGAGCGCGGGTCCGGAGCCTTTGTAAGGAACGATATTGAGTTTGATGCCAGCTGCTTCTTCGAGTTGCAAGATTGCTACGTGATTAGTCGTCCCATTGCCTGAGTGCCCGACAGTGATCTTGCCCGGATTGGCTTTTGCATAAGATAAAAATTCTTTGAAGTTTTTAAATTTCTCTGTGCCACGGACTTCTAATACGAGTGGTGTGATGCCGATCATGCCAATCGGTGCAAATTCCTTAGCTTCAAAAGGACGTTTACCTTGTTGCAGCCTGGGTGTCACGGCAAAGCTGCCATTCGCGGTAGTCAGCAGTGTGTAACCATCTGGATTTGCACGCGCTAAGGCCTGGTGACCGATGGCTCCTCCCGCACCCGCTTTGTTCTCTACGGCAACAGGTTGCCCTAGAATTTTTGAAAGTTCCGACCCGACGATTCGTGCTGTTACATCAAGGTTTCCGCCAGGTGCGAAAGGCACGATGATCGTAATGGGGCGAGTAGGGTAAGCATTTTGTGCCAGGGTAGTTCCTGAAAACAAAGTACACAGAACGATGCTGCTGGCACCAATTGTTGATCGTATCGCTTTTAGCATGGGAGTCTCCGTGCTGCAGCTTATAGCGCTGCAGCTTATTTTAATTTTTAACTTGGTATTTCTTGCATTGTATATAGCTCTGAGATTGACGCGACTAAGAGTATGTCAAAATAGAAAAAAAACATAAAAATGGGGACGCAATGCAAGCAACTCAAGGACCGATGCTGCTGGCGGTCAGCAACGAGACACCATATCAAACGTAAAAGAGTTGATCGCAGCGACTAAATAAGCAGATTTGCACTGGACTGCGCTGATGCCGCCATTCGCTAGAATAGGCAAATTAAGAGGCGCTGCATGAAGAACGCACAGACAATTAAAAAACGGAGAAATAATGACTGATCAGCTGGTCTTCGATGTTCACGACAAAATCGCGACCATTCGACTCAATCGCCCAGAGAAATACAACGCTTTTACAAGTGAAATGCTCAAGGCTTGGGCTAGTGCGTTGGAGGAATCCCAGAAGCGCGATGATGTGAATGTGGTGATACTGACCGGTACGGGCAAAGGCTTTTGTTCGGGCGGTGATGTTGGCAACATGAAAAACCGTACCGAGGACAGCGCCTACAGTCGTAAGATGTTCCTTGCAGAGCAAGTGCACCGCATCCCGCTGACGCTTGAGCAGATGGATAAGCCTGTGATTGTCGCGGTCAACGGTGTGGCAACAGGTGCTGGTATGGATATGGCGCTGATGGGTGATATCCGTATCGCAGCGCGCAGTGCGCGTTTCGCGGAAACTTACGTCAAAGTCGGCTTGTTCGCGGGCGACGGTGGCACCTGGTATCTGCCACGATTGGTTGGTTTGCCCAAGGCTCTGGAGCTTTTCTGGACCGCACGCTGGGTCGAGTCCGATGAGGCGGAGCGCCTGGGGATCGTGAATAAAGTGGTCGAGGATGATCAGCTGATGGCGAGTGCATATGAAATGGCGGCACAGATTAGTGCGCAGCCACAGCTCGCTGTGCGGATGATGAAACGCGCAGCCCGTCAGAGTGCCTCGATGGATTTGCGTACACATCTGGAGATGGCGTCTTCGCACATGGCCGCGATGTATTCCACAGATGATCACAAAGAGGCGGTCACCGCATTCCGTGATAAACGTCCTGCAGTATTTAAAGGTAGTTAATTATTAAGTGAAGCGCTTGTCAAAACAGCATCAAGTAAAACAGTGCTTAATCAAAACAGACTCGTAAGGTAAAAGATTGTGGATATGCAAAACGCGATAGATGGTCTGGACGAAGAGTCCCGCATGATTGTTGATCTGGTGGCCAAGTTTGTTGACCAGGAATTAATGCCGCTGGAGCAAGCGGTGCTCGAGCGTGAAATAAAGGGGCAGCACCTCGCGCTGACAAAGGACGAAGAAGCCTCGCTCAATGCAAAATGCAAAGAGCTCGGTTTGTGGGCACTCGACGCACCAGAAGAGCTCGGTGGTGCAGGGCTCTCTGCGGTGACACTCGTAGCATTGAATGAAGAGATCGGTCGCACGATCACTCCCTTTACGTTTCCGCCAGACTCGCCCAATCTGCATATGTTGATGTCTACAGCGAACGAAGAACAAAAAAAGAAATATCTCGAGCCCTATGCTGCCGGCACAGCTAAGTCGGCGATTGCGATCTCTGAGCCCAATGCAGGAGGTGATCCCTCGGGCATGATTACGCGCGCTGAAAAAGAAGGCGACCAGTGGGTGATTAATGGTCGAAAAATATGGGTGAGCCGGATGTCCTCAGCTGACTTCACTGTGGTGATGGCGCGCGTGGGTGGTGGTAAAGGTCATGAGGGGATCTCGGCGTTTCTGGTCGATCGCGGCACACCTGGCTTTAATGTCTTACGTGAAATCCCGATGCTTGCAGGTCATCGCACGTATGAAATCGCTTTTGAAGATTGTCGTATACCTGCTGGAAATCTGCTGGGTAATATCGGCGAAGGTTTTGCGCCAATGCAGTTGCGACTCAATATTCGTCGACTGCAAATGGGGTCCTGGTGCCTGGGTATGTGTCGCCGTGCGCTTGAGATGATGGGCTCGCACGCAAAGCAGCGTAAAACCTTTGGCATGTTGCTTTCGGATCGTCAGGCCATACAGTGGTGGATCGCTGATGCTGCGATCAAAATGCATGCCTGCAGATTGATGGTGCTCGATGCTGCTAGAAAACAGGATCTCGGGATGGATATCCGCACTGAGGCATCGATGATTAAAGTCTATGCCACTGAAATGGCAAGCGAGATCATCGATCACGCGATGCAAACTTTTGGTGCGATGGGTGTCACCAAAGAATTGCCTTTACATCTGATGGCACAGAAAGTGCGTGTGATGCGCGTGTACGAAGGCCCGTCAGAAGTGCATCGCATGTCGATCGCGAGAAAAGTCCTTAAGGGTATTCGTTAATAGAACCGCTAAAAAGAGACTAGATATGCAATCCATTATCCAGAAGTTTGCAGAATTTTTTTGCAGCATGAAATACGAAGACCTCCCACCCGAGGTGATTCATAAAACAAAAATGCTGACGATTGATCTGCTGGGGGTAACACTCGCAGGTCTGAAAATGGATTTCCCGCAAATGATGATTGATTATCTAGCGAGTCTCGAAGGCGTTGAACAGGCAACTTTATTTGGTTCGAATAAAAAAGTCCCAGCGATTCATGCGGCACTCGCCAACGGTGTGAGCAGTCATGCGCTGGATATGGATGATGGATATCGATATGGTGGTGTGCACGCGGGTGTAGCTGTGATTCCGGCCGCGCTGGCCTTTGGCGAATCTAAGAATCTGGACGGTAAGAAATTTCTGCTCGCGATGACGATGGGTTATGAAATCGTTAATCGTATTTCCAAGGCGATGAATCCCTCGCATCTTGGCCGCGGTTTTCATACAACTGGCACGATTGGTGTGCTGGGTGCGGCAGCTGCTTGCGGCGTAATGGCCGGACTCGATAAGCAACAGATGGCCAATGCGCTGGGTATCGCGGCATTGCAGGGAGCAGGTTTGCTTGAGATTTTGAATGACGGCGCGATGGTCAAGCCAATACACCCGGGTAAAGCGGCTATGGCAGGTGTTATGTCAGTGGAGCTTGCCATGCGTGGCGCCAAAGGTCCGATGAAAGCCCTTGAGGGTGAAAAGGGGCTGTTTAAGGCGATGGCTGACGGGGTATCCACCGAGCAGTTGTTTGACGGCCTGGGATCTGACTTTTATATTCTTGGTCAGTACATCAAGTTCCATGCCGCATGCCGTCATATTCATCCAACGATTGACGGTCTGTTATCGGTGATGCGTGACAAGCAATTGAAGTTTCAAGATCTCGACACGATTGATATCACGACCTATCCGGTTGCCGTGAGTTTTTGTGGTGCAAAGGAGTTGCCAGATTCTCCAGAGGGTGCAAAATTCAGCCTGGCTTTTTCGAGTGCAATGGCGGCTTACTTTGGCGATGCGGGAGAGCATCGCTATACGCAAGACACCGTTGCAAATCAGGAAATCCGTGCGCTTGCTTCCCGCATCAGTTCCTCTACCAGCGAACGCTGGGAAAAGGCATACCCACGTGAACGCGGTGCCGCGCTCAGTATTCACATCAAAACGGGTGAAACCTTCACAATCGATGTGCCGTTACCCAACGGAGAGCCTGAAAACCCTGCTTCAGATGATGATTTCATCCGGAAATTCCAGCAAAATGTGGCAGATTTGAATCCTGCAGGTGTTGAATCCCTACTTGGGATTGCACTGAATCTGGATCAGCACTCGATCGGTGAGCTCACACATGCAATGGTGCAGATCCTCAGGAAGGACTGAGTCAGTCTTTGCCATTCTTTAGATCTTTGAGCCGTTTTTCTTCTTCATGACGAATTTTTTTCATCATGTCCGCATCAGGGTCAGTCCAATCGCCTCCTGCAGCGCGTGCCATGAAAGCGACCGCGCGTGCAAACTCTTCTTGTGAGAGATCGGCTTTACCGCCTTTGGGAGGCATTTTTCTCACACCGACCCAGGCATGACCGGTCAGAATGGCCTGGCCTTCCTCGATGAGTGGTGCCCAGATCTTCTTGTCACCAAATTTAGGCGCACCATCAATTGCTTGTGTATGACAGTGCATACAGACGCTTTGATAGACTGATTCGCCGCTTTTGAGACTGGTGGAGGGTGACTGTGCATAACTTGCAGAAGCAATAAGGCCTGCCGCTGGGACCAACGCCGTGACGATACGCATTAGGAATTGCTGTGATGTGATGAGTCTCAACATGATGAATTCCAGAGGATTTGGATAGGAATGAATATTAAAAAAATACGGGCAACTAATTTGCTGAAATCATAACAGTTACGCATATTTCTATGCCCGATGCCTCCATCTCACCTCGTGATTGTGTCAAAATTAAAAAAATAATCCGGAGACACGCATGGCACAGATGCATTACATCGAAGTAGACCGTTTACGGGCAGCTGTCCGTCACTTGGTTAAGGGCTACGGTAGTTCAGATAAAGAGATTGAACTGGTGACCGAAAACCTGATTCAAGCCAATCTGACTGGACATGACTCTCATGGCGTAGGGATGTTGCCGCGATACACCGAGGCTTTTCTTGAGGGTGGTCTGAAAGCAAATGCGCACATCGTGACACGCATGGATAACGGCGCGATGCTCAGCCTCGATGGTCAGGCGGGCTTCGGTCAGGTGATTGGTCACGAGACCATGGAGCTCGGTATTGCGCGTGCGAAAGAGCATGGAAGCTGTATCGTAGCGCTTGGGAATTCGCATCACTTGTGTCGCATCGGTGCCTGGGCTGAAATGGCTGTCGCGCAAAATATGATTTCGATACATTTTGTGAATGCTTTTTCACGTCCTATTGTGGCCCCCCATGGTGGTGGCGATGCCCGCTTTGGCACCAACCCGTTTACGGTTGGTATTCCAGTTCAAGGCCAGGCACCTATTCTGCTGGATTTTGCGACCAGTGTGATCGCTCAAGGGAAAACCCGTGTTGCGCACAATAAACGCGAGCAGCTTGCTCCCGGGCAACTGATTGACGATCAGGGGCGTCCTACGACAGATCCGGTATACGGCGTGAAAGAGCCTTTTGGTGCACTACGTACTTTTGGCGAGCATAAGGGATTCGGCCTGGCGCTTGTCTGTGAGTTACTTGGCGGGGCACTGGCAGGTGGGTTGACCACCTCAAGTCCTGCTGACGGGAAACGTCGCATTTTGAACGGTATGCTCACGATTATTCTTGATCCTGCCAAGCTCGCTGATGGTGAAGTGTTCAATTCTGAAATGAAGGCATTTATCGACTGGGTCAAAGCATCACCTGCTGCACCTGGTAACGATTACGTGCGTATTGCCGGTGAGCCCGAGCGCGAGACACGCGCAAAGCGTCTCGCGCAAGGCGTACCCGTTGATGACAATACCTGGCAGGACATGCTGGGCGCTGCGCAAAAACTGAATGTCGATGTGGCTGTGATGAAAACGCTCGCCGGGATGTAGGACGCGATTCATTATTTATAAAAATGGTGTGCGTTCATACGTCCACTTCATTAAACGAGAGACACACTTATCATGGCTATTGAAAAAATGACTGGCCGACAGGCCTTCATCAAACTGTTGTTGGATGAGGGCGTAACGCACATGTTCGGCAATCCTGGAACGACGGAACTCGCCATCATGGAGGCGGTCCCGCAATTTCCGGAGTTGACGTACGTACTGGGTTTGCAGGAGTCGATCGTGGTCGGAATGGCCGATGGTTTTGCCCGCGCGTCTGGCAAGCTGACGGCTTGTAATTTGCATTGTGCCCCAGGACTTGGGCATGCGATGGGTGCAATTTATAGTGCAAAATTCTCTGGTTCGCCGATCATTATTACTGCTGGTCAGTATGAGGTTGGTTATGGATTACAAGAACCATTGTTATATGACGATCTGGTCCCCATCGCAGCACCGCTTGTGAAATGGTCTTTCGAAGTCACGCGTATCGAAGATCTGCCGCGCGTGATCCGTCGTGCCGCAAAGATCGCCATGACAGCACCGACTGGTCCTGTATTTATCAGCCTGCCTGGGTCGGTACTGGATGAAGAAGCTGAGATCGATTTCGGTTTTCCCACACGTGTTGATAGCGCCATGCGTCCAAGCGATGCAACTATCAAGCATTTAGCCGAGCGTTTGTTGCAAGCTAAAAAGCCCGTGATGATCGCAGGCCGTGAAATCGCGAATCAGGGTGTGTTTGCCGAGGCCTGCGAATTAGCCGAGTTGCTTGGTGCGGCGGTCTATCAAGAGTCTGTGCCTTACAACGCGCGCTATCCCAATACGCACCCGACTTGCATGGGCGATCTGACGCGTAATCAGAAACGCGTGCGCCAGACGCTTGAGGCGTACGACCTGTTGCTGTGCCTGGGGGCGGATTTGTTGCGAATGTCACCGAAGAGTGACGTTGAGCCGTTACCACCAGAATTGCCCGTGATGCATATCACTGAGCGTGACTGGGAACTGGGTAAAAACTATCCTACCGAATTTGCGATTCGTGCCAATGTAAAAGAAACCCTGCAGGCGTTACTGCCGGTATTGCGCGCGATGCGTAGTAAGCAATACACAGAACTTGCCGATGCCAGGCTGGCAGACATTACTACGCGTAACTGGTCGGCCAACGCTGCGAAGGTGCGCCAGGATGTCGAAGCGAGCGCTGCTGCGATGCCGATAGATCAGCGCTATCTAGTTAAACAGCTGGTTGATGTATTGCCAAAAGATGTCATCGTAGTGGACGAGACTTTAACTGCAGCACCCGCGATCGGTGCAATGCTACCTGCAGATAATCCGCACGCCTATTACGGTCTGGCCAGTGGTGGCCTGGGTTTTGGTATGCCGGGCGCGGTGGGAGTCAGTCTCGCCCAGCCTGATCGTCCAGTCGTTGCAACAATCGGTGATGGCAGCTCGATGTATGGCATTCAGGCGCTCTGGACAGCCGCGCATCTCAAGCTCCCCATCACCTATGTGATCATTAATAACCGCAGCTATCGCATCATTAAAGAGCGTCTCCAGGCGATGCGCGGTACCGATCAGTTTGTTGCAATGGACATGAATGATCCCGCAATTGATTTTGTCGCAGTCGCAGAAGGTCTCGGTATGAATGCCGTACGCATTACAGATCCGGCACAATTGACTGAAACACTCAAAGCGGCGATTGCCAGTGGCGTGCCGAATCTGGTTGAGGTCGTTGTCGCTGATGGGTATGGTAACTAACTGCTGAGTTGCTGTTCGATGGCATTGATAAATCTTTCAGTGCCATCCTCAAGCGTGCCATCATTCATCACCCGAATCACGCGCTGTCCTTCGGGGTAATCAACCACAGTACGAAGCATACGTCGTGCGACATCCTCAGCGGTCTCCCTGCCACGGGCTGCCAGTCTTTTCTCGAGTATGTTCTTTGGTGCACTGACCTCAAGCACGATGAGAGACGGGATTTTTTCCCGTAAAGTTGCGACCATCGCGCGTGAGCCATTTGCAATGACGTGACGACCTTGTTTCATTTGTTCCAGCAAGGACGCAGAAAGACCATAGTGCAGCCCATGCGCCTGCCAGGCAATCAAAAAACCATTTTGAGATAAGCGGGTTTGAAACTCAGCCTCTGTACAAGCCTCGTGATCCTCACCAGGCGAGCCGTGAGGGCGCGTGATGGTTCGTTGCGCAAATACAAATTTATCGCTGGGTAACACAGCATGTGCAGCATCAATCAGGCTGTCTTTACCCGCGCCACTTGGACCTACTACGAAAAAGAAAATTCCTGATTTTTTAATTTCTGGCATGCGTCAGACTGATAGGTAACGTTGTTTCACTTCATCATTTGCATTGAGCTCAGAGATGGTACCGCAAAACACATCTACGCCTTTGTCGATCACGACAGCACGGTCAGCGAGTCCGAGGCAAAAATGCAGATTTTGCTCTGCCAGCACAATGGTCGTGCCGACTTTACGCAAAGCATTGATCAAATCCCCAATTTTCTGAACCATGATGGGGGCCAGGCCCTCGCTTGGCTCATCGAGCAGCAAAACATCAGGGTTGCCCATCAGCGCACGACCAACCGTCAACATTTGTTGTTCGCCGCCTGAGAGTTGTCCGCCCAGTCGATTTTTTAGCGGTGCCAGTAAGGGAAGCATGTCGTAGACCCGTTCAAGGCTCCAGACGCTAGAGCCATCTGCACCAGGTTTGATGGCGATAGTCAGATTATCCTCAACACTCAGGTCTGGGAAAATCTGCCTGTCTTCCGGGACAAAACTTAATCCTGCCCGCGCAATTAAATGAGCGGGTTGTCCTGAGATCGGTTTGCCTTTGAACTCAATTTGTCCTCGTTTGGGTGTCAGAACTCCCGCGATGGTTTTCATGGTGGTGCTTTTGCCCGCACCGTTGCGTCCCAGCAAGGCTAATGTTTCGCCTTCACGGACTTCGAGCGACATATTGAAGAGCACCTGACTGCTTGCATAAAAGACATCGATTTTGTTGACTTGCAGAACAGTCTGACTCATGCGTGTGCCTCTTGCGGTTTGCCGAGATAGGCTTCGATCACAGCGGGGTTGTTACGTATTTGCTCAGGATTTCCCTCCGCAAGAACTTTGCCATAAGACAGGACATGGATGTTCTGGGAGATACGGAAAACGATTTCCATGTCGTGCTCGATCAGTACGAGAGTCAGCCCGCCTTTTTTCCATAGCGCATAGACGGTTTCAATCATCTGTTCGCGTTCTTCAGGGCCCATGCCAGCGACGGGTTCATCAAGCAACAGGACTTTCGGCTTGAGAACCAGTGCTAAAGCCATATCTAAAAGTTTTTGATCGCCATGTGAAAGATTGCCACTCACCACGCCTGCTTTGGTATGTAGCCCGAGCTGCTCCATCACTTCATACGCGCGGTCACGTGTTTGCGCCAGAGGAAATCGTCCATACATCTGCGTGGAGGTGCCTTGAGGTGACATGAGCGCGCCGCGCAAAGACTCCTCGACAGTAAGCGTTTTGAATAGCTTTGCGACCTGAAAGGCGCGTCCGATCCCTTTGCGTACGATGGTCGTACTTGGCAGGCCGACAATATTTTCACCGTCCAGTACGATTCGGCCAGAGTCAGGTGCGATTGCACCGGAGATCAAGTTAAAAAAAGTGGTTTTACCGGCGCCATTGGGACCGATTACCGCGCTGAGCGATTCTTTTGGAAAGTGGATTGACACATCAGAGGTCGCCACCACACCGCCAAAAGACTTGCAAAGGTTTTCGATCTTGAGCATCAGTGATTTCCACCCTGTTTAATTTCACGCGAGGCAGGCACACCGCCATAGCTCTGCCATGTTGAACCGGCAAACCATCCTGCGTCGACGGGCAGGTTAATTCCAGTGATTGCAGCGGCCGCGCGCGACAGTAGAAAGCCCGCTGAGTCAGCGACCTCATCTGGTGTCACCATTCGACCCAGCGCTGCTTGCGAACTCAGATCCTCTGGATTGCGATCGCCACGATCGATGGCAGCCTGGAGTGCTTCGGTAATAGTGAAGCCTGGTGAAATCGCATTAACGCGTACACCTGAGCGACCCCATTCAGCAGCCAGACATTCTGTCATTGAAATGACTGCTGCCTTTGCTGGGGCATAGGCGTGCAGAGGGACAGAGCGCCAGCCAGTGATCGAGGCGATATTGACAATAGCACCAGACCCAAGCTGGGCCATGCGCGAGCCAAACACCGCGCAGCACAGATAGGTGCCGCGCTGATCAACAGCGACGACGCGATCCCACTCTGTCATTGTGAGCTGATCAGGAGGTAGACGGTGCTGCAGAATGCCAGCACTGTTAATCAGGTTTGAAACGGGGCCGTGTTTTGTCTCAATCATGCTGGCAGTCTCGCGAACAGCCTGCTCGTCTGTGACATCACAGGCATAGCCAGCATGTGCGCCAAGTTCGCGTAATTTTTGCTCCGTCCATGTGCCTGGCAAATCAAGAACAATCACTTGATCACCGCGTTTAGCCAGGTGTCGAACACAAGCAGCACCAATGCCACTTGATCCTCCGGTTACAACGCTAATGATAGGCTTACTCATGTCTGGGCTCCCTTTTTTGTGATCATGTGCCAGGCTTGTACGACAAAGTCGGTAATGCCTCGTTTAAATCCGAGGGCAAAAATCAACACGATAATGCCTAGCGCCAAACCGTGATATTCCGTGGTTCTGCTGATGATATCGTTAAACATCAGCAGTAATCCTGCTCCAACAACGGGGCCGATAAAGACATGCAGTCCACCCATCATGATCATGAACACGGCTTCGCCTGACATGGTCCAGTAGCTGAATTCCGGAAAGGCTCCCGACACAAACATCGCCATGATGACGCCGCCGATACTGGCAAAGCAGGCTGAGAGAATAAAAGCGTAAAGTTTGACACGCCAGACATCAATACCCAGAAAGCGCGCACGGTCGGCGTTATCGCGCACCATGCGCAACGTATAGCCATAAGGTGATTGCAGGATATAGCGCATGATCAGCAGACACACAACACCAATGACGCATGCGAACCAGTAGAGCGTGGTCGTATTGCCCAGGTTGATGCCCCAGAAAGGTGTACGCGGAATACCTCCCATCAGTCCTTGATCGCCACCTGTCAGTGAGCTCCACGTGATGATGACACTATGGATCAGCATTTGAAAAGCAAGAGTCAGGAATGAGAAATAAATTTCTTTCAAGCGTACGCAGATTGCACCGATGACTAATCCAAGCAGGCCACTAAAGACGACAGCACCTAAAATGGCGACTGGGATAGATACGCCGGTTTTTTGCATCAGCAACCCGTAGGTATAGGCACCGCCACCAAAAAACATCGCATGGCCAAACGACACCATGCCGCCATACCCGACAAGTATGTTGAGCGAGGTGGCAAAAATTCCGAATGCGGCCAGCCGAATCACGAAATCAAGCGTTACGCGCGAAGAGGTGAGAAAAGGAATGGCAACCAGGATCGCCAGACCGATCAGGCCAATCAGCAATTCCTTCTTGAAACGGGGTGAAGTGCTCATGAACGTGGCTCCTTGCCCAGTAAGCCGCTTGGCTTAAGAATCAGGATAAGAGCCATTGCGAGGAACATCAGGCCCTCCACAAACAAGGGAAATCCTATCGAACCAAAGGAGCGAACCAGACCAATCAGCAGGGCACCCACGAGTGCTCCGCTGACCGACCCCATACCGCCGATGACCGTCACAATAAATGACTCGATCAGAATTGAAAATCCCATGCCAGGCGACATTGATCGCACCGGGGCTGCAAGTGCGCCAGCCAATCCCGCCAACGCGCCGCCTAATGCAAAGACGCCCGCATAGATCAAGCTAGTGTTGAGCCCGAGCACTGAGGTCATGGTTGGGTTGTGTGCGGCTGCACGAACAACCTTACCCATACGGGTACGTGTCAGGACAAACCAGAGGGCTGCAGCAATCACACCGGCTGCTGCAATCAGATATACATAAAAAACTGGGATGATGCCGCCCGCGATAAATAGTGGTGGCGCCTGAAAGGCCTCGGGCATACCCATTGACTGGAATTCTGCACCCCAGATGATTTTGACCGCATCATCAAGAATCAGAATCAGTGCATAGCATACGAGTAGTTGCATCAGCACATCTGCCTTATAGACACGGCGCATGATGAAACGCTCAAAAATCAAACCAAAAAGACCAACACCCAGTCCTGCTACGATCGTTGAAATCACAAAGCTGTCGGTTAATCGATAGGCTGACAGGGCAATGTAAGCACCCAGCATATAAAGCGAGCCGTGGGCGAAATTAATGATTTTCAATACACCGAAAATCAGCGTCAAACCGGCAGCCACTAAAAACAGCAGGGCTCCAACGATTAAACCTGTGCTAGTTTGTGTAACAACGCATGATAGTGAGCTCAGGCATTCAAAGAGTGCGGTGGGATCCAAGGGATTCTCCGTGTGATGCAATGACTGTGTAAGTGAAACGGGATGGCACTATCTGGGACAGTATTAACTTTGATTCGCTAAAATTTAAATCCAGTCAGCTGGCCAAATAACAGCCTGCCCGAGCGCGTGCTGGGGCAGGCTGTTTAAAGGCATGAAAACCGCTGAATTTATGCCCAGCCTTTACGCTTTTTCCACTCGAGTTCGAGTTCGGTAATCTGTTGCCAGTTACCTGGTACAGGATTTGGCATGTATGGCTCTTTATTTGTCAGCTCACCCCAGCCGTCAGCGTATTCGACGATGGTCTGGTCTTCGGCACGCATGGTGATTTTTCCATTCGCACCAAATGGCGAGTCGATTGTCAGGCCACGCAAAGCGTCAGCGATTTTTTTGCCGTCAGCGCTGTTGGCTTTTTTCATGGCTGAAGTCAGCAGGTTGATGCCCACTGCATTTTGCCAGGCCCAGTTAGTCGGCAACTCTTTATATTTTGCAAGGTACGCATCAGCCCAAGCCGCATTGGCAGGCGTTTTCGGGAAGCTCTTGAGGTAACGATTACCTGAATGCAGATTACCCGGTACGTTTTTCACGGCGGTCAGTACGGTGTAGTCTGCCATGTTGACCGAGAAGAACTGACGATCCTTGAACAAAGCGTAGATATTGCCTTGATCAATAAATGAAGTCAGGTCGCCGCCCCAGACCGCGGAATAGATCGCCTGTGGTTTGCCCTGGAGCAAGCGAGTAATCGATTCGCTGTAGTCTGGCTGGAAAAGTTTGGGCCAGACCTCACCTACGATTTCGATATCTTTGTTGAAGTGCTTGAGATATTCAAAATATTCGGCCGTCGTATCGCGCCCGTACGCATAATCAGGTGACACACTCATCCAGCGATTGAGTTTCTTTTCTTTGGCAACTTTCGCACCATATGCACCGCCAACAATCGCATCATGAATACCTTGGCGCGCACAACGGAAGGCGTTTGGTATACGCAGTTTTGGATCCGCAGTCAGAGAGGATGTTTCAGAGCAGGTGTGTACACACAACACACCTAAGTCGCGTGCCACTTCATGCACGGCAAAAGCTCCGGAGGATGCCTCTGCGTCCCAGATAATTTCGCAGCCTTCACTTGTGACGAGTTCGCGGGCGACGCGAGCAGCCTCTTGTGGCGCGCCTTTTGAATCACGGATCACCATTTCAATTTTGCGACCGTTCAACCCACCGGCTGCATTGAATTTTTCAACTTCCATGAGAACGGCATTCTTTGAAGAAATGCCGAGCGTCGCCACGCGACCTGAAAGAATCGTTGGCATACCAATTTTGATCGGTTTGTCTTGTGCCAGAGAAATAGCTGGCATACCGAATGTGGCCATACCTGCGGCTGCACCCATGCCCTGCATCAGTTTGCGGCGGGTGGGTTGCAGGGGTGTTTGATTAACTTTGTTACTCATATTGTCTCCTTGCGTTTGTCTGACCATCACGGTCAATCGGTGCGTCAATCTGCGACGCTATTTTTTTAAATTATTCAGATTACGCATTTTCAGCATAATTATTCATGCATAAAGCTTATCGTATCTTGCGTTGCAAGGATACGTTAATTGTCTTTTAAAAAAATGTAGTCTGTCTTTCAAATCGTAAATAAAATATGCTCCTCGCACAGGGAAAACCCTTGCTTTGGTCATGCCAAATAGTTGGAAATTTCAATCAGATTCTGATCTAGGTCGCGCAAATAGACTGAGCGAATTTTCCCGTTTGCACCAGTACGTTCAACAGGCCCAAGTTCTATTGAAACCTGTGCGGCTTTCAGTTCCTCAATCACTTGATCAATCGGGGTTTCTGCAATGAAACAAAGATCACCCGATCCTGCTGTGGGTGTAAGCGCTTTGGGTTCAAACTCAAGACCTACCTGGTGCAGATTAATCTTTTGTTGTCCGAATTTCAGCGCGCGCCGGTCGCCCAGAAAGGTCACCACTTCAAAACCCAGTATGCGACTATAAAAGTCGCATGTTTTTTCAATACTCGCAACGGTTAATACCAGATGGTCAAGGTGATCAATTTTCATTTGGGAGGTTTGAACAGAGAAATAGGAATTTGGAGCATAACAAACCTTCTATTTAGCTTGAAACCTCTAAGCTTTTGTTTGGCTCGCACACTACAATACTCAGCATGTAATCAAAGCCGTGCAGACTAAATAAATAATGAAATTCTGGATTAGACAAATATTTGTAACTCTTGCCGCAATCACTGTGATAGCTGTGTGCGGTCTTGTTGCGTTTTTATGGACGTTTGATCCGAACTCATACAAAGATGCTTTGCAGGTAATGGTTCAGCAGAGGCTTGATCGCCAGTTGACAATCAAGGGCGATCTCAAAGTTGTTCTGTTTCCAGATATTGCGATTCAGGCAAAAGAAGTTTCCCTGTCAAATCGGGGTAGCGATGAAATTTTTGCTTCGATTGATGATTTGCGCGCAACGATCGCTCTCTGGCCTTTGCTCAGAAATCACGTGGTTATTGAAGAAATTGCCCTCCATGGATTGAAGGCTCAGGTTCAGCGTGCGCAACTGGGCGATTTTGTGCTGGATGATTTGCTAGGTTGGGGCAAGCCGGCGTTGCCAGCGTCGAAGTCGGGTGACGTCGGGTTACTGATGGACGATACCTCAATCGATATTGCTGAAATTCTGATCAAAAAATCTGAATTAACTGTGTTTGATGCGGACAAACATCAATCCTGGAAACTTCATGATATGTCGCTCGAGTTCGGTCGAATTAAACGCGGAGAGCCCTTCAAGGCGGAATTAAATGCCCGTATTCAGCATGCGGGATCTGCTGCAGTCGCTAAAATCAGTGCTCAGGCGGTCTTGAATATTGATCTGGCTTCGCGCGCGATCTCGGCAAAAAATTTCAATGCTTCGTTTAAAGGAGATTTTCCCGAGAGTCCCTGGTTAGAAAATACACTTAAAAAAGTTGATTTAAGTCTTGTTATTCCAGGTCTGAGTATTACCCCGGACTCGGGACGATTGCGGCTTGAACGTCTTGTAATGCGTGCGAAAGGGATGAGGGATGGTGCGCCTTTTGAGTTCAGTCTGGATGCCCCATCGCTTGATGTTTCTAACTCTTTTGCCCGAAGCGAGATGGTTACTTCCAGACTCAGGATGGACGGTTCCCCTGCAATTGATGTGCGTATGGTTCTGGATGGGTTGCAGGGCGACCGCAATAAGTTTGTATTTGAACGTTCGAATGTTGACCTTGCGATTAAACGTGACACGCGTGTTTTCAAATTTGTCTTGAATGCCCCTCTTTCAGTCGAGCCTTTTGCCAGTAAGTTTTCAACGACAGGTTTCGTGGGCGATATTCAGACCATTCAGGCGCCAGCATCTAAAAGCGTGATGACTTTGCCTGTTAAGGGTAATTTTTCAGTCAGTCTGGATCAGCAGTTGAATCAGCGTTTTCCTTTGCGTGTTGTCGCGCAGGCTGAAAATATACCTTTTGCCACTGTGCTCTCAGGATTAGGTGTTGACAGTAATCTGGATGGAGATGCGGCCTTTGAGGTTAGTTCGCGGTTTTCGACAGGCTCGTGGTACCAGATGGGGCAGAGTGCATCGGGCTCTGTACAGCTCAGACTCAAGCAGGCCTCACTGCGAGGCGTGGATTTGTCTGAAGGGCTGGATGCTTTGCGCACCGTAGCGCTGACAGATAAACAGTCTGTATCGCTTTCGACGGATCGCACAAAGCGAACGATATTTGATTCAGTCGAGCTAGACCTTAAAGTTGAATCAGGGATCGCGAATGTCACACGTTTGAATATGACGGCACCGGGATGGAATGTTAAGCAAGGTTCGCCAGGAAAAATTAATTTTCTGAACGACACCCTCGATATGAACGTTTGGCTGCACTTGTATACCCCGCAAAGTCTCACAGCAAAGCGTGTCACGATTCAAGTCCGTTCCTTGCTTGTGCCACTACAAGTGACTGGCGATATTGCCAGTCCCCAGATCAATATTCAGTGGGCTGCAATCGATCGGGATCCGGTCGGTCGCGCACTCAAAGAAAAACTGCTGAACTATCCCGTTGAGTCGCACAGCCCCGCGAGCGCACCTAACTTTGGAATACAAAAAAAATGACAAGCAATAGAGGCTGCCCCGTAGCGGGTTGTTCACCTTCGACTCACAGGCAAGCTGCTGATTATCACCATCGCTGGCTGGTTGTGGATGCAAGCGGTCAATGGTTAACGCCGCACGTATGCCCTGCCTTAAGCGAGGTCACTACAGACATCAAGATGGGCTATCTGGTGTTGCGTGCCCCGGGGATGCTGCGGATGGATATTCCTCTGGACGTAATCGAGGATGATGACAGTGTGCTGCGTGATGCGACGATAGGCGCACAAAAAATACCGGTGGTCGATGAGGGTGACCTGGCTGCGGTCTGGTTCGGTCATGTTACGAACCAGGCGTGCCGACTTGTAAAGGTCCATCCGGAGGCCAAAGAAATTGACTGGCCTGTGTGACCATTCTCAGGGAGGTTGATTCAGCCAGATACTGAAGGATTTAAGCCTTCAGTATCTTTGTGTTGGTGAGCTGGTGGTATTTTGCCATGAGTGCCTCCTGGCCTTCTTTCCAGTCTGGGTGCAACTCAATGCAATCGACCGGACAGACAACTTTACATTGCGGCTCATCGTGATGCCCGACGCACTCGGTGCACGCGTCTGGATTAATCAGGTAGATAGACTCTCCCATCGAAATGGCATCATTGGGACACTGCGGTTCGCAGACGTCACAATTAATGCATTCGTCGGTAATGCGCAAAGCCATGGAAGAGTCGCCGCTTTAAAGTGAGACTGGGGAGGTTTATTTTGGCTGTGGCCAGCTTTGCTCGCGACGCTCTTTGGCTTTCGCTTGCAACCAGCGCTCAACAGACGGGAAGACGAACTTGCTTACATCGCCACCGAGTTCAGCTATTTCACGCACAATCGTGCCTGAAATGAATTGATACTGATCAGAAGGCGTCATGAATAATGTTTCGACTTCGGGCAAGAGATGGCGATTCATGCCCGCCATTTGAAACTCATACTCAAAGTCCGATACAGCGCGTAAGCCCCGCACAATGACGCGGCCTTCCTGCTCACGCACGAAATCTTTCAGCAAACCCGCAAAACTCGCGACTTTGACATTAGGATAGTGGCCGAGTACTTCGCTGGCAATTTCAACGCGTTCATCGATAGAGAAAAACGGTTTTTTGTTGCGACTATGCGCAACTCCGACAACCACTCGGTCAAATAGGCTCGCGGCACGACGGACTAAATCTTCGTGGCCACGGGTCAGGGGATCAAACGTCCCGGGGTAGATAGCAGTGATCATTTTTGCAATGCAGCAATTTGGAAGAGATGATAGTGTACGGCTCCTGCGCGATCTTGGCGCAATAAGCTGTACCCCTCGGGGCAAGAAATCGCATTTTCCGCTTCAATATATACAAGACCGTTGGGTTCTAACAAATTTGGGAGTAATGGCCAGAGTTTTGTAAGCCATTCTGCTCCAAATGGGGGGTCAAGGAAAATCAGATCAAATCTGGAGGCTTCCAGACGTTCGAGCACCACAGTGGCTTCGCCTGCGTGGATGCGCACCATGTCTGCGTGGAGCTTGTCTCTTAACGCTCGCAGGGCTGCGACAGCCTTCGGGTTATTCTCCACCATCTGGACGTGAGCAACGCCTCGGGAAGCTGCCTCAAAGCCCAGCGCCCCGCTGCCGGCAAACAAATCTAGCACTTGTTTGTCTTTAAACTGACCAGACCAAAAGTAATTTAGCCAATTAAAGAGTGTTTCACGAACCCTATCTGGCGTCGGACGTAAACCTTGTGCCTCGATGACCTCAATCGGAGTACGGCGATACTGACCGGCGACGATGCGAATATACTTCTTCACCATGTTTAGCTTTTTTAAGAAAAAATCTCCAGCGCCCATTCAAGCGCCCCTTGATCAGACCGTAGAGGCTGATCTGACCTTGTCTCAAGCTTCTGAGCCTGAGCGTATTGTTTCGACTGCGGATTCTCCCACAGCACCCACAGCACCTGCACCACTGGCTGCACAAACCAATGCAGACGATCCTGAAATAGCAATGCTACCTGTTACTCAGGAGTCTGAGGAACCAGAGGCTAGCACAGCCGAAATAACTGAAGTAGAAGAAATTGCTGATCCCTCGCCTGTAAAAACTTCCTGGTTATCCAGGCTAAAGGGAGGTTTAGCTAAAACAGGTCAAAGCATCAGTACGCTTTTTGTCGGCGTTAAAGTCGATGAGTCCCTGTTCGAGGAGCTCGAGACAGCCCTCATCATGGCCGATACTGGGGTCGAGGCGACTGAACAATTGTTAAAAACTTTGCGTGCCCGGGTCAAGAAAGACCGGATTGATGATGCCCAAGGGGTTAAGCAGGCTCTCAGGGAGGTATTGACTGAGCATTTGAAGGTTCTGG
>JAUSCY010000045.1 GCA_030650995.1 Sheuella sp. | reverse complement strand
ATCGACTTCCTGATCTGACATCAATGGCTGTAAAGTCCACGTGCGATCTGCCACTCGCAACGTAAAGCGATCCGGATAAGAGAAAAGCGATCGAGGTGAGCGCCATTGCCCTAGAGGCTGCCAACTCACATCCTGACGCTTCTCTATTACATGTCCGTGTGCGTCGCGCCAGTCCCACTCACTGAACATAGTTCCTCCTGCAGCATCACGCATACGAAACGCCATCAGACTACTGCCATCTAAAAGATTGATGCCGATCCAGTCCCAACCGACAGCCCCCGCCATCATCAAACTACTCGACCACTCATGATCAAACCATGCTGATCCTGACAGGCTCAAGACCTGTTCTGCTGCACGACGATTGCCGGGAGATTTTTTTAACGTCACTGTCGCCGCGACCTTCAACTGTGGACGACTATAGTAGTAACTTGCAAATTGTGAAGAAGGACCTTTCGAGGAATACCCCCCCTCACCCCGTAAAACTGGAGCTTGCGAAGTGAACGCATCTAATTCCAGCGTAAATTGATCTGTGGGAATCATTATTTTGTAATGATCATCAGACGTGCGTTGCAAACTCCAGCCAGATAATTCAAGCGCGGTATCGGACGTACGAAATGAGGCTTTAGCCGGACCTGCCCGGCCGGCCACCTCCGCATGGCGTAACTGCCCCTCCCCTGGCAACGCCAACGCAGCATGTGCGAACAGCAACTGACGTGGTGCAAAACGACTCGGATTACTATCAGGATGCAGCGTCCGGCTTCTAAAAAATGTCACCTGAAAGCCCATCTTATCGGCAGCCTCTCCTAACCATCCGGTCATGTACCACCACTCAGTGCGATAGTCTGGATGCGCGCCAAAGTCCCGAGGAAAAACCAATTCTCTTGGGACAACGTCCGGGTAAGATAAGTCATTACCTGAAGCGGTAATAGCGGGTGAAGCTTGTCCAGCAGATGAAGCAGAAATAGCCGTTGAAGCAGACAAAGCTTGCGTAGACCAGGATTGCAAAGCAGGCGCTGAGGCTAGCAACAGAAAGCGTTTAAGCCACGCTCTGCGCAAAGTGCTTTGTGCTGCTAGTTTTTCTGACATTTTTTCTGTGCGTGGCATCACCAGTCCTCTCGCAAAGACAATGCCAGTCGATCAGAATTCAAGTTTCTTTTCGCTGCCCAGACCGCTGCAATCATGCCTAACAGTACTGTAAAAAGAATGAGCGCAACGATCGCGACCACAGGCATGCTTGTCTCCATGGTCCAGTGAAAAGATTGAGGGTTGACACGATGGATGAGTATCTGGCTCATTAGCAATCCCAGTACCGTTCCCCAGCAGGCGGCGAGCGCAAGTAATAAACCCGACTCATAGGTAATCCATTGCGTGAGCTGTGTAGATGACTGACCTAATTGCTGCACTAACGCAAATTCCTTTTGTCGTAATAGCGCCTGTCCTGCAAAACCAGCCGCAACCGTAAAAAGTGCAACGAGCAAGGCTGCGACTTCCAGAGCGTAGGTCATCGCAAAACTCCGATCAAAAATCGTCAGGGATAATGCTCGCAAATCAGTGGAGCTTCGGAATTCCAGCGCCTTGAACTGAGGAAACTGCGTGCGCAAGCGCTCCAGTACGACAGAGGGGCTTGTATCAGACGTGAGCCACAGGGCAATATCTGTGCGGCGTGTGTCCTGAGTCAGCGCCTGATAGGAGGCAATATCCATCATGACAGAGCCGTGCTGACGTCCGTAATCACGAAACACGCCCGCCACCCACACCGGGATGTACTCGCCAGTGCGTCCTTTCACGGGCAAAGCATGGATCTCAGCGGGTTTCCATCCATATAGGTCACGCATCGCCTCAGAGACAAACACCTCAGGTAACGGCGCCTTTGCCTGCTTCGGTTGCGTAGACAGGTTACCCGTCACAGGCAGTACCTGAGCTGCGCGATTCGCAGGGATCGGCCGAGCGATTAGCATCACCTCTGGCTGATCAGGACGAAACAGAATTTTCTGTTGCAAGGTAAATTCCAGGCGCGAAATTCCGGGTACAGCGGTAATGGCTTGAATCAATGCAGGATCGTCGATCAGTGCTTGATTTAAATCAGAACGACTCAAACTAGCATACAGATCCGCAGGCAACACTTTGTCTAACCACTGCGTGACAGAGTCCCGAAAACTGGCAACCATCACCACCATCGCAACCGTTAAGGCTAGAGCAGCCACTACCCCGGCAATTAGCCCCGCCGCACTCGCAGGAGCTTGCGCAAGACGCCACACCGCGAGCGTAAATGACGGCGAGATCACCCGCGTACGTCCGCGCAGTAAGGACCGCGCCATCCATGAAAAGAATTGATTGACCAGCGAAGGCATCAATGCCAAACCAGCAAACAATAAAAAGGCAATTGACAAATAAGCAGCAATTGGCAAGCCATCTACGGGCGGTATCAGTGTCAACACCATACTGACTAACGCAAGCGCAACAGCTATCCGGGCGTTCAAGACTGGCTTGAGCATACGCTCGGTTGCGCCCGCACGCAGCTGCGACACTGGCGAGCCCGCAGTTGCAGCACGCGCAGGAAAATAACCTGCCACAGCACCTACTACTAATGAAAGCAACCAGAATCCTAGCAATATCGAAACATCGATATCCAGCTGCGGCACGGTCGTTGAAAAATAGCCCGCCCCGAGATCCCCTCCCATGACACGCAACAATACAGAAGCTAATCCCAATCCCAAACCAATTCCCAGCAAACCACCAATGGCCGCAACCAGCAGAGCCTGCGTCAGGACCAAACCAAACAACCACGTGCGCCCTGCACCCAGTACGCTCAACAGCGCAAGTTGAGACTGCTGACGCAGCACTGAAAAACTAATGGTCGTAAACACCAGAAACGCGCCGGTGAACAAAGCAACCAGGGCAAGTACGCTCAAGTTCACACGATAAGCACGCGACAAATTAGACATCCTGCGATCTCGATCATCTGCTGTGACCAGTTTGAGATCCAGGTTTGAATGTTCAAGTGCTACCGCCAGGTCTTGCAGACTAGCTCCGTCGACCAGCTGAATATCCAGCCGACTGAGCTGACCGAGCCCACCCAGACGCCATTGCGCGACCCCCAGATCCAAGACCGCCAGGCTCTGCCCTGCCGCGCTTGGCACCAGGCCCGCGACATTAAACGTTTCCTTTTTACCGCCAAAGGAAAGCATCAGGTCATCGCCTACGGCCAGGTCTAACTCCTTTAAGGCCGCTGCTGAAAGAAAAATCGCATCCTGATCAAATACCCGCATACGCTGTTCTTCAGATACTGCGGGCAGCAAAGCGGCCGTCACACGACCCGCTTGAAAAATATCCAGTCCCAGCACCCGCACGGGCTGTGTCCCGCGTTC
Source organism: Sheuella sp. (assembly GCA_030650995.1). Classification (GTDB taxonomy): domain Bacteria; phylum Pseudomonadota; class Gammaproteobacteria; order Burkholderiales; family Burkholderiaceae_B; genus Zwartia. The sequence goes on along the minus strand of JAUSCY010000045.1, from coordinate 1,766 downwards.
GAGAACAGGACTCACCGCACGTATGCCCAACTCCTTTTGACGAGAGACTACTTGATCAAACAAATCGTCTTTAAAATCACCTGAGGACGATACTAGTTGTGCCGAAGCCTGGCCGTTGACCGTATCCAGTGCGCGGCCAAATTCACTTAAGGCAGAACGATTGACCGTATGAATCGCCACCGCCAAGCCAATACCCAGCGCGACCGTCAGCCCGGCAATTAACCAGCGGCCCGGTTGTGCCCGAAAAGCAGCAATAAGGAGCCAAAAGAACAGCATTAGCCGGTTAAAACAAAAGTTCGATCAAGTCTTGCTGCGGATTCAGCTGAATGCGTCACCATCAGCAGTGCCGCACCTTGTTGGCGACAGGTACTACAAAGAAGGCTCAGTGCTTTATTCGCCGTCTGAGGATCAAGGTTTCCCGTGGGCTCATCAGCCAACACAACTTCCGGTCGATGAACAAGCGCTCGCGCGAGTGCAACGCGTTGCTGCTCTCCGCCAGATAAAACAGAAGGAAAGGATTGCGCGACATCGGTCAGATCGAGTGCATCGAGTAAACGCTCAGCGCGTTCTTTTGCCTGCTCGAGCGCTAAGCCGGCCAACAAACATGGCACCATCACGTTCTGCAAGGCATTGAGGTGAGGCATTAAGTGAAATGCCTGAAACACAAAACCAAAGGTGGAGCGACGCAAAGCCAGCTGTTCACTTTTGCTCATGACTGCGAGATTCTTACCTTTTAAGAGCACACTTCCCTCGTCAGGAAGATCTAGTCCAGCCATCAGGTTGAGTAGCGTAGATTTGCCCACTCCTGAAGCACCTCGAAGAGCGAGTTGCTCGCCGGGCGCAACAGAGATATTCAAGTTACGAAATAGCCAGCGCTCAGGTGAGACCCTTTTTGACAGGCCTTCGGCTTGAAGTAAATCAGTCTGGTTCATCGTCATTTTTTGATCTTAACATCACCTAAATTGGGTGCTACTTATTGGATACCCGCTTAATCTATTAAAATTAAAAAAAATTTAAGGAGACAAACTTCCATGTTCGATTTGATTTTAAAAGCGCTAGCACCCGTTGCATTTGTTGTCGCAATTGGTTATTTGGCAGGTAAAAGTAAAGTAATCAGCAACGATGGCGCCAAGAATATGTCAGCGGTTGTGGTCAATTTTGCCTTGCCTTGCGCACTTTTTGTGTCAATTTTTGGTTTTAGTCCGACCCAATTTGAAAACATTCCCTATGTATTTACTTTGCTTGTGGGCATAGCCTTACCGTTTTTCATCGCAATCTTCATGGCACTTGTTATCTGGAAAAAGCCACCTGGTGAAGCTGCTTTGTTTGGTTCGAACAGCGGTTTTCCGGATATGGCATTTTTTGGGCTACCCGTTGTGATGACCGTCATCGGACAGCAAGGTATGTTGCCGATTATCGTTGGGAACATTATTTCAAGCGTGGTAGTGATTCCTGTTGTGATGGCGCTCATACGCAAAGGACAAACTAGCGGCTCCTCCGCGAGCGTATCGGCGATTGTTCTCAACACGCTGTCACAACCCGTCGTTTGGGCACCTTTGACAGGACTGGCTTTAGTCCTGCTGGGTTTTAAACTCCCACTACTCGCGACAGATTCATTGAAGTTACTGGGCAATATCTCGGGCGGACTGGCACTCTTCACACTGGGTGTATTGCTTTCATTTTTAAAGCTCAAGATTGACCGTGAGGTTGTGATCGCTGTGCTTTTAAAGAATTTTGCGATGCCGGCTTTCGTGGTTGGGCTCGCT
>JAUSCY010000046.1 GCA_030650995.1 Sheuella sp. | reverse complement strand
CGAACTGACGTCTTCTGTCGCACTGACGGACTCAGGCAAAGCGATGGAGTATGAAGTGCAGTGGCCGCGCAACCGGGTTCAGGATGCGGCATTGAAAGAAGGCATGGATGTCAAGCTTATCCCAACTGCCCTGCGCGTGTTCACCCGTTAAAAACTTGGTGATCTCAGCCAGAGATCAGCTGCAAAGTATTACCTGCAAAAGATCACCTGCCAGAGATCAACTCAAGGATTAAAGTACAAGTCAGCTCACATCAGGCTGATCACCGATCCATGCAATACGCAGCAGATTAGTCGAGCCCGACACGCCAAACGGTGTGCCAGCGATGATGAGCAAAGCCTGACCGGGCTCACCAAAACCGTGTTTCTTTGCTGCATGCGTCGCATGCATCACGATTTCTTCGGTGCTCTCTACATCAGCAGCCTGTATCGAATGTACGCCCCACACCAGGGACAATCTGCGCGCCGCTGCGGGAATGGGTGTCATACTAAGAATCGGCGCACGTGGACGCTCATGCGCGACGCGCAATGTCGTTGCACCCGACGAGGTATAAGCAACCGTTGCCGCAACAGGTAATGTCTCAGCGACGGTACGAATCGCTGCAGAAATCGCATCACGCGCATCGCTATGCCGACGTGATGCCACGGCATCCATCGTCACACGCTGTAAGGGATCGCGCTCCGTACTCTGCAGGATACGATCCATCATTTCAACAGCTTCGACTGGATAAGCACCTGAGGCTGACTCTGCCGAAAGCATGACGGCATCCACACCATCATAGACAGCAGTCGCGACGTCACTGACTTCGGCTCGCGTAGGAACAGGAGAGGTGATCATCGACTCCATCATTTGTGTAGCCACAATCACAGGTTTGCCAGCCTCGCGACAAGCGCGAACAATGCGCTTCTGCAGGACAGGCACATCCTCTGGAGGGAGCTCCACGCCCAGATCCCCCCTAGCCACCATCACACCATCCGAGGCGGCAACAATCGCATCAAGCGAATCAATCGCTGAAGGCTTTTCAAGTTTGGCCATCACCCAGGCACGATTACCCACAATGGCCTTGAGCTCATGGATATCTTCGGGACGCTGAACGAACGACAAGGCAATCCAGTCGATCCCGATACTCAGACCAAAATCAAGATCTTCCCGATCTTTTTCTGTCAGCGCAGACAGGGGCAAAATGGCTCCCGGGACGTTCACGCCCTTTCGATCAGAAATCATGCCTGCATTCAGAGCCTGCACTTCGGCCTGCTGCGTATTGCAGCTCAACACGCGCAGACGTACCTTGCCATCATCAATCAGCAAATCATCACCCGGACGGATTGCCGCGAAAATCTCTGGATGCAATAAGGGCACGCGTCCATTTGCACCCGGCTCTGGATTGAGATCGAGTGTCAGCTTCTGCCCTGTTTCAAGCATCTGCTTACCACCCACAATTTGCCCTAAACGCAGCTTTGGACCCTGCAAATCCATCAAAATCCCGACAGGGCGACCGATGTCAGCCTCGATCTGACGAATGGCGTCGTACCGTGCTTTATGATCGGCATGGGTGCCATGACTAAAATTCAAGCGAAATACATCAACGCCAGCATCGAAAAGATGACGGATCATTGCAGGCTCACTGCTCGCAGGTCCAAGTGTTGCAACGATCTTTGTGTTGCGATTCCGGTGCGAAATTGCATCTAATTTCATATTTATTACCCTATTGCTATGGCAGCCATCTGAATGTTTGACAGACATAAAAGCTGTCTATACGATCTATACAAACAATGTAATTGTGATGATAGCTTTATTTAGGTTCGAGTCATATTGTTAGCGTTTCTTCGACTGAACAGTACAGGCTGTACAAGCCTTTGTCTATTACAGTGCGTTTTTCTTTTACAGTTCAACTTATTCCTCTGCTACTGAGGAAGATTTATTTATCCACTTTATTGAATCCCGGAGCCGTCATGAACGCTGTTACCACCACCAACATTGCCACCCTCAGGATCAATGGTCAGCGCTTATGGGATAGTCTGATGGAGCTGGCTTCGATTGGTGCGACGCAAAAAGGCGGTGTCTGCCGTCTGGCCTTAACCGAACTCGACAGACAGGGTCGTGACCTGTTCGTCAGCCAGGCGCGTGCAGCAGGATGCACCATTCGGATTGATCACATAGGCAATATTTTCGCCCGACGGGCCGGACGTAATCCCGCCCTGCCTGTTGTGATGACAGGCAGTCATATCGATACACAACCTACTGGTGGAAAATTCGATGGCAACTATGGCGTGCTGGCGGGGCTCGAAGTGTTCAAAACACTCAATGATGCGGGCGTTGTTACTGAAGCGCCACTCGAAGTAGTTGTCTGGACAAACGAGGAAGGTTCACGCTTTGTACCTGTCATGATGGGCTCAGGCACATTTATCGGTGAGTTCAATATTGAGGAAGTTCTGACGCAAAAGGATCGTGATGGTGTGACGGTAGGTTCTGCGCTGACACAAATCGGCTATGCAGGAAAGGACCATGTCAGTACGCAAGGCGTCGCCGCGTATTTTGAGGCACATATTGAGCAAGGCCCCGTACTAGAGGCTAATGATAAAACCATTGGAGTTGTCACGGGTGCGTTGGGTCAGCGCTGGTTTGATGTGGTGGTGACGGGTTCTGAGGCTCACGCAGGTCCGACACCCATGGCATTACGCAAAGACGCCCTGCTCGCGGCATCGCATATGGTGCAACTCGTGAATCGCCTTGCACTGGATCACGCGCCCAATGCGCGCGGCACGGTCGGTATGCTGGATGTTTATCCAAACTCGCGTAACGTCATTCCTGGAACGGTTAAGTTTTCAGTCGATCTGCGCGCAGATAATGATGAGACACTGAGTGCCATGGTCGCAGCGCTGCATGCTGATGCTGCTTTGATTGCAAAAAA